>NC_010628.1:0-337083 GCF_000020025.1 Nostoc punctiforme PCC 73102 | reverse complement strand
TATTGGTAGAAAGAGGTGAACCAATATCGATAAATATGATTACCGAGATTCTTGATGAGGAAGAATATGAGGTGAAATCGGTATTAAACGAGTGGGTTGAATATGTAACACCGAAAGTAAATGTAGATGAACACAAAACTTACTATAGTATTTATCATCGAAGTTTTCTGGAATTTCTCAAATCTCAAGACAAACTAGGTAAAGGTCGAAAGCTCTTTAGAGAAGTTAATAAAAGTATGGCTAATTATATGCTTAAGGAGATGGCATAAAATGGGGGGAATTGCCGCTAAATTAGCCTCAAAATCAGCAGAGTTTCAAAATTTGTTTTTAGGTCAATTTCCTGAGCAACAATTAAAAGTAGGTAACTCAAAAAAATATTATGAAACCCTCACGGATTTTGATTTTATTTCTCTAAAAATCCAATATCCTCAATTTGGAGTAGAAACCCTAATTAGGGATTATTATTTGATTGATGATCCAGAGATATTAGATAGGCTAGAGGAAGACGAAAGAGTAGATTATGGGCAAGTCAAAACCCTGAAATTAATTGAACGTACCCTACAGTTATCAGCCCATATTTTAAATCAAGATCCAAATCAATTAGTAGGGCAATTATGGGGTAGATTGCAAAGTTTTCCTGAACCAGAAATTCAGAAAATATTGGTAGATGCAGTTCAAAGTAAAAGTGAAAATCCTCGCTTTTACCCCATCACAGCCACCTTAACTACTCCGGGAGGAAACTTACTACGTACCCTGACTGGTCATAAAGCTTCGGTAAATGTAGTAGCCATAACCTCAGATGGTCAAACAGCTGTTTCTACTTCTGATGACAACACCCTAAAGGTATGGGATTTACAGACGGGAAAGGAAACCTTTACCCTAAGCGGTCATCAAGCCTCAGTAAATGCAGTAGCCATTACCCCAGATGGTCAAACAATCATTTCTGTTTCTAATAACCTGAAACTGTGGAGTTTGAAGACGGGAAAGGAAATCTCTACCCTCACAGGTCATAACAACTCAATAAATTCAGTAGCCATTACCCCAGATGGTCAAACAGCAGTTTCTGCTTCTAGTGACAACACCCTGAAACTGTGGACTCTAAAGCTTTGGACTCTGAAACTATGGAATGTGGAGACAAGAAGAGAAACCTTTACCTTGAGAGGTCATAGAGGTTTAGTTAATGCAGTAGCCATTACCCCAGATGGAAAAAAAGCTGTTTCTGTTTCTAATAACCTAAAACTGTGGAATTTGAAGACGGGATGGCAAATCTCTACACTTACAGGTCATAAAGACTCGATAAATGCAGTAGCCATTACTCCAGATGGTCAAAAAGCCGTTTCTGCTTCAAGTGACACCAACCTAAAACTGTGGGATTTGGAGACAGGAAAAGCAATCTCTACCCTCAGAGGTCATACTGACTCGGTAAATGCAGTAGCTATTATTCCAGACAGACAAACAGCTGTTTCTGGTTCTGCTGACACCACCTTGAAGTTATGGGATTTGCAAACAGGAAATGTAATCTCTACCCTAAGCGGTCATAAAGACTCGGTAACAGCAGTAGCCATAACTCCAGATGGAAAAAAAGCTGTTTCTGGTTCTGCTGACACCACCTTGAAATTATGGGATTTGCAGACGGGAAAGGCAATTTCTACCCTAAGCGGTCATAAAGATTCGGTAACAGCAGTAGCCATAACTCCAGATGGAAAAAAAGCTGTTTCTGGTTCTGCTGACACCACCTTGAAATTATGGGATTTGCAGACAGAAAAGGCAATCTCTACCCTAAGCGGTCATAAAGATTCGGTAACAGCAGTAGCCATCACCCCAGATGGTCAAAAAGCCGTTTCTAGTTCTACTGACACCACCCTGAAACTGTGGGATTTAGAGACAGGGAAGGTAATCTCTACTTTTACGGGTGAAAGTTCTATATATTGCTGTACAGTTTCTCCAGATGGATTAACATTTCTCATCGGGGAACATTCAGGTCGGGTCCATTTTCTGCATTTGGAAGGGGGTTAAAAAATGAATAATATCCCTAAATATACTGCCGAATTTGAGCAATTTATCAACGCCAAAAATCATAATTTCATCGGTCGTGAATTTGTTTTTTCTGCTATTAAAAATTTTATCAATCAATACGATCGTGGCTACTTTACTATTATCGGCGATCCTGGTATTGGTAAAAGTGCCATTATTGCTCATTATGTCAGCCAGAATTCTGGTATTGTCTATTACAATGTAGAAATTGCAGGTAAAAATCACGTTGAAGAATTTTTTACAAGTATTTGCACTCAATTAATAGAAATTGCCAAAAATCAAGGTAGCACAAATATTATAGCTAACTTTCCTGATTTTACCACAGAAGGCAGTGGCTTTTTATCATTATTACTACAAAAAATCAGCGATAGATTGCATCCCGATCAACGGTTAATTATTACAATTGATGGCTGTGATAGGATTGATATCAACAATCAACCACGTGGCTCAAATATATTCTATTTACCACGTTATCTGCCAGAAAAAGTTTATTTTATCCTTGCTCGTCGTCCATTTCTGACAGATAAATCAGGCTTGTTAATTGAAACTCCAGCCCAATATTTAGATTTATCAAATTACCAAGAAAAAAATCGCGCTGATATCCAAGAATATATTAAAAATCATTTAAATAAATTATCTCATTCTGAACGTAGATTTAGCGAAGATAAGAATACAAAAGATGTTTCGCTAAAATTGGCAGAGAAAGGTTTTGATGATGGCGAGACTAACTTTATGTATGTTAGTGAAATCTTAGCAGCTATTAATGAGGATATTTATCCCGAAAACTTACAAATTTATTACCAAACTCATTTAGACAAGATAAACTTAGTCACCAGTAAACAGCAAAGAATGGGTTTACTGGTGTTAAATATCTTAGTTCAAGAGCAATCAACTTCAATAGAAGCGATCGCAGAAAGATTAGATATAGATGAATATGAAATCAAGGTAATTTTAGACGAGTGGCGAGAATTTTTACATTTAGATTCAATAGCAACAGAAATCTATTATAGTCTCTATCATGCTAGTTTTTGCGATTGGTTGAGCCAAAAAATTGAATCTAAATTCTGAGATTGCCATAGTACTAATTCTCTATATTTTTTCAGTGTGACTAGTAAATTAGGTACAAAATTCAAAGCTGAAAATTATAAATAAAGAGTTTCTAACTCCAGCAATAACTACATCAAAATTTGTAGCTTTCTTTGTACTTTTTGCAAAGGAAAACTGCTGTAAATTATTCCTGTTGCCGCCGTTCCTCCATATCTTGACTAGAAATCATACTATGGACTCTCTCTACATCTGCCATCATCAAAACTGCTCCCTGTATATCCATACCAAGCAACGGGGTGATTGCCAGGTAACATTTTATTTGCCTACCTCGACGATTAGTAGCATCAAAGATCATTTCTTGAAATTGTTTTTTACCAGACAAAGAATCGCGGATGGGCGATCGCAACTGCTCAACAGGTAGTCCAATATCTAGGCTGAAGATAGACTTTCCTAGAACTTCATCAGTTCGCAGCCCCCATAAATCCTCTACCATATAATTCCAAATTGAGATATTAAAGCTGCCGTCAATTACCACTATTCCAGTTTGCAGACTTCTGAGAATAGAGATTAGGAAAATATTTGCGTGATTAAGTTCTGTGGTGCGCTGGCTTAGTTCGTTATTAATTGTCTGTAATTCTTCATTAGTAGATTGGAGTTCTTCATTCATCGTCTCCAATTCTTCATTGGTGGATTGGAGTTCTTCGTTGGTAGTTTCTAATTCTTCATTGGTGGATTGGAGTTCTTCGTTGGTAGTTTCTAATTCTTCATTGGTGGATTGGAGTTCTTCGTTGGTAGTTTCTAATTCCTGTTGCGAGCGTTGCAGAGCATCTTGGAGTTTAATATAACGAGTGACATTATGAAAGGAGATGCTAACACCTAAAAAACTGGTATCTGTTTCTTGCAAAGGCGTAATTCGCACATCCAGATATTGAGTTTCTGTGTTAGACAAATAGCGCTCTACATTTGTTAGGGTAATTGGGCGGCGTTCAGTATAAGCCCGTTCAATTAGCGATCGCAATTCAATCGGTCGATAGGAAAGTTCTAGATCCTGGAAAGGACGAGCTAAATCTTTGGGAGAAAGGGCAAACAAAGTCCGTGCCTGCTCATTCACCATTACCAGAGTGCCATTGATATCAATGACTATTTGAGCGATTGGTGATGTGTCGAAACCCATATCTCGCAGCCGCAAATGTCGAGACACACGGCTGCTAGATTCGTCATCTACTGTATTTGCCATAACTAAGAGGCGATCGCGTATACTTACCGACGATACTTTACTAAATATCCGGTTTTTTAAATCTATTGGGGTAAACAGACTAGAATGCATCAATAGCATCTCTGCTTTCCCTAAAAATAGATAGCCATTATCGTTAAGTGCAAAATGAAATCGGGCTAGAATTCGCCCTTGAGTCTCCGAATTAAAATACATTAATGTATTGCGACTAACCAGCAAATCTAAGCGCGAAATGGGCGCATCTTGAAGCAGATCGTGACGACCAAAAATCACTGAGCGGCGCAAGTCTTGACGGAAGACATAGCGATTACCGACAATCTCAAAGTATTTCTGCCGCAGTTCATCTGATACTGCCTGGACATCTTTTGCTGAATACGTAGCTTGACGAGCTTGGTTGAGAGCCTCTTCATCTACATCAGTGGCGTAGATTTTCACCCGTTGGCGAAATTCCTCTGCTCCCAATATTTCAGCCATCAACATTGCTAAAGTGTAAGCTTCTTCTCCAGAAGCACAGCCAGCACTCCAGATACGTATTTGGTCAGAAGTTTTTTTATTACTAATCAGATTAGGCAGTATTTTCTCTGCTAGGTATTCCCAAGCTGATGAATCTCGAAAAAAAGCGGTGACGTTAATTAAGATAGTGTTGAAAAGATAATTGAATTCTTCTGGATAAACTTCTAGATAGTCCAAATACTCTTCAAAGTTTTCTATAGTCAATGACTGCATCCGCTTGCAGACTCGACGCATCAAAGTCGAGCGCTTATAGCCTGTAAAATCAAATCCCCGGCTTTGTCTGAGATAAATCAGTAGATTTTCAAATTTGGGATCTCTGTCTGCGGAAGTCATAAGGTTGGGCGTAGGGGATAGGGGGCATAAGATTAAAGTTTTTATACTTGTCTACGAGTATCAAAGACTCATTAAAGGAGTTCTAAGCTTTATTAATTTTCAAAATATATTTCCTCTGCCCCCTAATTCTTAGCTTAGTTACATTTTCCCATGACTAAACTCACCAAAACCCTGGAGATTTCATCTAGGGGGAGAATAAAATCTACGTTGCCTGTTTGAATTGCAGCTGAGGGCATCCCGGAAAATTCGGCGGTTTTTAAATCTTGGACAATGACAGTACCGCCCATTTTTTTGATTGCTTCTACTCCCATCGCGCCGTCGCTACCCGTTCCAGTTAACACGATGGCGATCGCTCTTTCTTTGTAAGTGGCTGCAACCGATTCAAATAATAAGTCAGCCGAAGGACGTAAAAAATGTACTAATTTCGACTGTGATAAGGAAAGTGTGCCGTCATCGTTAACCAATAAGTGCCGATTGGGTGGAGCAATGTAAGCCGTTCCTGGACTGAGGTCATCTCCTTCCTGTGCCTGCTTGACGGTAATATCCGTGCGCCGACTGAGAATTTCTGCCATGAATGACGGATGTTCAGGAGAAATGTGTTGCACAATAGCGATCGCGGCTGGAAATTCTGCGGGTAGAGTCGATAGCACTTTAATTTGAGCAGTCAGACCACCTGCTGACGCTGCGATCGCCACAATATCAAAGCCAGCATTAGTAAAGTGGGGTGGATTATTCTTGGCATCTTCTGCCATCTGAATCATGATTTTTCGGCTGTCAGTACCAACCAAACTTATTAGTTACAGAGAGCATTAATAAATTTACGATTGCTCATCTTTGCTTTACATAAATTATACAGTATATTTGAACTAATTTACTTTTTTTTGCCTTTATCTGTTAAGCTTGTCTGTTCATCTTCTTGCTCTAAAATGCGTTTTGCCTCCAAAAGTTGTTGTCTATGTTCGTCGCTAACTATCGGGTATTGCAGATTGAGTTCTTCTAGTTTTGTGCAGATTATGTTGGCGACTACCAGACGTGTAAACCATTTGCGATCGGCAGGAATAATATACCAAGGGGCAGATTTTGTACTAGTTTTATTAAAAACTTCTTCATAAGCATTCATATAATCATCCCAAAAAGCTCTTTCTTTGACATCGCTATCTGAAAACTTCCAATTTTTTTCGGGATATTCGATTCGTTCTAAAAAGCGTTTTTTCTGCTCAGATTTAGAAACATTAAGAAAGAACTTCAGAACAATCACACCATTGTCTACTAAATATTTTTCAAAATTATTAATTTCTTCAAAGCGTTGCTTCCATATCTTATTTCCATTAGGAAAATAAGGAAGTTGTTGCTTTCTCAACATTTCTGGATGAACGCGAACAACTAGCGTCTCTTCATAATATGAGCGGTTGAATATCCCAATTCGACCTCTTTCTGGCAAAGCCTTCATTGTTCGCCACAGGTAGTCATGATCTAATTCTTCCGCACTGGGGGCCTTGAAACTAAACACCTGAAAACCTTGCGGATTCACCCCAGAGGTCACGTGTTTAATTGTGCTATCTTTACCAGCAGCATCCATTGCCTGAAAAATAATCAGCAAGGAATATGTGTTTTGAGCATAGAGAATATTTTGGTAATTCGCTAATCGCTCAATATCTGTCTGCAATTTGTTTGCAGCATCAGCTTTTTGATCGAAATCAGTTTTATAAGCTGGGTCATAATTTTTTTTCAGAGAAATCTTTGAACCTGGTGGAACAATGAAAGCATCGTAATTCATATATAAAAATTTCTAACTGCTGCTTATATACAAGCATATTGCTAAGTATAAATCACTGAACATTATGATTTATTCATTAAAAGGTTGATTTAAAATTCATAATTTTTAACAAATAAATTTTAGAGTTTATTTATCAAGCAAAAATAAAATTTCTGTAGGGTGTGTTAGGCGCATACTTCGATATTTTAGGTTACGAAAAAGATAATTTAAGCACCTAATGCACCGCTACATAACACACCTTCCTTAAGATTGACTGCCTCCTGTCTGCTTAAGAATTATTTCCGTCGCTTTGGCATAGGACGCATCGCTTCCCGACCCAACATAAACATCCCTGCAACACCCAAACTAACAAACCAAACATATTGATACCAGTATTGCCGAATCTGCTCACCAGTGCTTAGTTCTGGATGCAATGTGTTTAAGTACAGTAGTAGCACTAATATCATCAGTGCCCCAAAACCAACAAAGCTTAAGCCAACACGAATTCGTACAGGTCGCAGTTCAAAATCACTAATAGTGTCTAGGTCAATTTCTGCCAATTCCTTAAAGGAGTCATCTGCCAAAGATGAGGTTGCTTGGAATTTATTGCTCAGTTTTGGTGGTAAAATCGGCGATAGCGTTGCTACAGTTGGGCGGCGTAGTAAAGCCTCGGTATCTCGCAGCAATTGCAATGGCTTACGGCTAGTAGTTTGTTGAGCAAACTCTATATTGTCTGTGGAAGTTGGGGCATTGGCTTTACTTTCAAAATCCATAGTACGCTTCAGAAGAACCAGGATATACATAGCCTAGCGAATCATCAGAAAAATGCGTCAAAATAATATAATTATGAATTATAAATTACTCGTCCATCTCTTTTAATGTAGCTAATGCCGACGGAGATAAGCGACTCAGATAACGGAATATCCAGTACTTAAAGATAGTGTTTAAAATTACAGGAAATGTTGCAATAAATAAAAATATTGCATTTCTACTGGCTGGCAAACCTAAATGTTCTGCAAATCCTTCTAGAAGAACCTCCCACCCATCTGGTGAGTGGAATCCTACGAATATATCTGTAAAAAGAATAATTATAAAAGCCTTAGCACTATCGCTCAATCCATAAACTATAGTATCTATAAAAGACTTTACAATCACAATTTCTTTTTTGCTAAAAGCGATAATTATACTAAAAGAAATTAATGATATCAAATCAGCAAAAACATTACTAACAGAACTATTAGTTTTTAGATGAAATTCTTCAGCTATCTCAATTGCTTTGTCCTTTATTTTTTCTCTAATTACCTCTGACGAAAGTTCTGGTGCATGATTTAATAAAGATTCAAATCTCAAATTTTGTTGAAAATTAGAGAATTCATGGAGAGCTTCTTTTTCCATATCAGAATTAATGAAAATTTGATATGTTTTCTCGCTTCTAGTCGTTTCTAGTATAGGAATTACTAAGAATTGTTTAGATAAAATTTGAGTCAAAAGTGGCACAATAATTAAAGTGAGTAAAAATCTTAGACCAATCCTGGTTCTATTTTTAGAAATCCGGTAATTTCTGACAAATTCTTCTTCTCCTTGTGGTGAAAAATCTCCTTTGATTCTATTAATAGTTCTGCCAATAGACCCAGGCAAAACTCTAGTTTTTTGATTTGGAGGCAGGCGTTTTATATTAGATGAGTCTGGTTGTTTATTGATTTCACTCTGATTAATTTTTAGTGGTTCATTATTTGACAATAACTCGCTGTTACTAATCAGTTCATCTTTGATAGCATATTTCTCTACAACTTCATCAATCACCTTCAGCTTTTCTAATAAAACAGAATTAGAGATATTGACAATTCCCCGACTAAGTTGAAATTCTGCCAGCCTGAACTTGATAATAGTTAAGTTTTTATCAAGGTAGACTTGCCAATAAGACATTGCAGTTTCAGTATATTTTACTGATTCTGAAGATATTTTTTTACCTTCAAAATGTTCTATTTCGATGTTTTTAATTCTCTGAGCGGCTTGTTGAGCTTCTAAGAGTGCCCTTTCTGGTGTATCGAAAAACCAATTGTTAAGCGATCGCAAATACTTTTGCAAATTTTGACGAAGCAATCCTGCTGTTTTGGTAAATGAATTTTTCATTATATGTATAAATACTTAAGTTATGTGTATTATAGTTATATAAACATAAAAAGTAGGTAATACCTAGTTTAAAATATTATTAACTATTAAAGCAGAGTATTAATAGACTCAGCATTCAACTTTATGAAAAACAAGCGCTTAGACCTTGTTCCCAATTAGGTCTTAATATTTCAGTAACATATATTGCTGTTTTGTTGGTAAGCCAGGCATTAATGATGAGACTAAAGCTATTTAGTCAAAGAGCGATACAGCAACCGCAATGAAAGCAGACGACTTCTATATTCAAGCTGGCGATAAATACCATAAAGGAGACTTTAGCAGTATTGCCACTTATGGTTCCTCATGTTTGCAAAACAAATATTTTAGCTGTATAGCTTGGCAAGTCAGTGACTAAACCATCTTCTCCAGATTTCACTTCCCGATTACCAACCCAATCTCGCCAATCTTCAGTAGTTGGGAAGTCGGAAATTTTATATTGATTTAGACTCCGATCGGAAAAATTTACCACAACGACGACATGAGAATTTTGCTCATCCCAACGGCTGTAAGCCAACACTTTATCATCTGCATTTTCGTAGAAAAACTTAATATTGTCACTTTGCAAAGCTGGAGTTTGCTGGCGTAGAGTAATCAGCTTTTGATAATACTCAAATAAATCATAATTTTGGTCGTCTAACAACAAAGACCAAGTAATTTTCTGCGGCTTAGTCACATCTTCACTTTTTTGCTGGTATTCGCCAAACTCTTCTGCCATCCACAGCATCGGTATACCCATCGCTGTCATTAACAAAACAGCTGCTAACTTGGCTCGTTCAAATGCGGCTGCGTCAAAGATGCCGCAATTGCCTAATTCTCGTAATAGACGTTCGCGATCGTGGGTTGCCAAATAATTTATCACATTGGTAGCGATCGCATAACCCTGCTGTTTGGGGTCTAAAATTTGCTTGAGTTGTTCTAATTCAAATGATTTTCCACAAATATATGGAACTAAAAAGTAGCGAAAGCTCTCATGCCAACAAGCATCTAATGGCCCATCTGGCTTGACTACAGTGTTTGTATCGGGAATGTGTTCAGCAATGTTGTAAAACTGCTTGGGTGCAGCATGGTTTTTCGCTTGCTTAGTCAGCCAGTTGAGAAATTCAAAGTTAGCCAATTGCCGTACTGCATCAAAGCGAATTCCATCAATGTGATATTCCTGAATCCAAAACCTTACCACATCGCCGATGTATTCCCATGCAGGTTGAATATTTAAGTTTTTGTCGTAAAAATCATAGTTAAACTCTGGCCCCCAGTAATTAGCTGGGTCTTCAGGATAATGTTTATGTTCGTAGTACCAGTAATTGCGGTCAATTAGTATTAATGGGCATTCTTCATCTGTGTGGTTATAAATTCCATCCATAAAGACGCGAATACCTCTACCATGACACTCGTCAATCAATCGCTTTAAATCTTCTGTTGAACCGTAACTAGATTCTGTAGCAAAGAAGTGGCGAACTTTATAGCCCCAGCTATAATCACCAGGGTACTCATTAACTGGCATTAATTCAATTGCATTAATTCCCAGTTCGCAAAGATAATCTAACTTAGCAATTATCCCTAGATATTTGCCTCGCTCGTTAGAATCAACTTCATCACCAGTAAAATCAGCAACGTGCATTTCATATATGACTAATTCCCGGTTATCAGGCAACGGCATTTCATCGTGTTGCCAAAAGTAACTATCAACAATGCGTTGCCCATCTTGAATACGAACTATGCCATATTTTTCTGTTTCATTAACTTCTGTTGCTTTAGGATCAATGACATCGATCCATTCATCAGGTGCAAAATTTGGACTTTTAGTTTGAATGCGAAATTTATATTGATAAACGCCGTCTTCCAGTTTGATTTTAGTGCGAAAATAACCATCTTCACTTTTAGACATTGGAATTTCTTTCCAATCCGAAAAAGACCCAATTAAAGCTGCTCCTTTGTTGCGAGGAGCAAACAATTTAAAGTCAGTTAAATTTGCCATTTTCACACTTTTATCAATTTCTCTAAGTAAAGCCAATAAAATTATTATCTAATAAAAAATGATTTGTAGCTTCTTTCTTAAGTGTGAATAAAACACGGAAGTCAGGGCTGCTGTTTGCATTCCTGACTCTCCACCCTTTACAATATTATTAGCAGGGACTTTCTATTGAATACTGTATTCTTTGGAAGCCTGTAGTAACCAGTTTACTTGCGTTACTCTAATTCTTACAAGTTGAAAAATCAATCCAGTTTTAGATGTACTGGCAAATGGATCCTTGTTTATTTGGGCTTGGCTATAATTATTTCAAGGCATTAATTATTTTTGCATAGCTTTAGGTCTTGCTGTCTTAATTGATATTATCATATTAAAAATTATTAATTATAACGGTGTTATTAATGAGTAACAGTAATAGCTGATTATGCTGAAAATTTTAGTGACAGGTGCAACTGGAAACGTCGGTCAAGAAGTTCTTCGCTTACTGCAATCCCACGATTGTAATGTCTGCGCCGCAGTTAGAAATCCAAACAGCGCTCAACACCTCTTAGGCAGCAATATCCAAACCATCCCCTTCGACTTTACCAATCCTGACACCTTTGATTATGCTTTTTTTCAAGTCAATAAACTTTTTTTAGTGCGTCCGCCTGCCCTTGCTAATATTCGTAAACAAATTGCCCCAGCCTTAAATGCTGCAAAACTTGCAGGCGTTGAGCATATCGTATTTCTTTCAATACTGGGAGCCGAACGTAACCCTTTTGTGCCACACTCTCAAATTGAACGTTATATAAACCAATTGGGTATTAAAGCCACCTTTTTACGGTGCAGCTTTTTTATGCAAAATCTTAATACCACACACAGAGAAGATATCAAAGTTCGTGGTGAATTGCTTCTTCCAGCTGGTAATGGGAAAACAAGTTTCATTGATGTACGAGATATTGCTGCCGTTGCAGTTCGTACTTTACTTGAAGATGAGCATCAGGGAAGAGCATATTCACTTACGGGTGCAGAAGCCTTAACCTATTACGAAGTAGCAAACATTTTCACATCGATTTTAGGTAAACCGATACGCTATAATCCTTCTCTGCTAAAGTTTATTCGACAAATGCGCTTATCGGGGTTGCCAATAGACTTTATTTTAGTAATGCTAGTAATCTACACTACGGCTCGGTTAGGATTGGCAGGCAACATTACATCTGATACTGAGCAATTGCTCAATCGTTCACCTCTAACTATACGGCAGTATGTCGAAGACTATCGACAGTTTTGGTTATAAGTTTATTTTGCTCACTGTCAGCAGTTCTAATTCCATCATTTCTAAAATTTAACGTCCAATTTACCCTTCTTGGTGTGGTGATGCTTACCACTTCAGATAAGACATTACACAAAGATAAAATTAGATAAAGAGCAATATCATTTTGAACTAAGCAAATATGACCGCTATGAGATAAAGATTATTATCATCGGCTCACTAAGAATTTTAGAAGGCATGTCTAAACTAACATCAATAATGAAGGTAATAATTTTGGAAGTTATATAGGGATGTGAAAATTTTTATTACTATTTAAAACTAGAAACGAATGATTTTAATTAAATATTTTACATATTTTATTAGAAAATGCTAATCATTTACCTTAAATGTTTAAGTTTACTTATTGTTAAAACTGCTTCAATCTATCTATAAAAATAATCAAACATCTATCTTGGGGATAACAGATTGGTTCGGTACTTCATTTAAAATTTATTCAAACTACAACATCTCATTTAATTTTTAGCCCCTATAAGTACACCGTAGGGGCTTTTTTCTTGCTGAAATATTCTCAACTAGGAATTAACACTATTTAATCTATCTATAGGACTAACCCTATATCCACCTTCAGATTAACTGATGAAGTTGGAATAACCTTTAAAATTTCAGATAGAATAAGATTTCATTTCCAGGCTTGACAGATTTAATATGTATTTGTAAGGCTTTGATTGACACTATATAGCATATAGTGATTTTGCAATTACCTATAAGAACCAACATTAGGATAACAAAACCGCTCCAACCTATCGATAGGACTACCCAAATATCTAACTTGAGACTATCTGATTAAATAGCGCATCGATTTAAGATTCTTATGATATGTCTTTTTATTATCTAATCGGGTCTGTCCAAGTTTCTGTTGCACCCCAACAGTCACGACAATCACATCAGAATCAGCTAAATCCTCATACTTGTTTGATGCTATAATCTCCATCTCTTCAAGTAGAGGAATGCTGTCTTCAATATCCCATGCTTGTCCCTCAGCTTTTGATAAGGTTCGGTCAAAAAGAACGACTGTTACACATTTACGGAGTAGCACTAAAGCATTTGCTACATCTGCACCCACGTTCCCTGCACCAATTACACCGACCTTGGATGTTTTACTACTCATGTCATATCTACTTTTTGTAACTGCACCAATAGGTTAATGTTAACTCCAAAACTAGCCCTTTCAAGGTGTTCTGGAATGGGGTGATTTGTAATTTGGTTAGCAGAGGTGAAATATCTGTTGGGTGGGTAAAAAATATTGCGCTTGGCATTTATAATAAAAAACTGCTTACTTATGTTAGTAAACTAAACTTTCCAAAAGCTGTTCATCTGAATCTAAAATTCATATAAGTGATTTGTTGGCGAACATGGTCATACATTTGTTGCCAGATTACGAAAGCAATCGCTATTTCTAAAAGTAGGCTATAGGGTGGAAGATAATAGAGTAGTATTTCCCATTTGTATACTTATTTATTTTCCAAATCACTTTTTACTAGACAAGGTGTTAAATTTAATTCCAATTATGGTACTCAATGTTGAATTACATCCTTATAAAAGGTTTTCCAAAATCACTTATGAGTTAAATTTGTATGTTGCTAAAGCCTATCTCAAATCACTTTATGCTTGTAAAATTTTTGTCTATTCTTCTAAAAAGTTGTAGAGTATTTATTAGTCTGACCTTGATTATAATTGTCTGGTTATTTGTTGAAGTATCTGAGGTTTCCGCAGAAACGGTTCTATCCCCTCAAACCTGTAGGACTGGGGTTTATGTTGCATCTCTGCGTGACTTGAATTTAGCGGAAAAAAAATTTAGTACAGATTTCTATTTGTGGAGTGTCTGTCCCTTTAAGGATTTACAGCCTCTAAAAAGTATGAAGTTTCTAAATGTTGAAGACTACAAGTATTTCAAAGCAGCTTATGACAGTACTTTACAGCGAAAGGATCTACCGAAATGGTTTTATCCGAAAGAAAATGTTTATTGGTCAGGGCGTAAGATCCGAGCAACTTTGTATCAGAGTTGGAATGTTAGTAATTTTCCCTTTGATCGGCACACCTTAACGATCGCACTTGAGGAAACAACCAAAAATTCTTCGCAGTTTGTTTACACGCCTGACTTTGACAACTCCGGATACCAGCGAAATATGGATTTGGACAGTTGGCAAATTACTAGTTTCAAAATTGTAGAACAAAAGGTTCCTTATGAAACTACCTTTGGCGACCCAGATTTGGTTTCACCGCAGGACAGCTACTCGCGGCTGGTAATTTCAATTGGCATTAAACGGGTTAAATTTTTCAGTTTTTTAAAGCTGACCATTGGTGTTTACATTGCCTTTGCAGTCGCTATGCTATCTTTCTTCTATGACTCCGATCAGACGAGTCTAGCAAGCCCTAGAAGGGCAATCTATATCGGTGCATTGTTTGCAACCTTACTGAATATGCGGGTACAGGAATCTGTTTTAGGTCGCACTGAAGATTTAACCCTAGTAGATCAGATTCATATTGCCACCATTCTCTATGTTTTTGGTACTGGTGTTGTGTCAGTTTACTCTCGACTAACTTCTGAAAGCGGTAAAAAAAAGCAAGCAATTTGGCTCGATCGCCGCGTTTTTTTTAGGCTATTTACCCTCTCTTTTATCGTGTTTAATGTAATTGCGATCGCTCATGCTATCATCGTAGGCTAATACTGAGTCGTCTAGTTTTATCTATGACAGCGCATATCACTAAACACATTGATTACAGGCTTTAAACTGCTACTGTATATTACAGCTTACTCTCCAGCAGGGTCATGATTTTGTACTCAAGGGCTTGTAAATTTGTTGCTGTCTCGATCCTGGTCATAGGTGCATGGTCGTTTACAGAAGTTCCATCTGTTTTGGCAGAACCCGTTAAATCTCCCCAGACCTGCCGAGTAGGGATTTACATTACGTCTTTACGAAACTTTAAGTTTGCGGACAAATCATTTAGGGTTGATTTTCGGGTATGGAGTGTTTGCCCTGACAAAGCCTTGAAGCCTCTAGAGAGTATGGAGATTATTGATTCTTTAGAGTCTGAGGGAATTTCTGACAGTACGCTTGATAAAAAAATCGTTCTGGTTCCTTTTTCACAAAGGGAGAGGTTTATTGGTCTCAACGAGACATTAGCGCCGTTTTGAATCAGAACTGGGATGTTCAGAACTATCCGTTCGATCGCCACACTCTAAAAATTTCTTTAGAAGAAGCCATTCAAGATGCCTCCGGGTTTGTTTATACACCTGATTTTAAGAACTCCGGTTATCAGCGTGATATGAAACTAGGAGGATGGAAGATTACAAACTTTACCCTTGAAGAAGAGAAGGTTGCCTACCAAACAACTTTTGGCGACCCAGAACTGGTCGATCAAAAAGGGGTCTATTCTCGCTTGATAGTTTCGATCCCAATCCAGCGAGTCAAATATATGAGCTTCTTTAAGCTGACTACTGGGGTGTACGTCGCTTTCGCCGTGGCGATGCTGTCTTTCTTCTACGAGACTGGACAACCAAGTTTAGTTAGCGCCCGGACGAGTTTACTGGTGGGTTGTTTATTTTCAGCATTGGTTAATATGCGGGCACCAGAATCGGTTTTAGGACGCACGGAGAGCCTGACACTGGTCGATCAAATTCACATTGTCGCGATCGTTTACATCTTTGCCGCAGCTCTTGCAACTGTCTCTTCACGATTAACAACAGAAGCAGGGCAAGCAAAGCAGGCAATGTGGCTAGATCGTCGGCTTTTGTTTCGGGCTTTTACAATTTCGTTTATTGTTCGCAACGCGATTGTTATCTCTCATGCAGCGATCGCAGGTTGATAGGTAATTAACGATCTTTCTGCAATAATCGTTTGCTTAGAGGTTACTTAACCAGGGAGTTGATGAGTGAGGGAAGATGTTTATAAACTGCATCATCCTGCTATTAGAGCAGTTATTAAGAGAGTACATCTAATTGGTGGCTTGCTTCTCGCCGCTTTTAGCTGCTGGCTTTTTCAAACTTTGCCCTGTCAGGCAGAGGCTGTTACATCTCCGAAAACTTGTCAAATTGGAGTTTACTTAACATCCTTGCGAGATTTTAATCCAGCAGAGAAGTCGTTTTCTGCAAACTTCTGGGTCTGGAGCCTTTGTCCTTTTGAAACTCCAAAACCCTTAGAAAGCCTGAAGGTGATTAACAGCAAAGAAGTTAGCACGAATTACAACAGTTTTTCTCGAAGCGAAAATCTGTCGGATACATTTAAGGCAAGTAAATACGTGTTCGTGTCCGAACAGGAGATTAAGGCAACTTTTTATCACAACTGGGACACCAAAAATTATCCATTCGATCGCCATAAACTGGAAATTCCCCTTGAGGAAGCGAAATTAGATGCTTCCAGTTTCGTTCATGTCCCAGATTTTGCTAGTTCAGACTATCAGCAGGATATAGATTTGGAAGATTGGGAAATTACAAACTTTAAAATTTTTCAAGTGAATTTTCCTTATAAAACACACTTTGGTAGCCCAGGGATAAAGGGACAACCCAGTTACCGATCGCGCTTAGTGGTCTCAATTACCATCAACCGCAAGAGCAAAGTTAGCTTCTTTAAGCTTTCTATAGGAGTTTATGCGGCTGTTGCACTCTCAATATTGGCATTGCTGCTCGATGAAGATTTTGGCGATCGCATGGGCATCTTTGTAGGTACTTTGTTTGCAGTTCTAGTGAATATGCAAACAGCGACATCAGATTTGGGTAGTAGCAATTCTGTCACCCTGATTGATTTTATCCACATCATCGCCATCATTTACATCTTCATAACAGCCATTCTGCTGGTCTACACTCGATTTCTCAGTGAATCAGAGAAGGAGCAGTCCTCACGGTATTTAATGCGCCGCATTGCTGTTCCAATTCTTTCTGGCTCATTTGTTGTTCTGAATATAGTTGTCATTGCTCATGCGGCGATTGTGGGCTAATCAACACACCATCTCTGCAAATATAGCGATCGCTTCTCAGTAAGTCAGCATAATTAAACTAAACTACGTAAAGAAAGATGCACTACACAAAAACCCTCTTCCATTGGGCTTCCTGCTTCCTACCTCATACTCGATTGCAACTACAAATCCTTACGCCCACTTACTTACTTTCTGTGTTTTATGTCTTAGCTTGCCTGGCGATCATTACATATATTTATTGTAAATCTGAAATCCAGGCTTGTATAATTTATTCCAATGATTTTTTAACTGAGACTTTTCAAAGAGTATATGCAAGACAACTCAAAAATTGATCGCAGAGAGATACAAAACTAGTGTCAGACCTAACTAATATTCTCTCAATTGCGACAGGTGCAGTTCCTGGTGCGCTGTCTCGGTTTTACATCACAGAATGGACAAAAGCTAAATTGGGGGCAAAATTTCCCTACGCAACATTTGCCATTAATTTGACTGGATGTTTAGCGATGGGTTTCTTTTTCACGATTTCTAAAGGAATTACAGGCTATCCCAAGGAATTGGATTTACTGATTAGAACTGGATTTTTAGGTTCTTACACCACATTTTCAACCTATGGCTTTGATACTCTAACCCTATGGCGTAGCAAACAAAAGACTGCGACGGTCTTTTATTGGGCAGGGAGTGCAATTCTCGGTTTGGGAGCGGTGATTTTAGGAGCAGCGATCGCCAAGCTTTTCGTGAAGTAATTTCCTCAATTCATAAAATAAGGTTGGGATATACCTGAAAGCAACTTTGAAAAAGGTCTTTACGAAAAACCATACACGTTTTTAGGTAAAAAAAATGAATCTTTTAACAGGACGTTATCCCCTAGCTGTGGCGATCGGGGCAATTTTTGGAGCATTAAGTCGTTTTTATGGAACCGAATTGGCAAAAGCTATTTTTGGCAAAGATTTTGGCTTTTACGGCACATTCACTATTAACGTGACTGGCTGTTTAATAATTGCTTATATTTTGACTCTAGCAACCGAGAATCTTCGCATCATCTCGCCGGAACTTCGTCTAATGACGACAACAGGCTTCTGTGGTGCATATACCACTTTTTCAACCTATGGTTTGGAATCAAAAGGTTTCTTAGATAAGGGCGATATTACAACGCTGTTAATTTATTTTGTTGGCAGTGCGATCGCTGGAATGATTGGTATCCAAATCGGTGTTTTATTGGCCAGAGCAAGCGCTCAAAGCTCTTAAATTAAAACTCAGAAGAAGATGTAGTGCAAAGCGCTGCCTCTTCTTTGTGTTTGTCCTATTCAATGAGAACTTATCATTAAAAGTGCTAATTTTACTCTTCTACGCTGGGAAAGACCTCTACGCGATCGAGAGTTCTCACATCGTTGAGATTATTCCGCGAGTTAGTCTCAGAAAAGTACACCATGTACCGGAATACGTACCTGGTTTATTTAACTACCGAGGAACGATTTTGCCCGCGATCGATCTATGTCATTTGATTCAAGGGACACCCAGTCGATCGCACCTCAGTACCCGGATCATTATCGTCAAACATCCCCACCAAAACGAATCGCTGCAATATTTAGGGCTGATGGCAGAGCGAGTGACAGAAACACTAACTATATCAGATTCAAAGATTCGGGATTCGAGCATTCGGGCTGAGGAAGCGCCTTATTTAAGCGGTACGATTGTCGATGAACAGCGGATTATTCAATGTGTGCAATTGGAGAGACTATTCAGCGATGAGCGACATACTTATTTGCTGATGGGTGAAGAAGTATAACCAAAATAATTTATTAGTGGAGAATATATTGAACAAAATTATCAACCGTTTAATACTGGGCTTTTCGATTCCTATTCTTTTTTTGATCGTACTGGGAGCCATCCTGTATTCAAGCACTGCTCATTTAATCAAATTGCAGGAACACTCGAAGCAAATCGCTGAGAACATCAGGGATACAGATGAGTTTGCTTATGATGTCTCTCGGATTATTGCTAGTATCCGCGGATATGCTCTTTATCCTAAAGACCAGTACTATCGCGGGACTTATGATAAAGCCAAAGAATCAATGCTTCAAAATAAGCAGGACTTGGCAAACACTGTCGATCCCCAAGCTCAAGAAGCCATCAACGAAATGATCGAGATTGGTAATGACTACGATCGCGTTGCGGCAGGTGTTTATCCCCTAGTCGATGCCAATAAGCTGGATGAGGCAAAGCAGGAAATTTTAATCCCCCGAGTCGCCAAACTGGAAGTAGCCCGCACTCGTACCCTGAAAATTCTTGAGAATCGACTCAATGAAAATCTGCAACAGGGCGACCAAGCTAAGAATTTGGCGACTCTGATAATTATTCTAGGAACGCTGTTGACGCTGCTGACAACCGTGGCGGTCGCCTTGTGGGTTGCTTTGCCCATTCGCCGACAGTTGCCAAAGGTGGTGCAAGCAGCAGAACAGATTGCTGATGGAGATTTACAGCAAACAATTGAGCCAAGCAATGATGGCAGCGAAATTGGCCAATTGCTGACTGCCTTTCACTATATGTCCAAAAATCTGAATTCGCTGATTTTCCAGATGCAACAGTCTGGAGTGCAAATTAGTACCTCCGCGACTCAGATTGCGGCAGCTGGTAAAGAATTGGAAGCCACCGTTGCAGAACAACTTGCTTCAACCAATGAAGTGAGTGCAACCTCGCAGCAGATTGCCGCCACCTCAAAAGGGCTGGTGAAAGTGATGGATCAGGTGGCGCTGATGGCACAGTCTACAGCAACCTCTGCCGGTGCAAGTCAAAATGACTTAAATCGCATGGAAACGGTGATGCGTCATCTCTCGGATGCAACCACCTCCATTGCTACCAAGCTTGGGGTGATGAATGAAAAGGCAAACAATATTAATAGTGTTGTGACAACCATTAATAAGGTTGCCGACCAGACTAACCTGCTGTCGCTAAATGCTGCGATCGAGGCAGAAAAGGCTGGAGAATACGGAGCAGGCTTTGCAGTTGTAGCACGGGAGATCCGCCGATTGGCTGACCAAACCGCCGTCGCCACTCTGGAAATTGCCCAGATGATTAAGGAGATGCAATCAGCCGTTTCTACCGGAGTGATGGAAATGGATAAGTTTAATAAATCTGTTGTTGATAGCGTTGCGGATGTCAGTAAGATTAGCGATCAGATTGCTCAGGTCATTCATCAGGTGCAAGGATTGACCCCACGCTTTGAGCAGGTAAGTCAAAGCGTTGAAGAGCAATCTCAGGGAGCGCAACAGATTAGTGAAGCGATGGGGCAACTAAGTCAAGCATCTCAGCAGACAGTGGAAGCTTTACGGGAGACGAATAGTGCTGTCGGGCAACTTGATGGGGCAGCAAATGGATTGCGATTAGAAATTGCTCGGTTTAAAACTGCATAGGCTGACAGATGGTATTATCTGCGATCGCAACATTGCTAAACCAAGCCATAGGCTTAGATCCCGATACACTTGGCTCCAACCGGATTGCCAGAGCTGTCGAGAATCGTCGCCTCGGCTGTAAATTGCCTGACATGGAGAGCTATTGGGTGCGGTTACAAACCTCCACTTTAGAATTAGAGGAGCTGATTGAACTACTTATCGTGCCAGAGACCTGGTTTTTCCGAGATGGTAAGCCGTTTGACTACCTAAAAACCTACGTCACTGACCAATGGCGGCTTTTGCCAAACCGCAATATACTGCAACTGCTGAGTGTTCCATGCTCTACTGGCGAAGAACCTTACTCAATGGCGATCGCTCTACTAGAAGCTGGTCTGCATCCAAAACAGTTTGCGATCGATGCGATCGACATTAGTCATCGATCCCTAGCAAAGGCAAAGCGCGGAGTCTACACCAAAAACTCCTTTCGCGGCGACGCTTGGACAGAGCGAGAGCGTTACTTTCAGCAAACGGCCGAAGGTTACGAACTATGCCAATCTGTTCGTGAGTTAGTCAATTTTCAGCAGGGGAATGTTATGACTTCTCTGGCGCTGACTCAAAAGCAATACGACATCATCTTTTGCCGCAACTTGTTGATATACCTGCAATCAGAAGCTTGCTCACAGGTGTTAGCAGCGATCGATCGCCTACTTAGACCAGGAGGGTTACTGTTTGTGGGAGCGTCTGAAACTGCAAAAATTGTCGCAGACCAGTATACCTCTACCCGTAAGCCTTTCACATTTGCTTATCGCAAGTCAGAACCACCGCTTCCAAAATTGGAATTACTCAATATTACTCAATTTCAATCAGCAACTCTTCAAAACCCTGTCAAGCAATCTTTAGGAGTGAAAAATTACTCTGCGATCGATACTCAGCAAATCAAAGAATCTAATATATCTGCAAGTTCAAACCGTTCAAGCTCTGAATCAACGCCATCTGTTGATTTACAAACGGTGAAAAAGCTAGCGGATGAAGGGCGATCGCCAGAAGCAATCACGCTTTGTAAGTCATACCTAATTCATCATCCAACCAGTGCAGCTGCTTATCTTATTTTGGGAGCGCTGTATCAGGCTGACCAGCAGAATCACCAAGCAGAGCAATGTTTTCAACGCGCTATCTACCTAGAGCCAACCTCATATCAAGCGTTAGTTCATCTCGCTTTGTTGAAGGAACATCAAGGTGATACAGTAGGGGCAAAAATTATTCAACAACGAATCCAGCGCTTGCAGTCCAGTCTTAGAACAGAAGCTTAGAAGAGGAAACCTGATATGTTCAAAAATCAATCCATGCAGGCACGCCTCATCTTTGCGTTCATCTTCATGGGTATTTTGGTGCTGATTGTGGCGTTGGTGGGTCTGAGTGGCAGTTCTCGCTTGAGTAAACACATCGACACCCTAGCCAACAATAGCGTGCCCAGCATCTCCGGCTTGTGGAAAATCAACGCCGGACAAACCCAAATTGAATCGTCAGAACGGGGTTTGCTGGATGTCAATCTAAGTAAAGATGGGCGGCAAACAGAAATCGATCGCATGGATAACGCCTGGAAGCAAATTCAGGAGGGGTTTCAACAGTATGAAGCAACTCCTAAATTGAACGCTGAAAAGCAGGCATACAAAGACTTTTTGAATAAATGGGATGCGTGGAAGGATGCCCATGAAGAGTTTTTGAGACGTAATCTCCGCTTCGAGAGCTTAGGAGTTTTCAATCTATTTGAAAATACAGCGGGGAATGCTAATCTGGCGATCGCAGCCCACAAGGAGCTAGAGAAACAAGTTGAGGCCAACCGTCAACCCTTTACAGCCGCAACCGTTGCGTTTTTAGAGGTGTTGAAAATGAATGAGGATTTGGCAGCCGAAACAGAACACGTATCGGCAAAAGACGTTTCCCAAGTGGGATTTTGGGCATTTGTAGCAATCCTGATTGGCCCGGGAACTGCCATCTTATTTGGAATTTTCTTTAGCAACACGATCGCTAGACCTCTGGGAGCCAAGATTGCCGGGGTAGTTGACATTGCCCAAAAGATTTCTGCCGGGGACTTAACGAGCGAAATTTCACTCGCCGATCAGCAAGATGAAGTCGGTCAATTGCAGAATGCTTTTTACACCATGAATAAAGACCTGAATGCCCTAGTCAATCGCATTCAACAGTCAGGTAATCAAATTACCAATTCAGCCGACCAAATTACAGCATCTGGAAGAAATCTGGAAGCAACGGTTACAGAACAAGTTGCTTCTACCAATGAAGTAACTGCAACGGCTCATCAAATTGCAGCAACATCAAGGGAATTGGTAAAAACAATGGAATATGTTGCAGCAATGGCTGAACAGACGACAGTGGCAGCAGGCAACAGTAAAGACAATCTCAACCACATTGATTCTGTAATGCATCAGTTGTTAGCAGCTACTCAGGTTATTTCCTCCAAGTTGGAAGTCATGCATGTACGAGCCAACAATATCAGCCGAGTGGTTACAACCATTACAGTTGTGGCAGACCAAACCAATTTACTTTCGCTCAATGCAGCATTAGAAGCCGAAAGAGCCGGAGAATACGGTGCAGGCTTTGCAGTTGTGGCGCGGGAAATTCGCCGATTAGCCGATCAGACTGCTGTTGCAACTTTAGAAATTGAGCAAATGATTAAGGAGATGCAATCAGCAGTTTCTATCGGCGTAACAGAGATGGATAAGTTTACAAAGTCTGTAGTTCACAGCGTCGAAGATGTAGACAGAATTAGCGAACAAATTGCCCAAGTTATTCAGCAGGTGCAGGGATTGACCCCACGCTTTGAGCAGGTGAGTCAGAGCGTAGATGAACAATCTCAGGGAGCGCAGCAAATTAGCGAAGCGATGGAACATCTGAGTCAAGCATCTCAGCAGACAGCAGGCTCGCTGCGAGAAACCAATCATGCCTTAGAACAGCTTGATGAAGCTACTCATAGCTTAAAAAGAGAGATTGCTCGATTCAAAGTGATGGCATAGAAATTTGAGGTAGGGGGTAGGAGGCAGGAGGCAGAAGGTAGGGGGCAGGAGGCAGGAGGTAGGATAGCGAAGCGGTAGCGAGTCCGCGAGCGTCGGCAGGGGGCAGGTGGTCACTGAGCGTAGTCGAAGTGAGGCAGGGAGTAGGTGGAAAAGCTGTTCAGTCGGCTGATTGCATTGGTTTTTATTTGACGTTTGATTATGTCTATCTACTTTAAAATTGAGAAATTGCCTAATGGAAAGTTATTTAAATACGGTAGGTGTGGGAGATGACTCGGAATTTGACCATCCAACACTGAATGATTGCTGGAATCAGATTGGGGTGATGGGCGATCGCACTTGTGGCGAACTGAAGACCGTTATTCACTGCCGCAACTGCAAAGTTTACTCCGCCGCCGGACGCAGCTTGTTAGAGAGAAACGCTCCACCTGAGTATCTCCAAGAATGGACGGATATCTTATCTGAAGCATCAACCCAGCAGGTCGGAGTTGGCGAAGGGACGTTAGTTCGCGCCACAGATACCCTTTCTGTAATCATTTTTCGTCTCGGTAACGAACGGTTAGCATTGCCTGTCAACATCCTCCAAGAGGTAACGCCCCCTTACGCCATTCATACCGTCCCTCACCGCAGTAATTCTGTATTTTTGGGGTTGATCAACATTCGCGGTGAAACGCTGCTCTGTATTTCTCTCAGAGACTTACTCGGTCTAGAGCCTGTTGTAGAATCAACAGATTTCTCTAATACGATTAATCCGCAACGCATGATTGTTGCAGGCAGAAATGAAAACAAGTGGGTTTTTCCGGTGGATGAGGTTCATGGAACTTACCGCTTTCACATCAACGAGTTCAAAGATGCTCCGGTTGTCATTTCCAAAGCATCGGAAGCCTACACCAAAGGGATCGTTACCTGGCAAGACAAAAAGCTGAATTTTTTGAACTCCGAACTATTGTTCTACACTCTGAATCACAAGGTTTTTTGACGGAAAAGACTCATATACAAGCCCCTAAATTTATTTATAGGTATTTTTAATTTTTAATTTTTAATTCGGAGCGAAGCGACGTGACCATGAGCGATGATTCCATGCTGGAGCTATTTCGCCAGGAAGTTGAGACGCAGGTTGCTATCCTGAGCCAGAGTCTACTAATTCTGGAAGCCAAATCCCAATCTGATGAGGCATTAGAAGCGCTAATGCGGGCAGCACATTCGATTAAAGGTGCCGCTCGAATTATTTCTCTTGATGTCATCATTAACCTGGCACACTGGATGGAAGATTGTTTTGTAGCAGCACAAAACCAAATTATTACATTAGGTTCAGACCAGATTGATGTGTTACTGCAAAGCGTTGACTTATTGCAGGCACTCAGTCAGGTCGCTGGAGGAGAGTTAGTTGCCTGGCTAGCCGAGAAAGTGGGAGAATTTGAGAGTTCCTGTTTAGCGATCGCTGCTTTGCTGCCTTCAGATTTTAGTGAGCGTCGATTATCATCTTTAGTGACGGTGGATCGCAACTCGGCACTAAGTCAAAGTGTTCGCCAAGAGAATGTAACCTTTGAAGCAATTGCAACGCCAACTGACCGAGTAGTGCGCGTCACCGCCGAGAATTTGAACCGGATTATGGGGTTGGCGGGTGAATCACTGGTTGAGGCAAATTGGCTGCAACCTTTTGCTGATTCCTTTACAGCGCTCAAGTCTCGTCAATCAGAACTTTCTCGACTGCTAGAAACCATTCATACTACCTTAGCGAACACTCCAACTAGTTCTGAGAGTCTGCAAGTTTTAGATACTGCTCGACGTAAAGCCCAAGAATGCCGAGAAATTCTGGGCGATCGCCTGGGGGAATTGGAACTTTATGCCCGTCGCACGACGAATTTAAGCGATCGCCTCTACCGGGAAGTGATTGCTTCTCACATGCGTCCCTTTGCTGATGGGGTACAAGGTTTTCCGCGAATGCTTCGTGACCTCTGCCGACGCTTGAATAAGCAAGTCAAGTTAGAGATTGTCGGTCAGTCAACCCCGGTCGATCGCGATATTCTCAAAAAACTGGAAGCACCCCTGACTCACATGATTCGCAATGCGATCGATCATGGAATTGAACCGCTAGATGAGCGAGAATTAGCAGGTAAACCGATCGAGGGTACTGTTCGCCTGGAAGCCTTTCATCGCGGCGGTATGTTGGCCATTAGTGTTTCTGATGATGGTAGAGGGATTGATCCCGATTTCATCCGTCAACATATTGTTGAGTGCAATTTAGCTTCACCCGAAACGGCTGCTCAACTCACAGAGGCTGAAATCATTGAATTTCTGTTTCTACCGGGATTTTCTACCACTAAGCAAGTAACTGAAATTTCCGGGCGGGGTGTGGGATTAGATATTGTTAAGAGCATGGTGCAAGAGGTTGGAGGGACGATCCGGGCCACATCTCAATTCCGAAAGGGCACCAGTTTCTACTTTCAGCTTCCCCTCACGCTTTCGGTTGTCAGGACGCTGATTGTCGAGATTTCTGCTGAACCATACGCCTTTCCTCTAGCACGGGTAGATCAGATCGTCAAACTCAACAAATCTGATATCTATGTTGTGGAAGGTCGCCAATATTTCACTAAGGATGGTCGAAATATTGGCTTAATTGCTGCTTCCCACATTCTAGACTTGCCAGAAACTCCATCCGCTACCGATGCACTCTGTGTCGTTGTCATCAGTGACCAATCCAACGCTTACGGTTTATTGGTAGACCAGTTTTTGGGCGAACGGGATTTGGTGGTGCGCCCTCTTGACCCGCGTTTGGGTAAAGTTCGAGATATTAGTGCCTCTGCCCTAATGGACGATGGTTCACCTGTGTTAATTGTGGATGTTTCCGATTTAGTGCGATCGATTGACAATATGCTTAATAGTGGTCAATTAAGACCCGTTGATGTTAACAAAGCAAAAAAGGTATCTAGCCGCAAACGCCTTTTAGTTGTGGATGATTCCATTACCGTGCGCGAAATGACCCGTAAACTACTGCAAAATCGGGGCTACGATGTTGATGTTGCCGTAAATGGCATGGATGCCTGGACAGCTATTCGCAGCAATTCCTATGATTTGATCCTCAGCGACATTGATATGCCTCGGATGAATGGCATTGAACTTGTCAAACAAATTAAAGAGCATCCCACATTACATTCGCTGCCGGTCATTATTGTGTCATATCGCGATCGCGAAGACGATCGCATCCAGGGTATGGAAGCTGGGGCTGATTATTACATCACCAAAAGCAGCTTCCACGACGACACATTAGTTAACGCCATCGTCGATCTGATTGGACAATAGCTATTTCAGCAGAGCTAGCTAAGAGACATCTTGCAAAAGTAACAAATGCCAAGATGTTGGGGTGCATGGTAAAGGTTACTGGGTTTGGGGAAATTCTATCCCTTTCCCTTTTACCCCTTACCCTTTACCCTTTCCTTTACCCCACTTCTGCAAGAAGTCTAAGGATTAAGAGTAGGTTAAAAGCTCTAATTTTCCTGTAGAAACATCTACAGTGGATATATCCACGATTCGGATAATAAGTCTGGACTTGTAATGAGAATTGCGATCGTCAACGATACGGCTATGGCAGTAGAAGCACTCAAACGGGTGCTTCTGACGGTTCCAGGTCACGAAATCTCATGGATTGCGCGAGATGGTACAGAAGCGGTTGCCCGTTGCGCCAGAGACACTCCTGACTTAATTCTGATGGATTTGTTCATGCCAGTCATGGACGGTGTGGAAGCTACCCGCCAGATTATGAAACAGTCTCCCTGTGCCATTATCATTGTTACCGCAAGTGTCAGCAAGAATGCCGGAAAAGTGTTTGAGGCGATGGGATACGGTGCCCGCGATGCAGTGAATGTTCCTATCTTAGGAACTCAGGAAAGCTCGGATTCTGCCCAACTATTATTAACAAAAATTGCGACGATCGCCAAGCTTATTGGCAAATCATCTCCAACCTCAACTCCTAAACCCCAAACTGCAAAACTCACTTCATTCTCCACACACTCCACCCTACTTCCTCCCCTAGTGGCGATCGGCTCCTCAACAGGTGGTCCTAAAGCCTTAGCAGCCATTCTCTCCCGCCTTCCAGCAAACTTTGGGGCTGCAATTGCGATCGTTCAACATGTGGATATGCAGTTTTCTGCCGGGCTGGTTGATTGGTTGAATCAACAAACTGCTTTAACCGTGCAATTAGCAACGGTAGGCGATCGCTTCGAGAAAGGAATCGTGTTAGTTGCAGGCACGAACGATCACCTCAGTCTTCATTCTGACTTAACCTTACACTACACAAAAGAACCCATTGATTACCCCTACCGCCCATCGGTAGACGTATTTTTCAAAAGTCTTGCCCAATACTGGAATGCTAAAGGAACCGCCGTGTTACTGACTGGAATGGGGCAAGATGGTGCCCAGGGACTTAGCCTTTTGCGATCGCGGGGATGGCATACAATTGCTCAGGATGAAAAAAGCTCTGTTGTATATGGAATGCCCAAAGCAGCAGTTCAGCTAAATGCAGCAGTTGAAATTTTGCCTCCTGAAGCGATCGCTACTAGTTTAATTCAGCAAATAATGTTTAGAAAATCCGGCGTACCTAAGAGCGATACTCGTAAATAAAATCGATAACCAATAACAACTTTGCTATAAGTTATTTACTTTCCTGAGCCTGACTCTAAAAGCAAAGTTATGTTAATTTAAATATAAATAAATTACTTTAAAAACAGCGTTATTAATTTAAGTTATTATCATTTACATATTAACCAAGGAAATCCTCAAGAGAATAATAAATGAATAGGATAGGATTGGCACTTGCAGTACTTGTTACCATCTCACCTTTGACTTTAGCTTTAGCAAGAAGTGTGCAAGCTGTAGACGTGCAAATAAAACAAGCTCAAGCTAACCAACCAGAACAATCTGTACAAAGAACTTTTCTAAATCTGATAAGTGCTATTGAAGAAAACAATTATACTAAGTTTATTTCTCAAGGAAATGATGCCTTCAAAGAAGCTATTACAAAGCAAATATTTACACAAGTTAATGGGCAGTTGTCTCCTCGTCTTAAGAAAGGGTATTCGGCAGTTTTTTTGGGTAAGCTGAATCAGCAAGGATATCAAGTTTATTTGTGGAAACTTAGCTTTAAAGATGGTAATGATGATGTATTAGCGAGACTTAGCCTCAAGGATGGAAAAGTAGGTGGGTTTTGGCTGAATTAATTGATTTACATTCATGCTTAGTATAGCTTTGCATAAAATTTTGGTGATTAAGGTACGTCGAAGCTCGAAGTCGAACTCAGCTTAATCAACCAAGTGGATTTTTTCAAGATTAATAAATTATTTAAATAGATGGAATGCTCTATGCAGCTTGAGAAGTTTTTTGAGTAACAGGAGTTTTTCCTTGTACAGTTAAGACTGAGCATGAAGCATGATGCAGTACGTAATTACTAACGCTACCCAGCAACAACTCATTTATTCCAGTGAGACCACGACGACCAATAATAATTAAATCAGCTTTCCAAGTCTGAGCAATTTCACAAATCAAGCGGCTAGGAGTGCCAATTTCCTGAATAAATCTTGCATTGATATTTTGGGCGATAGCTTGATTAGTTAGCAATGTCAAAAACTCAATTCTATGTTTCTTTAAAGCTTCCCATTGTCTGACATAGTATTCCACACCATGAGTATGAAAACTTCCATAAATACTATCTGCTTGTGGGCTGGGAAAATTTAGTTCTTCATCATCGACAGGTGAGATAACATGTAGCAACAACAACTCCGCATTATTTGCTGTTGCTAAAGACAAGGCTTCTTGAAAAACCTGTTGACCAATTTCAGTATTATTGATTGCTACCAAGATTTTATGAAACATTCTTAAAATTACTCCAACTATTAATTATTTATCAGATGAGTTACTCCCAAAAAATTACTTTCTACCCGATCTCCTCATTGATATTTATACAACTAGATTTTGAGGAACTTGTGAAGAGATAGTTAAATACTCAAAAGTCATAAGTAGCCATCCTTATCTCAACAATTGACAAAACCAAACTTTCATTTCAGCACATAAGACAGCTAGGGATTGAAACTATCCATGAAAAGGGTTAGTGGCTTTATTCTTCCGCCACTTGGCTCGGTCTGCTTCAATTACCCTTGTAAGTAATTTGGCACAATAAAATCAAACTATATAAAAAATGAACTAGGCTAAAACTCTTATACTTATTGCCTCTTAAATACTGCTCGGTTAAAGGGAAAAGGTTAAGGGTAAAATGGGTGAAAGTCCCGATATCTAAGGTTTTCCCCTTTAACATGAATCCCTTTCCCCCAAAACCTGACAAGTATTGATTGCCTATTGACTATTGCCTAATCCCAACGATAATTATTTACGCCCACCTACTTATTCGGGACAATTTTACACATTCCAAAAGCAGCTTTTTGGTGTGGCGGAAATTTCGCGAAAATAGCCAATTTTAACCAAAATTTTAACTAATTATAATTTTTTAAGTCATACCCAATTGCTAGAGTGAATTTCACCACCACTTTTGTGATGCCGCGTAATCCAAACAATCTACGCATCGAAAATTGGACGGCGCATGGGCTTCAATTATTCTCAGAGATTATCAAACAATGAAATGTAAAGCAATATCTTCCTTTGTACTCACAAAGCTGTTTTTTGCCTGTGGCATCAGTTTATTGAGTGCGAAATTGGTAGCGGCCGCTGTCACCTACAGCGTATGGCCTAGCAGCACAACTGTAGTCACTGCTGACGGCTCTAACCAGTTCGGTGGTAATCTCAGCGGTTTGTTCTACGACCCAGCGGCTGGAACACAACCATCTGTGTTGTGGGCGGTGCAAAATTCACCATCAAAACTCTATAACATGGTTTGGAATGGCAGCACTTTCGTCAAAAATACTGCTAATAATTGGAGTTCTGGAAAAACGTTGCGCTATCCCAATGGTACTGGTGCGCCGGATGCAGAAGGCGTGACCAAAGCCGAGTTTTCTTCAACAACTATCTACGTCTCTACTGAGCGAGATGGCAGCGGCTCCAACCGCTTCAGCGTACTGAGTTATGACAGCAGCAGCAGTGCCACCACTCTCAATGCTACTAAAGAATGGAACTTAACTTCTAATTTGCCAACGGTTAGCTCCACTAATTTAGGCTTGGAAGCGATCGCGTGGGTGCCAGATAGTTATTTGCAGGCTAATGGATTCATAGATGAAAGTACCAATCAGCTCTACAACCCAGCCAATTATCCGTTGCATGGCACGGGATTGTTTTTTGTTGGATTGGAAGCAAATGGACAAATTTATGCCTACGCGCTCAACTCCGACTCTACATATACGCGTATTGCTACCATTGCTAGCGGTAATACAAAGATCATGGATTTATCCTTCGATCGCGATAATGAGACTTTATGGGCATATTGCGATAACAATTGCAGCAACCGCTCAACCCTGCTCGCCATCGATACCACCGTTGGCTCGTCAACGAAAGGCAAATTCATCATCCGCAAGGGTTACGAACGCCCAAGTTCGATGTCAAACATTAACAATGAAGGTATCGCCATTGCGCCCAATTCTGAATGCGCCAGCAATCTAAAACAGTTCTTCTGGGCGGATGATTCCGAAACCAGCGGTCATGCGATTCGTCGCGGAACAATTCCTTGTGGACGATTGTTTTAAGCTGACATTCATCCTCATTTACTAGTAGTTCGCCAAGTGAACTTGGCGGGGTAAAGGGGAAGGTGGGACCCCCACGAAGTGGGGATAAGGGGCAGGGGGAAAGGGTTTAAATCCTTTACCCTTTCCCCTTTCCCCAGCCCTCACTCAGCATTTTTGGGTTGGCAGACTACTAGTGCGAGGTGTAGGTCTGCTATCACGTTCTTTGCCGTTAATTTGATGGTATAACGGGCGGGAGAGAACGTCATGCTTTCAGTTTACTGTCGGTTCGATGCGATCGCTGCTTTAGTGCAACTTTGCCTCGAAAATAATTTTTTGTCAGATGCAAGGGTGCTATAACCTACATATAACCGTCAAAAGCTACTTAACCTAATATGTCTGATTTGCTCTGCTCTGTTATTCTTATAAAAGAAAATTTTTAGCTTTGAGTGTTTATCCTATTTATGTCAACCAGGTATGTGCCTCAATGATGTCTTGATTGACCGTGCTAGCCTCAGCGATGTTACTGGAATTATCAAGTTGGCACAAGCTAATGACGCAGAACATGGTGGTATGTTGTTAGGTCATCTTGAGCCAGAAGCAGTGATGATGACCATATCTCAAATGCCAAGCGTTGTAGCCCGCAAAAATGGTCAAGTTATCGGATTCTTACTCAGTTGGTCAAAGACAACTGCTAATTTACCAATAATAAAGGTGATGTTACAAGCCTACGCTGGTAAAAAAGATGCTTATTTATATGGCCCCATCTGTGTTGATGAAACTATGCGTGGGCAAGGTATTGCTGCGGTAATGTTTGCCAAGTTGAAAGATTTTTTACCAGAGCGGGAGGGGATACTTTTCATCAAGGCAAACAATAAAGCATCACTTCAGGCACATCAAAAGATGGGTATGTGCAAGATGACAGAGTTTATCTATGAAGGCACTAAATTTTTAGTATTTGCGTATAATAGCTAACTAATCGATCGGCTCCGGCTCCCAAGTAGCTTTACCCATGATTGTGCTATTGGAAACCTCAAAGGTATGATAATGGCGATCGCCAACAATACCCAAGACTTCTTGCAGAAGTGGGGGAAAAGGATAGAATTTTCCCTTTCCCTTTACCCTTTAACCTTTCCCCGACATCTTGCAAAAGTTCCTTTTGCAAGATGTCTCCACTTGTTTGACAGGCGTTCGCTGATTATATTTCGTCATTGAAAAATATTTATATGTCAACACCCTCACCTGCACTATTCTTCAATACAGTTAATGCTTACCAACGCAGTGCGGCAATTAAAGCCGCTGTTGAATTGAATGTTTTTACTGCTATTAGTCAAGGAATTGAGTCGAGTCAATCACTTGCACAAAAGTGTCAAACCTCTGAGCGAGGTATGCGAATGTTGTGTGATTACTTGGTGATTATCGGCTTTATGACAAAGCAAGCAGAAGGTTATAGGCTTACGTCAGATTCAGCAATGTTTTTGGATCGGCAAAGCAAATTTTACGTGGGAGATGCAATTGAGTTTTTACTATCTCCGATGATAACTAACGGTTTCAATGACTTGACTGCTGCCGTCCTCAAGGGAGGAACTGCCATATCATCCGAAGGAACTTTATCGCCAGAACATCCAGTATGGGTGCAATTTGCAAAAGCGATGTCACCGATGATGGCAAACCCTGCACAATTAATCGCTCAGTTGGTGAATGAGAATAAGATAGAGCCACTGAAAGTATTAGATATTTCAGCAAGTCATGGTTTATTTGGTATTGCAGTAGCCCAACATAACCCCAATGCCGAAATTTTTGGTGTTGATTGGGCATCGGTTCTAGAGGTTGCTAAAGAAAACGCCAGGATACAAGGAGTAGCTTCCCGCTACCATACAATTGCTGGTAGTGCTTTTGAAGTAGATTACGGTAATGACTACGATCTGGTTTTACTCCCCAACTTCTTACATCATTTTGATGTAGCAACGTGTGAACAACTACTGAGAAAAATCAAGACTGCGCTGGCTGTTGAGGGAAAGGTTATCGTTTTTGATTTCATTCCTAATTCTGACCGGATTACGCCACCTGATGCTGCTGCTTTCAGCTTAGTCATGTTAGCAACAACCCCTAATGGTGATGCTTATACATTTGCAGAGTACGAAAGTATGTTTAGCAATGCTGGTTTTTCCCATTCCCAACTTCACTCACTCCCAACTACTCAACAGCAAGTAATAGTTGCATACAAATAAATTAATGACGACATCGGCTAAAAACGCCTAGTAGATATCTCCGAAAAAGAATCTCAAACCCTTATCATGTCTAGGTGAAAACTTATGGCATTGCAGATGTCTATTGTAAAGACGCGATTATCCAAAGCTCTGGTGCAATCTGATTCAGCTGCCAGATGCCTGCTATTGCTATTGTGTATTATTACGTCGAACACTGAAACATCAGGGAGATTTTGAAGATAAATGATGGCTTCATAACGAGAGTCACGGAAGTAGCTTTTTATAAGGAATTAAGCCTGCAAATGTATAAGTTACCTGCTCTGCAAATGGCTTATTCCTATTCATCAGCCAGATTAATAACTTATTTATAAATGAGAATTTCCTAAAGGACTTTATCTGTAAACCAGCATCGAGGTCTGGCTCAAAGTACAGCTGATAAAGACGCTGCCAATTTTCAGATGCTAATTCTGGACTAGTACTCATATTAATCGCTTGCGTCACATATAAGCCACTGAGAATAGCATTTGCGATTCCTTCACCAGTCAAAGGATCTGTTAGATTAGCAGCATCACCAATTTTGAAAACCTTGCCATAGCTGACTGTGTTAGCTCGTTTTGCGGTAGCTAGGGGATAGGCTTTAGGTTTTTGCTGACTAACTACTAAGCTTAAGAGTTGTTTTGTAGCCTGATTACGCTGCACAAATTCATTGAAAAGCCGAATAATGTTTGTATTGTTCTTTTGATATTCATCTAGCCACACTCCCACACCAACATTGAGCTTGACCAATTCTGAGTCTACCGCTACGGGAAATATCCAACCATATCCATTAACCCCAAAAGCTTTATCAAAGTAAATTTGAGCTTTTGAGAGATATATTTTTGGAAAATCCGCCACTTTTATACTCCAGTAAGCTCTAATTGCGATCGCATTAGCTTCTCCTGCATAGACACCACGTGCATCAATTATGTAATCAAAATCACTATAAAGTTCTTGGTGATAGCCTTCAATATCGCTAATTCTCTGCGTTCGAGCTACACACCCTGCATTGATTGCTTTTTGATAAAGAAGATTGTCGAATACAAATCTAGGTATGCAATAGCCTTTAAGCTCTGTGGGACACAGATGGCTAATCTCGTTTGAAACTCCGAGCAGAAATCCATCGATTTGAGCGTACTCAGAGGCTAAACGTTTAATATCGTCTGGATATATCCCCATTGTGGATAATGCTTGAACCGATCCAAGGCTGATTCCATCTCCACAAGTCTTATCTCTAGGGAAACAGTCCTTATCTATAAGCATGACTTTATGCCCACTTTTAGCCAAGTGATAACCTGCGGAACACCCTGCGGGCCCTGCCCCAAGGACTACAATTTTAGACATTATTAAATTATCCTTATCTAATTAGAATTTATTTTGATTGATGAACATCTTTTTAAAGGAATACCAAAAATTTTACAGATTCATTGACTGTTTTATGATTTTTTAGATAAGTAACAAATACAGACTTATATTGGACTTTTAGATGATGGATATGCTTGCTTATCTATAGCTAATATCTAGTTAGATATATCCTTTCATACATCAGATTAATTATGCTAATATTTTTCGATACCTAATTTGAGCCATAATCATAATATTCCACATAAAAAAGAGTGATGAACCGCCACATGAACTGAGAATTTTTTTTGCAGTTTCTTTGATATTTTCCTGTTGATTCACTTTTTCATCAGCCAAATAAACACCTAATAAAGCTCGATTAATCATTCGATGAAAGCGATCGTGTGGTAAACGAGAAACAGCTTTATCAGCCTGTTTGAGAAAATAGGCAAACCGTTCGCTTATTTCTTGCCCATTATTATAGTAAGCACAAAAATTTAAATCCCCACCGATGCGGTCTTCTTCTTGGTCGATAAAATAGTCAAGTAGGATATGAAGTCCCTGAACCCAAGGAAAGTAGCTGTTTTTAACTTTTGTAGCTAATTCCTCAGAGCAATCTTGATCGCTTGCATAGGCCACAAGGCAAAAAATTCCTAATGTTGAGCCAGTAGAAGCTGAAAATTCATACCACTTCATTTGAGGAATTTGGTTACGATGTCTTTCAAACCATGCTTTTAAGCGAGGAACCCGCTCCTTAACTTGGACGTGTTTATGAACTTGTAAATCACAATAATAATCAGCCAGATGATATAAACTAGGGGCAATTAATTGATAAGACGGTAGCTGCCTTAATACATTTTGACAAGTTTTTACTAGTTTCATCAGATAGCCGCCATCGTCTTGCTCTTGACGAAACTGGTAGTAATTAATGCATTTAGCACTAGGTGTTAAAGCATCTAAACAAGCTTGATGGAGAGTACGGAAATCTTTCGGGTCTAGGGAATTACTGCGATCGCATAGGTTATCTAAATAATCACTAATTGTTTGATAAGCAACAATAAAGCAAATTATTGGCTCAATTTCTTCTTTGGCAAGTAATCCATAGATAGAGCCACCTTCGCAGTGAAATGTTTTAGTTCTTATACTTAATAGAGCCTGTTTACGTAATTCAGGATTAGGAATTTGTTCAGCATTTTTCTTCCAGAATTCTAAATGTTTACGAACTCGTGGCAGAACATCACAATAGATTCTCAACATCAGCATCCCAGAATTAGATGGGACTTGTAATAACAAAGATTTTTGGAGATTATCTTTGATATTTTTATTAAAATTGTGATATTTATTTCTGAACATCAGCATTCAGTATATTTATTTAAACTATTTATTGTTTTAGATTAAAATTGAAAGAGCTAAATATCACCTATCTTTTGAAACATTTAGGTTTAAAACAGTATCTATAATTAGGCACACTTAAGTAAGTTAAAAACAGCAATTTATGTGAGACTTAACTTACTCAAGACTAATCTTTTCTTAAAAATAGAAACGTCAAAGTAGGCAGATCATGTCAATAAAATAAGTTTATTCTCAATAATCTCGAAAGTCGTTACATTAATAGCTACTTTTGCTAAAGTTTTAGGCGTAGCTCATTGTAGATATCGCTTTGAATCTCGCAAAGTAAATCAACGATAAATAAGGTGACTATAAAATGGGTAAATAGCTAAGTAAGCAAGAGATTTCCAAGAGCAATGATGCTTTTAAAATAAAGGTTTTGAACGATAAGCTGCAATTAAGGTCTAGCAGAATGCCATCGTTAGTGACAATTGGTTAATATATCTTAAGTTGAGGCTCAATCTAAAATGATTCTCTCTCAAGAGCCATGAAAATAGCTTATTTAAGCAGCTAAATTATAAATGTTAACAAATTAATCATCATGAAACTCTATTAGAGATTTTAGTAGAGAACATTTAATTTTCTACTTAATATAGGAAGAAAATGATGGATAAATTTGACTTGGAAAATGTCCGAAAAACTATTCTTTGGGCTATATGGTTAGGATTTGTTACTTATACTATATTGTTAGCCCCAGTTGATCAAGCGGACACATGGTCTTTAGGACAGAAGCTTTTAACGCTTCAATGGCAAGAAGTTAACGCGATTATTCCAACAATATTCTGCTTGATGGGTATCTGGCCTATGATCTACGCTTGCCTAATGTTTGCTGATGGCAAAATGCAAAGCTTTCGCGCTTGGCCTTATTTTATCGGATCAAATTTTACAGGTGTAATTTGTCTTCTCCCTTATTTAATATTTCGTAAATCTAATCAAATATTCTAGGGAACAAAAGATAAATGGCTTTCAATTCTTGATCGACGAACAACAGGAGCTTATTTATTAGTTGCTACTATTGGTTTGTTGGGCTATGCAGTAATTGCTGGAAATTGGGAAGATTATATTCAGCAGTTTTTTCATAAACCTTTTGTTCACCTCATTAGTCTCGATTTCTGTCTAATGTGCTTGATATTTCCAATAAGTTCATTATTTGATGATGATATGGCACGCCGAGGAATCAAGGATAAACGTATTTTTTGGGTAGTTGCTATTTTCCCTTTGTTTGGTCCATTAGTATATCTGTGTTTACGTCCTTCATTTCCAGGAAGTTTTTTAAAAGAAGGTGACACTACAGCAAATAGCTGTTGATAAATTATGCAATCTAATCTGTCCTGAACTTATATTGATTTGTATAAACTAGTAATATTTTTTAGTTTATTTAGTGAAAAACATTGGTGTCAGTCTTTAAAAATTAGTATAATTTTTTTGCAAATAGCAAATAATGCAACATTAGTGAGTTAGGGAACATTTAAATAAATGGTTTGAAGACTCCTAGTAAATCTCTAGTTTCGTAGTATAGCAATTAAGTTCTAGTTTTGAATCTCTCATGAGACTGATTCTAAATCTTGAATTTTTGTTCAATTATATCTAAATCTCTGAAATCCTTTTTTAAGAAGATATTATTCTAAAATTCGCAAATAAAACCATGACTAAAGTCACAGTGGAAGCACACACAAGATAAAAAATAGTTGTTAAATTAGTAGTGATTTGCAATAAATGCTCAGTTAAAAGATTCGATTTCTATCGGAGCTTGTGACTGAAATTCCTTACTCTTTCAGCAACGTCATTTTTTTATGTGTAGATTAATTGGCTACCTTGGTAACGCCATCCCATTAGATGAGTTGCTGTATAAACAGGAGCATTCGCTTTATCAACAGAGTTACAGTCCTTTGGAATTAAAATCAGGAGTAGTTTGTGCAGACGGAGTGGGTGTAGGTTGGTACGATCAAGTGGGTAAACCCTTCATTTACCGAAATACGATTCCGATGTGGAACGATCCAAATCTGGAAGAGTTGAGCAACTATGTACAATCTACTTGTACTGTAGGCTATGCCCGATTAGCTGGGATAGGTGAATCGCTAGATATTAGTAATTGTCAGCCATTTCGCAGCGATCAACTGTTGTTTGTGCATAATGGCGAGATATCAAACTTTCAACAGACTCTCTATAGACCAATACGTGAGAGCCTCTCTGATGCTACATACCGCCTGATTAAAGGTACGACTGACTCGGAACACATCTTCGCTCTACTAGTCCAAATGTGGCAGTCGTCTCCTGACAGCACTTTGTTCTGGGCATTAGGTGCTACGCTTGAGAAATTGACTGAGTTGGCATCAGAATACAACACGAGCTTTAGTGCCAATTTAATTGTTAGTGATGGTGAAGCAATTGCAGCAATTCGCTATGCTTATCGCACACAAGCGCCTACTCTTTATTGGTCTTATGATGCGCTCAAGCATCCAAATCAAGTTATTGTTGCCTCTGAGCCTTTATCTAACAACCAAAATTGGACTGCTTTTGATGAACAAAGTATGCTATTTTTTCAAGCTCAGTCATTAGAGCCAAGAATTAGCCTGTTGAAGAAATTTTCTGCCATTGGAGTATAAAGTTTACTTACCTCGTGCTTTTTATCACGGGTAAGATGACTGAATTTATACTGGAAAGAAAAAGACTCAACTAATTTTTTTAATTTAAGATTCGCCTCTTTTGACACCAGAAGAGGCGAAGTATTTTATTGGGGATATCGATAATATCTGATGATTAACCACTTATAGTGGTGCGTTCAACCAAAGGAAGTGCGCTTGAACCATTTCCTTCAGTCAGTTCAGGTGTCGGTGTACCATGCAGTCTTGGATCGGCGGGTGATAGTTGCGGTTCTGCTCCCAAGGGTTGGGGATTAGCAACATACTCGAATTCACCTTTACCATCCATTGAAGGCCCTTTTGCCCAGCGACCTTCAGCGCTATCTGTACCCTCTGAATGATTCCAGAATTGATAGGAAACCTCGCGTTTTTCCAATTCTAGAGGGAAGGAACTGGGGACTGGAGTGGTTTCAATTCCAGAACTTTCTATATCTTCAATAGCTGCTAGCCATTGGTTTTGGTGCATCGTATCACGAGCGATTAAGAAACTCAGAGTATCTTTTACCCCAGGATCGTCGCTCATCTCGTACAGCCTCACAGCTTGTAAGCGTCCCTGGCTTTCGGCGTGCAGATTAGATCGAAAATCTGCCAAGAGATTACCACTGGAGGCAATAAAACGACCGTTCCAAGGAAAGCCAACGCTGTCGGCTGGTTGAGCGCCTAAACCAGTGACAATAGTATGTTGGGGGTTCATAGCCGCCGCAATCACATCTGTAATTACATCCCGTGGGTTAGTACCGCCCATAACCGCACCCACAACAGGGTCTTGTGCAGCTTGTTCTTGTAATTTGAGCGGCGCTTTATCCAGCAAATGACCAATCAAGGTGGAAAGAATCTCGATATGCCCAATTTCCTCAGTACCAGTATCTAGCAACATATCTCGATACTTCGCAGGGCCGCGACTATTCCAGCCCTGAAATAGGTACTGCATCATCACAGTCATTTCGCCAAAAACACCACCTATAAGTTCCTGAACTTTCTTGGCATATATTGGATCTGGTCGTTGTGGTCGTGTGTAATACTGTAGTCTCTTGGTATGATAAAACATTTAGATTCCTCATTAATTACAAACAATGTTGAAACAAAATAAAGCTAGCTACAAACTTTTATTTTATTTTTGTCTAGCCTCTTATTTATTAGTAAACTAATCAAATCTTTTATTTCCATCAACCTATAGCTATAGAAAAATATTTAAATAATCATTCAAAATTAATTTTGTTTTATTCCTATCTATATATTAACAATTAAAGCTTTTCTTCAAACATTAATGCTTAGATAGGTTCGTAACTGAAAGACATGTATTTAGTCATTTGAACAAGGATAAACTAGTTAGCCATAGGTTAAAACCTATGGCTGGCTTACTTATGGCATAGGATGGAAGAGAAGGTCAGGGAAAAAGTAATTAAAAATCGCCCAGGTAGAAAAGGCAACAGATATCGAAAGAACAGCAAGAACTGGTCCTAGAGAAAGATACCGAAGAAAATATGATTTTTCTTGTTCTTTGTTTTGGTTCTGCATACAATACTCCAAACATACTTTAATACGGCAACAATTTTTTGTTGCATTTTTCGAGATATGGCGCTTTTTGCTTGGGTGTAATACACTCTGGCAAGGAAAACAGCCTAGAAACTATGAGAATAAGAACTGCTAAATATAGCCTCATGATTTCCAATACATTTAGCCACCAGACTGCTCTATTTGAGACAATCATTTAGCTATATGTCATACTTTCTATGCAACCGTATAATTTCAAGTTCTGGCTCTATCAAAAGGTAGGATTAAGCGTTGATATTAATGTTTAGCTATGTTCTATAACCTTACTTGTTCTGTTTGAATTCTTGTGCCGCTAGTACCGTCAACAAAGCTGCTAGCCCCCACTGAAATAGGGGTAATTTACCCAATAAATCAGAAATGCTGGGTATGACTAGGTTTTTATAATCTCCATCAATTCTGTTATCTTCTGGAACAGATTGGTAAAAATTATTAGGTGCATCTTCAGATTTCGGTTCATCACTATGTTGTGAATTAAAGCCAAGAAGTAATAACAACGAATCTACCAACGAAGGAGATATTTTCTGGGCTAAATCTAGTAATTTAGCTATATCCCCAACCAAAAGGTCACGAATTGGGTGTTCAGCTGCATAAAGGATGGCATCGGACACAATTCTTGGGTCATAGTAAGGTGGTATTCCTGATGGTTTCACCCCTAATTTTGTTAAGCCATTATTCCAGAACGGAGTGTTGATCACGGCTGGCTTAACACTTGTGACACTAATAGGCCATTTTTCATGTATCAATTCGAGACGCATAGCTTCGAGAAAGCCCTCGATGCCATGTTTGGCTGAAGAGTAAGCACTTTGATATGGAAGCGATCGCCTACCTTCCATTGAAGAGACGTGAATCAGTGCGCCGCGTCCTTCACGTTTGAGATGGGGTAACGCCGCCATCGCACCATGTACTTGCCCCATCAAGTTGACATCAATAACATGCTTAAACTCTTCTGGTGTTGTCTTATCAAATGTCGCAAAGATACCGATCGCGGCAACATGAACCCACGTATCAAGCCGTCCGTATATCTCCACGGTTTTATCTGCGATCGCCTTAACTTGCTCAAATACTTCCACATCAGCGACACAAAAAGTTGCCTTGCCGCCAAAGCCGCGAATTTCTTCCACTAAAGACTTGAGCTTCGACTCACTGCGAGCCGAGACTACCACTTTTGCTCCGCGTCTAGCAAACTCAAGAGCTGTAATCCGTCCGATACCGCTGGAGGCTCCAACGACCGAAACGACCTGCTGATTGATTGGCTTTAATTGCATAAGTGTTACTCCTTAAAAGGTATTGGGTACTGGAGGCTAGGGACTGGGGACTGGGATTTTAATTCCTCATTCAATGCCCAATGCTCTACTCATGTATGATGAGCGCTGTTAACTCGCATAACTGTACCAGTGACGTAGCTGCTGGCTATTTGACATTGCAATTACAAGAACAGTTAGCCGCTCTTTAGAATTGCAAGAGCAAATTGGTAAATTCTCCATTGATACTCAACTGAAGCTCTGGGAAAGTTCTTTTAGAATGCTCCGCAGACCATAAATAAAACTGAAGTATAAGGGATGGAGAGGGAAAATTTTAGTAGTTCAAGTTTCAAAATTAATACCTTTTTTGCTGTTTTAGAGAAACCATTATAACTTTGTATAAAAAATCCTAAATAGACATATTTTTATTCTTAATGAAGCTCCCCAAAAAATATTTGAGGAGCTTAAGGAGCTTTTAGAGTGTAAAACAGTTAGTCACTAAACTAATTTAACTTTCATAATTCGTACAGTCGTCTACCTAAAGAAAGGGCATGGTATTAAATAATCTTGTATCCTAGAGTACAAATATTTGAAAAAGAGCAATATCTTATTCTCATGCTTTCAGCCAATCTATAATTAGTGGTAGTTTTTTTGTAAGTTGTGACGATTGCGGATGATATCTACACAGTTGTTCAAGGCTTAGAAAAATATGGCAATGCTTTCACCTAAACCCAATCAGGGCTTTTGATAAACTAAAAGCACTACCATACATTTTACTGATGAGCGTGTTATGTTTGAAATTTTTCAATGTTATCAAAAAACAAAAATCTTTGCTTCAGTAAATAGGATTAAAATCGAATAAGTCCGTAATAAGCACTTGCAGCAACTAAGATAATTGTTAACACTCCCAAACTTGTGCTAAGTATAAATTGCACAGAGGTCTTTTGATTGAGAGCTTCTTTACTTCCACCTTCAAGTGTCGTCCGTTCGGTATTGTTAGAATCGGTTATTTTATCAGTATTCATGGCTCTTATCTTCTTTGATTATTAATTACAATTTCGCTTCTAATTCTAGAAAGTACATCTAGCTTTAGGATTAGCAAAAAAGGTAGAAATCAGTAGATGAAATTAAACGTTATCTTCATCCACATCATTACAACTTGGCAATTCAAGTATTTCTTTGGGAAACTACTTTTGGTAACTGCTGCTGTTCAAACCAAAAACTTATGGCTACCTTCAATACTTTCCCTTGAATTGCCTGGGCATTCTCTGAACGAAATTTATGTGCAAATTCTCGATCAAGTTTTGATTTTAACAAAACACTAATGCACTCCACCGTTTTGAGTATTCGCGGAATCATACACGCCCCAATATTCAATACCGCGATCGCGTAATTTCGGCTCGACGCGATGAATTTCTTCTTCTGAGCCTTCTAGGATGAGCAAATAATAACTCTGCTGGAGGCGATCGCTATAAACCCTCGCTCTCTCTTCAGGTATGCCTAAATCACCTAGTGCCTTCAGTAAATTCTGATTTGCTGCGGCTCCCACAGCAACACCTGCAACGCTACTGACTAATGCTACACCCACGGAACCTGCTGCGAGTACGGCTCCTAAACCGGGAAGTGCCAAACTACTCAACCCAAGTAACGCGCTACCCCAAGTAGTTGCTGTCAGCGTGTCTCCTACGGCTCCGGTTGTATTGACATCTTGATTACCAATGCGATCTATTACTTGGGTTTCGCCTAAGTTTTCGCCTTGCTCTACATCTTTAGCAATGACAGAAACTTTTTCCATAGGAAAGTTTGCAGTTTTCAATTCATTAATTGCCTGCTCTATCTGTTGAGAATTAGCAAATACTCCTAAGCACGTATAGTATCTTTAGTTATCATATTTCCCTCTTTCACAATTGTATTAGTACGTCCATTTATAACCCTAGTATTCGCCTCACTTGACGAGTAGATTAAGTATTAAAACGCTACTAAGTTGTTTATTAAATTGATTTCCCCAAGGAGGGATAAATATAAGTGAAGATTTAGCGAAACAAGTGAAGTACGTCACGTAATAAACTATAGCCAGCCAAATCCCAAAGTAGGTAAGAAACAAAGCCAATCATCGCTAAACGACCATTCCACAATTCTTGTTGGGGATTCCAGCCAAAAATCCAAGCATTGCGATCGACACCGTTATAGGCTTTAGCTTCAGTAGATAATTTAACCACTTTGTTAGTTTCAGTTGCCATTGCAAATATTCCTTAATAACTCTAATACACCCATATCTTAGTTACTATTACGGTTGTAGTTCTCTGTCTATTGGGGAATCTAAAAGTGTCACAGGAAGTATCTGTAAGCATCATCTATATTTTTGATAGCATCGACTAAAAAGCGTCAGGAGCTTGCCCCAAAAAGCTCAGAAAATATCATCGATAGCCTTCAAACTAAACTTTTAAATGAAGCAATCTCCCCAATGCTATTTACTTTTTTTACAAACAGCCTCTTAGTCTGATTCACTCCTCAAGACAGATGTAAAAGCAGATTTGATTGAACCTCCTGCTTCCTTGATTTTCTGGGCTATAGGTTGCTCATTATGTAAAAATACACGCGCACAGTTGCGTCCTGGTAAACCGGAAATTGAACCACCCGGATGAGTTCCAGCACCAGTAAGATACAAGTTATCAATTGGTGTTTTATAGTTAGCTAATTCCGGCAACGGACGGAAGCAAAGCATTTGTTCTAAAGTCATATCGATATGGTAATAATTACCTTTGTAAGTCCCTAGCCGTTCTCCCAACTCAGCCGGACTTTCTACATGACGGGCGATGATTGAATGTTGCAGATTGGGCGAATATTGCGCCAGTTTATTAATCACCTTGTCTGCAACTTTGTTTTTCAGTTCATCCGTCCAACCCGTACCTTTTAAACCTGTACCCTCTCCACCAGCAATTTGATAAGGAGCAAAAAACTCTATCCATAGTGTGTGTTTGCCTTCTGGTGCCATTGATGGGTCGAGTCCGGTAGGCATCACCACATACATTGATGGGTCTTCATCAGGAATTTTGCCCAGAGTAATCAGACTATGGGCTTGTTCCACATGATTGACGGAATCAGCAATCAGAATAGAACCCATCAGATAGTTATCTTGATGATTGTGGTGGACAAAGCGCAAGGGTTCAGATAAGGCACAATCAATTTTAAGGATAGTTTCATTGTTGTTGATGATGCGGCGGTCTAATCTTTCGCGCAAATTCTCATCCACATCACTACTATCCATTAATTGCAAGAATAAGCGCTTGGCATCAATACTTGAGATTACACCTTTGTTGGCACGATATTCTTTACCACCAGCAACTCGCACACCAACAGCTTTACCACCATCTACTAAAACTTTTTCTACCTTTTGGTCGGTGAGGATCGTACCACCTTCAGCTTTTACCATTTTCACCAAAGCTTCCACAAGTCCGCCACTACCGCCACGCGGTCTTGCCATACCGGGATTATGACGCAACATCATCATCATCGCCCCAAAGGACATAGCTTTTTGTGAGGGAGGGGAACTCAGTTCGGCTGAGAGTCTAGCCAGAGGTGCTTTGACAAACTCAGAATCGAAGTACTCGTTAATATTATCTGTAGCACTGCTGAGTAAAGTACGCAGTAAATCAAGGGTTGTGTTAGAGCCACCTAGAAGGGAAAATAAGTCTTGCAGACTATTGAGATTGTAATTGCCTGCAATATCAACAATTGATTTGGGTGGTGCATTGAAGAAGGGAGTAATCCCTGTGATAAAACGCTGCCAAAAATCGGCATACTCAGCGTATTTTTCTGCATCGCGCTGACTGTAACGGGCAATTTCCGCACAAGTCTTTTCCACCGACTTATGAGCTAAGAAATTCTTGCCATCAGGATGGGGGCAAAAGGCAACTGGATCGCAGCTAAGATATTCCAAGCCGTACTTATGGAGTTCCAATTCCTGAATGACTGGCCCTAAGAAAATAAACAGATGGTTAATCGCACAAGGACTAAATTTAAAACCAGGTGCTTCATTAGGCATAAGTTCTTCAGTTGTAGAACCGCCACCGGGTAGCGATCGCCCTTCCAATAACAGGACGCTGTAACCAGCTTTTAGTAGGTAGCCTGCACAAACTAAACCATTATGACCAGCGCCAATAATTACAACGTCATACGATTCCATGATTGCAATGTGGAGAGTAAAGTATATTCCCTGATATTAGGAAGTACCGAAGATATCTAAATCTTTCGTGGGTTATAGAATGTTTATATATCTAGTAGTAGTGTTTTTATCACCAAGAAGTAAATTTGTTTTTAACAGATGGTATCACTTTTTACCTGTATCCTGGTAGTTATCTCTTCTAGTTCTTTGAGGTGCTGTGCGTTCACAAGCAATCCTTCTTCATAGTTAGATTTCTCTGCATCATATTGACTTTGTTGCTCTTTTAGTATTGCAATCTCATGATTAATTATTGGTAATGCTTTCCCTTGGAGGATTATTTTTTTTAGCAATTCAAATCGTGATATTTCATCAATTTGACACAATAGTTGTGAGATACAACGACTAATGATAACTTCATTGCCAAAATCAAGAATGCCTTTAGCTTTATAATCTTGAGATAATAATTGCTCACTTACATCAAACAAAGTTTCCACAATTAAAGGGATGTAATTTACAGGAATTTCTTCTTCCGTACAATTTTCTAGCTGTTCTAGAAACACCCTAGCTTGCGTTGTGCCGTTTGGAAGTTTTTGTTTAGCAAGTTCTATCAAATGGGTTCTAAATTTGTCTACATCTGCAACCAAACCAAGGATAGTTTTTATCTGACTATTAGATGATTCAACTGCTGATAATGATAGGCGAAAGTAAATAGGAAATATTTCTAAACTACACACACGCAGTTGTTTGCGCCATTCTAACTCTTGTTTTTTATGTAGACAGGTATTATAAAAAACGGATTTCAACTTCGGAAAAAGGTGCATAAGCAGATTTTTAACAGGCTGCTTGTCCTCAACTGGTAGTTGGGCAATCCAAGTATTCAGAAGACTATTTAGTTCTTCTATTGAAGGGTTTACCTCTCCTACCAAAATATGAGGATTTTGATGAATTATGCTATATATATTTGGACTAAAGACTCGTAAAGACTCAATAGCAATGAAATCAACAGGGTTTACTTCATCTTTTACTGCTGGATATGTCACTGTTAAAGTGTTAACAAAACGAGTGATATCACGGACACTATTAATAAAGCGATCTATTCCCTGAAAGTAAATTTCACCCCAACGAGTTTGGTTGATTTCTGGTTTTGGACTTTCAGTAAATATATTATCAAGTTTTTCAAAAAGAAGCCTGCGAAGTGATATTTTGTCAGGAACAGGTAACTCAAAACTAACTTGAATAATTTTTTCTAAGTATTCTTCTCCTGATATTTCTTTTGGGTCTGCAATTGTTTTCATTACAACTTGTTTATCAAAGACCAGAAGATAGACAACATTAGTAAAATTCCGCATTGCTTTGAAAATACGAAATAACTGCTTGATATCTTCAGCAGGCAACCGATCAATATCGTCAATTGTTACAACTATTCGCCGTTGCTGCTGTACTAACGTGTCTTCTACTTCTTCTTTTAATTGGGCAGCTTCCTTGTCCTTTTCATCCAATAATGCTGCTAATGCCTTACCAGTTTGAGCATAAGGTAGAGGAATGTCTGAAATAATGGCGGCAAAATCAGCTAGTCTCTCTTTCAAACCTTTTGGCACAGATGACTGTTGGCTCAAAACGTTTTGTAATTGCTCGAAAAAGCGTCTTGTGATATTTTGGTGTCCAGACAATAACCAGGGATTAAAAGGAACGATGATTGGTTGCTCTTCGTCTGGCTTTTGCTGAAGATAGTGAACTACAAAGTTTAACAGTGTAGATTTGCCAGAGTTCCAAGAACCGTAAACTGCAATAACAAAACCTTCAGGAAAGGTCATTTTACAAATGCTGTCTGCTAGATACTTGGCAAAGTTCGCATGTCCTAGCAGGTCTTTTTCAGGATCAACTAAGGAGCTGTCTACCGATATATCGTTAATTGTCGTCTGTGCCATAACAAACTTTTTGACTCATGTTGCGATCGCCTCTGGCGTGGCATAGCCCATCGTGACACATTTCGTAGGATGAGCAATGATACCTTACGATAGAAATTTAGAGTAAAATAATTTACTCAAGACTTATGCAATTAGTCTTAGATTAGTTATTCAGCATCTCTGGGATTAGCCGGTTCAATAGACAAATACTTTATTTTAATAAGTCTCTCCCTACATCATATAAAAAACCTACTAAAATCACTTCAATTTGAATACCAATCCTAACTATTGGTCAGATAAAATCTGTATTATTTATGTCTATGTATACTAGTATTGGCTAAATTGCGATCTTTCTGTAGAGAGGTATTAATTCTCAAGAATGATTTTGAAAAATGTCTATTATTTTATTTTAAAAACCTTAATTATTTGCTAATATTTATTATATGAAAGCTTGTAGCAAAGTCTGGATATAATAACTAAGTTTATGTCAATTAATTGGCTTATTTGATTAGAAATATAAGCGTAATTATTATATGCTAGCTTCTTTGTAAACCAGTCTATAGTTAAATAAAGTTCAGTTAAGAAAAATTATAGGTTGGGTTACAATACTTCTCGGTTAAGGGGAAAAGGGTAAAGGGAAAAGAAAAAACCTTTACCCCAAACCCGATTCCGAATTAAAAATGCACAAAGCGAGAAGTATTGGGTTGGGTTAAGCAAAGCGCAAACCAACAAAAGTTCCCCTTCTCCTTTGGAGACGCTACGCGAACGGGAAAAAAGCTACGTTCCTCAACTAATTTTCCTATTGCCTATTGCCTCCCTACCTACTATAGAAATCAAAGTGGATTTCTATAGTAGCTATAACAATTTGACTCTTTAAATATTAATTAGATAATATGGTTCAGCCCCAAGAAGATGATATTTCAGTAGAAGCTAGTTCTCTTCCTCCTGTTCCCATTCAAGAAATCTCAGAGGATAGGACATTAACAGAGACGGTACTTTTCCCAACTCCAAAACTGTTTCTAAAAATTTCTAAGCCAGAAATTCGCCAAAGTCTCAGGGCACTAACTTATGAAAGTGTCTTTGCTGCGGTTCTTTATAGTATCATCGGCGGCGCGTTGCTCAGTAATTTCTTGCTAGAGTTAGGCGCTGGTCCAGTCGAAATTGGTCTACTCGCCGCTATCCCTCAGATGGTGAATCTGCTCCAACCACTGGGAGCGTATTTGGTAAGCCGAAGTACCAGTTTCCGTTGGTATTTCATGTGTATTTTCGTCCCGTCGCGGTTGCTATGGTTGATTCTTCTGCCAGCGATTTGGTTGGTTACTTCATCTCGTATTACTGGATACCAAGTAGTACAGTTGACATTGGCAATACTCTTAGTAGCTAATATCATCGAAGCTTTTGGTCGTGCGCCTTGGCTTGGGTGGTCAGCTGTATTAGTACCTCAGCGATTGCGGGGGAGATATTTTGGCTTTCGCAATAGTATTCTCGGCTTGACTAACCTTGTCGGTGTGCCTCTGCTAGGTTTAGCGGTATCGGCTTGGCCTAGTGGAACCCTTCAAGGTTATGGTACAGTCTTGGTTCTAGGGATCGTGCTAGGGGTAATCAGTGTCGGCTGTCAGTTCTGGATGACTGATATAAACCCGCAACTTTTAAAAGTTGGGGATTCAGACACATCACACCCACAGGCCCAAGGAATAGATTTTAGCATCTTTAAGGAAGCTAATTTTTTGAAGTTTGTGCTTTACCTGAGCATCTGGTGTTTTGCTGTTAACATCAGCGCTCCCTTCTTTAACCTCTATATGCTGGATAACCTGGATATAGATATTAGTGTGGTAACGATTTATCACGGCTTAGGAACTGGTGCAAATATGCTAATGCTGCTTTTGTGGGGTAAACTGGCTGACCGGATTGGAAATCGCCCGCTACTATTATTAGTGGGAGTCTTAGTGGCGGTGACACCTCTGCTGTGGCTTTTTGTTGGAAGCGATCGCATTTCTTTTTGGATCTGGCTACCCTTGTTGCACATACTAGCTGGCGGGACGTGGGCGGCAATTGATTTGTGTACTAACAATTTGATGATGGGAATAGCACCGCTACGTTATCAGTCCAGTTATTTTGCGATCGCAGGTGCAATTGCTGGTATCACTGGAGCAATGGGTATTACTGCTGGTGGCTTTCTAGCAACTCTCCTTGGTGCTGCGGGTTTGCTGGGGCTATTTGTTATCTCAGGCTTACTACGGATGGTTGCACTTGTACCCTTAGTTTTTGTTCAAGAGCAACGCTCTATACCACTAGGCCAGCTAATGCGATTTTTATTCCCAATCAAGCAGCCAACTGATCTGATAGAAGTCGAATAATAAGTTTTCAATTATGTATTTCAACAAGATCCCAGCAAACAATAGAGTCGTTGAGCATCACGAATAGCGTTTCCATCGGGGTCGTTGTTGAAATACACGTAAACGTCAATTTCCTGCATTAGAAATGAACGGATACGTTCAACCCATGTAGATAGCTCTTCATCGGTATAACCTACATTCCATTGCCCACTGTGCATACGGATATAAGTCCAAGGGGCAGTCAAACAGATATCAAGGGGAACTGTTGGGCTGACAGGTAGACAAAGGCCTACACCCGCAGTTTCTAGTAGTTGATAAACTTGTGGAATCAGCCAGCTTGAATGACGAAATTCAACTGTAAATTTTTGTTTTGGATAGGTTTGCAGCAATTCTAAAAAGGGCTGAAGACGTTCAATATTAATATGCCAAGTATGAGGAAATTGAAATAAAATAGGGCCGAGCTTTTCTTGCAGTCCAGATGCGCGTTCCATTATGCGAGATAGTGGCTCTATCGGGTCTTTTAACTTCTTCATGTGGGTGAGATAGCGGCTACCTTTAACAGCAAAGAGAAAGTTAGAGGGTGTTTGCTTGTGCCAAGTCTCAAAGACAGACCGTTCTGGCAAACGATAAAAGGAAAAGTTAATTTCTACAGTAGCAAAATGTTGGGCGTAAAATGATAGTTGCTGGTCGCTAGGTAAATTTGGTGGATAGAAAATATCCATCCAATGTTTATAAACCCAACCACTAGTACCAATTTTTAGTTTATTCATTCAGTTATCTAACTTAGATTATTCTTCTGAAAACTTAAGTCGTAGTTTAAATAATAATTTGCTATATTAAAACTTCATCACAAAAAAATAATGTAATTGAATTAGCCACAATTTAATCTATTAAATAAATAGCTAACTATAAATCAAGCTATGTTAGTTATGCAATATAAACTTAATTAAACTTACTCTTAAAAAGCGGCTCTAACCCTATTTTAAAGGCTAAAACCGCTTCCTATAATCCTGGAATTATTCACTATCACTTCCTTCCAATTTTAATCTCATTAAAATCATTTGAAAGCTAGTAGTTTATGGCTAAATTTTTGGAGTTGAGATTGAACCCAACTACCGCCATTAGCTCTACATTCATAGCAAATATCTCCATAGCCTTCGCCTTGGTCATTGCATACAATTAATCTGGCTTCATGTGTCTGAAAGTTTTGCTGACAAATTAAACATATTTTGTTAATTTTGTCTGTATTACACTCAATTTGAAATTTCATGTTTGTTATCCTTATTAAATACATTTAAATAGAAACAAATTATATATGTTATTGTTTATAGTTTTTGGTAGAGAATTTACATCTATAAAAATTAAGTATATGATTTAATTTTTTGGATAGTTTCAGCAGTAACGATCGCATTAATTTCGGTGTATATTTTTCCGTATTTAGCCTTCTCTAAAGCCGACAGAATGATTAAGTCTTTGCCATCTAGCGATACGGTTCGTTAAGGCTGAAAACTAAAATTGGCGTAGGTTGCTTCCCCGTAGGGTAGCAAGTGCATTATCAAAGCTTTGTTGGGTTTCGTTGTTGCTCAACCCAACCTACTATTCTTCTTAACCCAAGCGTATTGAGCTATATATTCAGACTTGAAAGCTCAGATTTAATTTGGTTTCATTAATTACGTATTTCCTTAGCGTAGCGGGGCATAATCCATTACGAATTGATATGAGTTATTTCTTGGTAAAGGCAGCCACCTTGTCTTGTCCTGCGGTCATATAAGCACAAGCCATGTGTGATGAGTTATACGCCCAGCCAACACGTCCTTGACGGTCTATGAGGATGCACCCAGCTTCACCTTTAACCTTAGAAACCAAAGCGTCAATTGCCATCTGTGCGGCTTCATCTGGATGCCGGTCTCCACTCAAAAAATCGATCGCAGTTTTAGCTAAAACCACCGGGATAATCGACTCGCCATCACCTGTTGTTGAACAAGCGCCGAATTTATTATCAGCATATAAGCCACAGCCAACAAGCGCAGTGTCACCGACGCGACCTTGTTGCTGCTTTGTAGTCCCGCCAGTTGAAGTACCAGCAGCTAAAACACCGCTAGCATCCAAAGCAACACAACCTATGGTGTTAGGGCGATCGATTACTTCTCGATCTTCTTTCCACTGCTGCCATTGCTCCTCAGCTATTAGGTCTTCTTTTTTACACATTTCGGCACCACAATCTATGGCAAAGCGTTCTCCACCCCGCGCTACTAGTAATCTGGGTTTATCATCCATAATTTTTCGGGCAACCGAGATTGGATGACGTACACCCTGAACTGCTGCGATCGCTCCCCAACTTAAAGAGCCTTCCATGATCGCCGCGTCTAACTCCACCTCTCCGTCGCTGTTAAGAGTTGCACCAAGACCAGCGTTAAATGTCGGGTCAGCTTCCAAAACACGGGTAGCTGCTTCCACAGCTTCTGCGGCAGTACCTCCGCTAATTAGCACTGCCCAACCAGCTTCTGCTGCTGCTGTACAGCCTGCATTATTGGCTGTAACTTTGTCGTCTGTGATGGTTTTTGCTCCACCGTGAACAATGATGGTCGGTATCATATATTTCCTTCTTGTTAGTATGAATTTTGTGGGACTGCAATCGCTTTAACAGGTTCGTCAATTAGTTGCAGCGATCGCATTTTTAAAGTCTCTAAACCCAAGCGCTGAGTTGCTGATATAAAAACAGCTTCGGGATAATCTTGTTGAACTCTGTCCAAGGTTTCGCTATCTACTTTGTCAACCTTGTTAAAAGCAATCAAACTTTTTTCTGGAATCTCAGGCATTTCTTCAAGTATTTCCAGCACACTTGTAATATGGCTTTCCCAAGCTGGATGGGATAAATCCACAACATGAATCATCGCATCTGCCTCAACTACTTCCTCCAATGTGGCGCGAAACGCATCCATCAGTGGTGGCGGGAGTTCGTGAATAAACCCTACAGTATCTGTAAGCAAAATCGAGCGACGTTCTTGTGTTTCGGGTTCTGTAATTACCACCTTGCGGGTTGTTGGGTCGAGGGTAGCAAATAGTTGGTCTGCTGTGAAAACCTCCGCATTGGTTAACACATTCAGCAAAGTAGATTTACCAGCATTGGTATAACCAACTAATGCTAAAACTGGAATTTCTTGCTGTTGTCGTTGTTGTCTAATCCGGGCGCGATGTGCTTGTAAATCGTTTACTTCCTGCTGTAACTGATTGATTCGTCGTTGAATTGTTCGCCGTTCGGTCTCTAGTTTTGTTTCACCAGGACCTCGCGTACCAATCCCCGCACCTAATCGAGACATCTCCTGACCGCGACCACGTAACCGAGGTAACATATATTCGAGTTGCGCCAGTTCTACTTGTAATTTACCCTCTTGAGTGCGAGCGCGTTGAGCGAAAATATCCAAAATTACTTCTGTGCGGTCTACAACTCGGATGCCTATTTCCTGTTCTAAATTACGGGCTTGAGATGCAGAAATATCTCGGTCAAAAACGATTAGATTAGCTCTTTGTTTTTGAGCCAAAAGGGTGATTTCTTCAATTTTTCCCTTACCGACTACTGTTTGAGGATGTGGGCGATCGCGCTTTTGCCGCATTGTATCGAGTACAATTCCTCCAGCACTTTCAACCAAACGCACAAGTTCTGCAAGTCCATCTTCAAATCGTTGAACTGAGATATCTTCTGTCTGCACTCCTACCAGCAGCACCCTATCTTGGTCAGAGACAATTTCTTGAGATAGGAATATTCCATCCCCTGCGTCAACAATTTCTCTTTCCCATTCGTGAACTAGTTCATCAAATTCCTGTTCGGTTAGATCGTCCAAACTTAGAGGAGGTGAAATTACCCAAGGACTTTCTGAATCAGGAAAAAGATAACTTAGAAAAGCTTCTTTTACTTTGCCATCAATTGCGGTTAACATGACAAGAGCATCTAAGCGCTGACGCATCATTGCAATCAAAGCAGCTTCATCAGGTGGTTCTGATTTAACTTGAGTAGCAATACAACGGATTCCGCTCAAACGTTCTGCACTGCGGCGGGGTAATTCTTCAGGTGGAATTTGAGTTTGAATGGGTGTTCCTACAGCAATTCGGATAACTTGTCCACGCCGATTGAGATAACAACAAATTGGGTGATGAATTTGTTGACTGATTGTAGCTAAGGCTTGAGCAAATTCTGGCGTAATAAATCTATCTGCTGGTTGATTTTGCTCATAAAGCTGTTGCAGTCGTTTGATCTGACTAGCTTTGATACCTTGAACATTGCCATAAATTTTTTGCATAAAACTAACAATTTAAAGTTTAGTTTTCAGCTATGTATATTGTTATTTTGTTCTTTTTTAATTTTGATTTAATCTACCAAGAGAAATAAGCAACTTAGCTATAGATAATTGCCTTAAAATCAAGCTTCTATAAAATGGTTTATAGACCAATTAAGTGAGTATTAACCATAAATGAGACTGTAAACGTGTAAGTTTCACTATGGTTAACGCAGACACAATAGCAGAGGTGCAGAGAACATAAACTAGAAGTCTCTAAGTTACGTACAATTATTGTTCATCAGCCACCAAGAACGCAAAAGTGCGATCGCTTCTTCTTTTCGTTTGGCTTCGACTTCAATCCACGGTGCTTGGTGGTAAACATTAGGCATATCGGTAATCAAGTCGCTGTGTTTTCTGTCATTGAAAGCTTGCTCACCATTGGAAATATGGACTAATTGCCAATCTGGATTTTTCCAAGTTTCTCGCGCTGCGTAAAACATTGATGCTACACTCGGATGATCGTAGCTATCCAAATTTTCGTGGCAAATATGATGATGGGCATCAAATACCATCGGCACACCAGCTTGCTGACATACTGCTAAAATCTCATCGGCACTATAGGCGTATTCATCATTTTCTAGAGTCAAGCGACTTTTGATGTTTTCTGGTAGTTCGGAAATTATTTTTACTAGTTGTTCAGCCCGTTGAGATTTGCCACCATGAATATTCATCAATGACCAAGGCGATCGCGGTAATCCCAGTAAGTCAAGTATACGTGCATGTCCTGCTAGATTAGTGATACTTGCCTGTACCACTTCGGGGGAATCAGAACTTAGCACTACATATTGATCTGGATGCAACACCATTCTGATGTTCAATGCATTTGCTCGTTGACCGATTGTTGCTAAATCAGCGCTCATTGCTTCTAATATATTTGCGCCAATTTCGTCTTCTAAGTCACTTAGGGGAAATAAATTAGAAGACATCCGATAAAGCTGAATTTTATTCTGCTGACAAAAGGAGAGGGCATCATGTAAGCGCTGTAAGTTATGGCGATACAGTTCACTCAGGGCACTTTCGCGATCGCTAAGAGAAAGTTTTAAGTATCGGGTGCGCGTCATTGTCCGAAAGCGCACTTGTTTATCAGAGGTGATGCAAACTAGCCCTAAAGAGGGCACTGTACTTTTTTGGCACTGCTGTGCATTAGGTAAATTTTGAAACTCGATTACGCTCATTAACTGATACTTGTTTTAAACCATTCTTTAATTTAACAAGTTCTACCATTGGCTTACAAATACCTAAAGAATGAATTTCTAAGCCTTACAGGATGTTTTAAAATGTCTTTACTTATGTCGTTGTTGATGCCATTTCCAAGCATGGGCAATAATTTCGTTTAAATTAGGATACTCTGGATGCCAACCCAAGATTTTAGTTGCTTTGTCGCTGCTGCCAACTAAAATAGGAGGGTCACCTGGTCTGCGATCGCGTTCTTCTATTTTAATTTCTTTGCCTGTTATCTCTTTAGCAGTTTCTATTACTTCTCTGACTGAAAAACCACTGCCATTTCCTAGATTAAATACTTCGCTTTCTCCACCTTTGAGTAGATATTCTAAACCTAAAATATGGGCTTGTGCCAAGTCAGTCACATGAATATAATCGCGGATACAAGTTCCGTCTGGGGTAGGGTAATCTGTACCGAAAATCAAAATAGATTCACGCTTCCCAAAAGCAGTTAGTAGTACTAACGGTATGAGATGAGTTTCAGGTTCGTGGTCTTCACCCAACAACCTATTAGGGTCAGCACCTGCGGCGTTAAAGTAACGGAAACGTACAGACTTTAAATTATAGGCTGTATCAAAATCAGATAAAATTCTTTCTACCATCCACTTGCTAATAGCGTAGGGACTAATGGGATCTTGCGGATGTTCTTCGGTAAGGGGAACGAACTTTGGTACACCATAAAGAGCGCAAGTAGAAGAAAAAATAAATTTGTTAACTGACGCAGCAAGCATTGCTTCTAAAAGTGTCAGAGTGCCTGCAACATTATTTTGGTAATATTTGGCTGGGTCGGTAACAGATTCACCCACTGCGATGTAAGCAGCGAAATGCATAACCGCAGTTATGTTGTGAGTTGAAAATATGTCATCGAGAAGAGAGCGATCGCTCATATCTCCAACAATCAATTTTACCTGTAAAACTTCTTCTACAAGTTCTCGATGTCCGTTCGACAGATTATCCAAAACGATTACTTCATAACCTGCGTTTTTCAGAGCTAATGCAGCATGGGAGCCAATATATCCGGCTCCTCCTGTGACTAAAATAGTTGACATAATTTGAGATGGGGAATGGGGAACTTGTACTGAGCGCAGTCGAAGTATGGGGAATGGGGTATAGATTTACTCCTCTGCTCCCCTTAAAATTAGATTGCCAGCCAGACTACTAACTTTTTTCTTCCAAGTAACGAGAAATTGCACTGTCAAGGTGTGGCATTAATTCACCTCGATTGCTACCAAGAACGCTGTAAGCTGGGCGGGGAGCAATGAAACCAAGTTCTTGTGTAGGACGAGCAATTAGATTGCTGACACTTACACCTGCTTTTTTCGCCGCTAATCGTGCCAAGTCAGCCCAAGCAACAGCACTTTTGTTAGCCAAATGCCACAAACCTTTTTCACCATCAATCAATAAATCAAGGCTGGCATGGACAAGATCGGGTACATAAGTAGGCGAAACGATCGCATCTTCGGCTGCAACAAAAGTATTACCAGCAGCTAATTGCCGTAGGGCGATCGTCACAAAGTTGTATTCATCCCACGGACCGAAAAATGCGCTGGTACGAATCATTAGTGATGCCGGATGAGCCTGCAATACTAGCTTTTCTGCCAAAACTTTGCTGCACCCATATATATTGAGGGGCGCAACGGTATCAGTTTCGACATAAGGATTCGACTCAGCACCATCGAATACCAAATCTGAAGAGAAAGTTACCAGCGCCACATTATGTTGAGCGCAAGCAGCAGCTAAAATCGCTGCCCCTTCAGCGTTTACTTTCAAACAAATATCAGGTTCACGTTCGGCATCGTCCACCCGCACGTATCCCGCAGCGTTAACAACTGCCCACGGTTGCAACTCAGCAAGTGCTTTATTGACGGAAGCAGGATTGGCAATGTCCATATCTTGCCGTCTTAGCAGGCAATATGAAATTCCTCGCACTTGACACAACCGAGCAAAAGCATTGCCTAGTGTTCCTGTGGCTCCGACGATCGCCAGGGGACGATTGGAAGCAGGGGAGGAAAACGGGAGAGATGGGGGAGACACGCGACAACTGACGGCTGGATATAATAGGCGCTCTTCTCGATGCCACCATCCTGGTGTATCAAGTAATGGATGATTGGGTTTATGTCCAGTGGTTAAATCTCGCACCATTTTAGCGATCGCTGTCTGTCTGGGACGCGATGAGCGCAAATCGAACACGCCTGACTCGTAGTATCCTGCCGAGCGAGTCACTAAACTATTCCAATCGTAGCTGCCGAGAAGTGCCCAAACAGTTACAGCGCGAACATCTGCGCCCTGGTCTCGTAATTCTTGGGCTGCATTCCACACTTCATTGAGCCAGCGTAGCTGCTCTTCACGGGTGCAACTCAGGTGAACTTCAGTGACAGCAAAGGGTAGTTTATAACGTTCCCATGTCTCTTTGAGCAATGTCCGGGGGCCTGCCAAACCCTCAGCACAAACTCGCACTGCCTCTACATCTGCATACTTGTCCCGACCATTACCACCATGCGTCCAAGCTGGATAGTTTTCTAGGTTTTCATCTAAAAAGCGTTCGCTTGTCAGGTAATGGTTAATGCCGATAATGCCAGGCGGACAAGTATATTGCAAAAATTCTTCAAGTTCAGACTCGCTTACACCACAGTCGCGCAAGTAACCCCACATTGGATGAGTTGGGTTGATTCGGCCACACAATAAATCCAAACTCAACCAGCGACGTTCATTCTCAAATTCTGCTTGATAAGCCAGCTTTGGGGTACTATGAGTTTTACCCAAATCTTCAGTTTGTAAGAGTTGGGCATTGGGATTGACTTCCCGGATTGCTTGCATCGAAAGAGCGATCGCTTTACACTCTACTAACAAAGCACGGGCAAAAGTTAAATTGTCCCGTCCGTGAGGATACCAGTGACCGTACATCCCACTGAATCGGGCTGTTGTCAGTGGCTCGTTGATGGGTGTGTAATGTGTAACCCAAGGATAGCGTTCTGCAACCGCACGAGCAAACACCGCTAGTTTCTCAGGAAATTCTGGATCTACCAAGCTGGTATCACGCGGGCCACTGCCATGATGCACTAATCCCACAATCGGACGGATGCCGAGTTCGCGCAAACGCCCCAGTCTTTCATCTGCCCACGACCAATCAGCATTCTCCAAACCATTGGGCGCTATCCTCTCCCAAAGTATTGGATAGCGGATGGCATGTATGCCAAGTTCAGCAAATAAATCTAGGTCATCCAAGCGCGTTGCATGACCATTGCGTTCTAACTGATCGAGATACTCTTCACCCACACGATTAACCGTACACTCTACACCAGCCCAAACTTGTAGGGGAAGTTGTGCTTTGTTAGTTTTGAGTGTCGAGTTGAAAGCAGAAATCATAATTTACAACTCAAGCTGATATTTTATTTGATGCGTTCTTTTTAAGTTTTGTAAGGGAGCCAGTGCGTTGCGGTGAATCCAGCGCTGTAGGCGGGTTTCCCGCCGTAGGCGACTGGTGAACCCGAAGGGAGGTTCTCTCCGTTGTAGCAACTGGCATTGTGTTATGCCGGAGGCTAACGCACCATCCTAGATTTTTGGTGTGTTAGGACTAGGGCGTATTTTCAAAGTCTTAGATCCCCCCAACCCCCCTTCAAAAGGGGGGCTAAGAATCTCATCTCTTAAAGTCCTCCTTAAAAAGGGGGATTTAGGGGGATCTAAAAAATTAAGAGGCTAAACGAGTAGTTTGAAAAGATGCCCTAATGTCCATAACGCACCCTACTAAATACAGAGCAGTCTTAATTACGAATTACGTTAGCGTAGCGGGGCATTCGCTTTTAGCGTCTCGCAGAAAAGCCCATTACGAATTATTTAAGCCTTAACCGCAATTTGTTTGTACACAGACAGAGCTTGAGCAACACATTGATCCATGTTGTAGTATTTGTAGGTCGCTAATCGTCCTACAAAATAGATCCCTGGAGTTTCATCTGCCAGCACCTTGTATTTCTTGTAAATTTCCTGATTTTCAGAACGCGGTACAGGATAATAAGGGTCTCCCTCAGCTTTGGGAAACTCATAAACAATACTAGTTTTAGAGTGTTCTTGACCAGTTAAGTATTTAAACTCTGTCACACGAGTATAAAGCTGTTCATTGGGATAGTTAATTACTGGCGCTTTTTGAAACACAGTCGTGTTGTGCGTCTCATGCTTGAAATCAAGCGAGCGATATGGTAATTTGCCGTAACGATAATCAAAGTATTCGTCAACAGGCCCAGAGTAAACCATCTCGCGGCAAGGTATAGCTTTTTGGATTTCCTGATAATCAGTGTTGAGCATTACCTTGATGTTCGGGTGATTGAGCATATTCTCGAACATCCGGGTAAAGCCATGCAGTGGCATTGCTTGGTAGCTATCGGTAAAATAGCGATCGTCACGATTAGTCCGTGTGGGAATTCTGGCAATTACTGATTTGTCAAGTTCTGATGGGTCAAGTCCCCATTGCTTGCGCGTATAATTTCGGAAAAACTTTTCATACAGTTCTCGACCAACTTTGCTTACCACCACATCCTCACTAGTACGGATGTATTCCATTGGTTCAGCAAGGGATTTGTAAAACTCCTCCACCTCAAATGAATTGAGATTCATGCCATACAGCTTATTGATGGTGTCGAGGTTGATCGGAATCGGAACAAGCTGCCCGTCTACGCTGGCAAGGACGCGATGTTCGTAAGACCGCCACTTAGTAAAGCGCGAGAGGTATTCAAAAACTTCGCGGGAGTTGGTGTGAAAGATGTGGGGACCGTATTTGTGTACGAGAACGCCATGATCGTCATAATGATCGTAGGCATTACCGCCTATGTGGTTGCGCTTGTCTACAACCAGCACTTTTTTACCAGACTGAGTTGCCAAACGTTCAGCAATGACGCTACCAGAAAAACCAGCGCCGACAACCAAGTAATCGAAGACAAAATCTCTGGTAATGATATTTGGTGCTTGTTTACCAGCCGCACCTGTGGAGTTAGCTTTGTCTTCACCATCACGGGCTGCAATGGCAGAGTCAATCAGCTTCATCATTGATGCCCAAGTGCGATCCCAAGAAATCTTTTCTAAAAAGACATCTACTCGACTCAACCATTCTGAGGCTGGGGTATCTTCTTGCATTGCAAGTTCTGCGGCGGTAACAAACTCAGAAACTGTATCTGCAATGCGTACCAGTTTTGACTCTCCGTAAGGACGCACTACATCTCGAATTGAGGTAGATACTACAGGTCTACCTGCGGCAAGATACTCTGGAGTTTTGGTAGGGCTAATAAAACGTGTTGACTCGTTACGCGCAAAGGGCAACATTGCTAAGTCCCAGCCTGCTAAATAGGCAGGTAGTTGTTTATAATCTCTGCCACCGAGATAATGGATATTTTCATGCTGTGGCAGATTTGCTGGATCGATTTTGACAACTGGCCCAATAATTACTAAATGCCAGTCGGGACGGGCTTCGGCAATACCAGCAAGCAGTTCAATATCCATCCGTTCGTCAATTACACCAAAGAACCCAAGGCGAGGATGAGGAATATGAGCTTGATCTTCTGGTTCTTGAACATTTCTCGCCTGTCCAAAGTGGGCGACATCTACACTGCTGGGAAAGGCATAAACGTTGGGGTGCTGGTTTACCTTACTTTCGTAAAGGCTTTGTCCGCCTGTAAATACTAAGTCTGCACGGCTGAATAATTCGGCTTCGTAATTCTTTAAAGTGGGTGATGCGCCTTGGAATGCAGACAATTCATCCATGCAATCATACACCACGGCTTGGGGTTGCAAGTGGCGGGTAAAAGCGATCGCCATTGGTGTGTAATACCAACAAATGTATTTGTTGATGTTATGCTCTGCAAACAAACTATCTATTAGTAGTTTTAAGTCTGCGTTGATTGCTTCTTCACTTAAACCTTGTGGTAGGTGTGGCACAACCACAACTACTCCATTAGAATCTTCGTTTATATCTAAGCTTGCCAAGGGTTCTTCAGAGAAAATTGGCTCCTCAATAAAGAACACTCGCTTTCCTTGGGCGCAGCGACTCAGAAGATGTTGCGGTCTTTGATAAACGAAATTCCAACGCAAATGAGATAAACAAACTATATCAGGTGTGTCTTTAAAGGTTTCTGTTGATTGAACTTTTTTGCTAGACGAAGTTAAATTCAACCGTGACGGACTCGATGATTGCGTTTGGGCTAACTGCGATCGCTTTGTTTTACGCTGCTTCGGCGAAATAACATTGCTGACACCGTTGTTTTTGACTTGAGATTTTTCACTTGTCATAGTTCGTCTCATTATTTAAATTATTAATTCTGACTAGCTAAACGCTAATACCTTTTCTTTCTAAGACAGCACCAAGCTTACTTTCATACAAAAGCTTGCAACATATTTTGCTGCTTTTCAATATCGAATTGGTATAATAAATACTTGGTTGCATTAATAACAATGTACTGTTTTATATCTATTTCTTTCATCTACCCAAATAAATATAAAGTTGCTTTCTTATTAAGTCTTAAGCACTATTTTTTTATAAATATCTAAAATCTAATAAGTAAATATTAATTTATGTAACGCAATTGTGATTTCTAAGCTTATGCAAATATAGTTGTGTTTGTCTGTTCGATTTCGTACACAAGCTCATTAAAACAATTATCTTTAAGATTAAAATTAATAAACTCAGTTTATTTATTATCTTACTTTTTTATTCATATTAAATATTTAAACCTAAGAGTATATATAAATTGACTATTTTTAAGTATCAAATAGTGTTTTTTTTTTACAAATAATCTATTGATTTGTTATGCTTAATACATATTGCTGTAATAATTATTTTGTAAACCATAGTAAATGAAGTAATTTCTTTTATTGTTAGTTTATTAGAAACAAGTATTATAATTTTCACCCTGATGATATATCTGTTCTCTCAACCTTGGGTAGGGTAAAAGCCTTTTGACTGTGTGTAACATTAGTTGTAATTCAATTCATAAACCTCAAGCGATCGCTTCTAATGATGGAGCGATCGCTTTTTTCTATCTCAGAGTTTTCAAATAACTAGGTAGGTAGTGCTGGAAGCTTTTTACTCTGAAAGATTTAATTTGTTCAATTAAAATTATAACTTTAGGTATAAAAACTCAAACTTAATCTTAAAACGGCTGACAGAGAATACATTGAAACCTGTGACAGATAATCATAAGTTTTATATTAGCTACAACGTTAGTTATCACCCTATAGCAATCCGATAGCGAAGCGGTAGCGAGTCAGACGCTCCTGCGTCGCTAACGCTACGCTATCGAGCGTCTTTGATTTCTGTTCGCGCAAGAAGACAACAGAAAGTAGGCAATAGGAAACAGTAAAGAAACCTCTTTGAGCTATAGAGAATTTTTTCAATAATCAAAGATGAGTCCTATATTCGTCGAAGGAATAACGAGTAATGAATGCAATTGTTTTGTCAGCGCCTAAGTTTCGTAGCGGTCAAAAGGTAGAGTTTATCGGCGGAGAAGGCATCATCAAAAATTACCGCCCTCAGTCAGGTAGCTGGGTTTATTTGCTAGAGATGCCTATGGGTTTAGAGCCAGAAATGGGTCGAGTTGGTTATGAGACTATGATTTGGTTATATGAGGTAGATATCTATTCACCCTTAAATAATTTTCCTCAAAATAAAATGCTAAACCATGAACAAAAATACCATTTATAGAAGTTGCTGAAGTAACGGAATATGACAAAAATACAAATAATTGATTAGGAAATTTTTCTTAAAATAAGAGAAGCATAAAAACTAAATCAGCCCAACTTCTAAGCCCTACTTAAGATAGTATTCATTACTTTTGATAGAGTGAAATACATGAAAGAAAAAGTTGAATGATAAATATTGTGTTTAGACATTTAACCAGCTAGAAGCAATCTATTTATATCTATTAATAAATTAGATTCTCATGATTTCTTAGCTAGCGGTTACTATTTTGTAAACATCTACACACTTACCAAGAGAAAAAAGATGGAAAACATTAATCAGGCAAAAATGATCGAGCGTTACATTGCTTTGGCTATCGGAATCACTTATTTACTTTTAGGTTTAGCTGGATTTGTACCAGCCTTGGTTTCATTACCAGGAACGAGCGAATCTTTTGTTCCACTTGATGAATCTGCTGGTGCTTATTCTGCGGGTTTTGGTTATATCTTTGGCGCAATTCCCACCAATTTTTTGCATAACATTGTACGTTGCGCCGTAGGATTATTAGGAATTACTTCTTACAACAACACTACCACTGCGCGTCTATTCAATCGTGGTTTTGCAGTTTCTTATGCCTTGCTAGCCATCATCGGATTATTGCCTTTGGGTAAGACATTTTTCGGTTTAATGCCATTGTTCGGCGCTAATGTTTTGCTTAATGCATTAGCTGCGATCGCAGCTGGCTACTATAGCGTTGTTATACCAGCGAAAGTGAGCGGTGTTAATGTATCGCAAAATCTTCAATAGTTGCTGATAGTCTGCGGTGTCCAGGTAGGGCCATTGCAACATGGCCCTTCTGGTTTCCAGATCAGCATATCTAAACAGATTTGCCGCATATCCATATTTTCCGTCCAAGCATGGTAAACAACATACTCAGTCTTACCATCTGGCCCAAGAACAATAGAGTTATGTCCCGGCCCTCTAACAAAATTAGGAACAGACTTTAGCACCCGTGGCCCGGTTTCGTTACCTGCATCAGAGTAAGGCCCCATCACGTTGTCAGCAACGCCATAATCTACACCATAGTTATCAGTTTCCCAACGTCCACCACTATAAAAGCAGTAGTATTTCCCTTCATGCTTACGAACGCAAGGACCTTCTAAAGTATGCCAATCATAAATTTCACCGTACATCAAACGGTTGGCTAAAAACCGTTGCCAATCGGATCGCGCACGTAAAACCACTTTCCCTTCACCAACAAGCTTAGTCATGCTTTGGAGTTTATCTACAACTAATGCTGTGCCAGCACGCGCTCTATCCGATGTATCCAGAAAGTCACGGGCGTAAAACAAATACCATTGTCCATCGTCATCCCGGAATGGGTGTGGATCGATCGCAAAAGGACAAGATTTTGGATCTACAAGTGACTCACCAATATCTTGATAAGGGCCTAATGGAGTATCGCTTGTAGCCACACGTAACTGATGATTCTTGTCTTCATGTCCCACTGAGTAGTAGAGATAAAACTGGCGATTGCAGTAAGCAACTTCGGGGGCCCAAAAATTATCGCCAAGGGCTGGATCTGGCCGCAATAGTGCGTTACCAACATAATCCCAGTTTACAAAGTCGAAAGAGCGTAACAGAGGAAAGACACGCGATTTGTTATTGGAGTTAATATTTGCTGCATCCGGTATTTCATCTACCGTTCCTTCTGCTTCTGCTGCGCCAGTGCCGATTGCATAATATACCCCTTCGTGTTGCCAAACAAAAGGGTCGGCAAAATAACCTTTGTAGACTGGATTAGTATAAGTTTGCATTTCAATTCTGTAAATATTGCGATCGCCAAATGTGAAGTTAATAAATTCTAGAGCAGCAAAGTTAACTAAAGCAAGGTAGCAGCAAAAGGGTGAATTTAAGGAGGCAGAAAGTAGGAGGTTCCGCTTAGAAGGGGATTCAGCATTGTACTTAACGGTAGCCACCAAATTTTTAATTTGGTGCAGTATTTCTTCTGCCTCCTGCCTCCTGTCCTCTGCTTTTTTTGATAAATATTAAAACTGTGGAGTTTTTTCAAATAAAGCGAACCAGCTTAAAATTTAGATAAAAAATTTTAAGCTGGAAAGATTGATTCTAAGTTTAGGATAAATTGCGGCAAACTTTAGAAAAATTAAATCTTGCAATGACAAAAATGAACATTCATCTTGATTAGATGCAAGAACCTTTTTAACGAGAGTCCGTTCCTTGATTAGGATGGCCAGGTGACTTAGCACCTCCAGGTGCTTCAGATTCAGCACCATGATGAACATCTGTACCTGATTCTTGACCAGTCATCCGATATCTTTCATCAAGAGGAGTATCACCCTCTTCTGTAGTTGGCACAGTTGTTTGGGTTCCAGGGTTATCTTGAGGATCGTATTTAACTTCATCTTGTCGGCTATCTGGAGGAGTTTGTGATGTCATAAAAATTTTTACCTTATTTGATAGGTTATTTTAATAAAATAATAGCTTTCAGTTCCTCGGAGATTTCCTATCCTTAGGTAGAACTAGTTGTATAACTTTTTTAATAAAGTTTTAAAAAAATGCTTAAAATTGGTAAGTAAAAGCACAATCTAGCTTAATATTTACTAATAGTTACAATAACTTCACTATCGTTATAACCAAAGAGAAAATAAATTTATCAGCTGTTCCTAGTACATGAGGTACAGAAATTTGTAGGGACGTGCATCTGTGCGTCCCTACCTTATACCTCACGAAAGCGAGAAGTGACTAATTTCAACTACTAATACTTGAAATTTACATAAGTTTCAAGTTTTTCTTTAGGTAACTGTTCAACTACCTGACACCGCAGCATCTGTCTCATCTCCACCGGTAGGCTCTCATAGTAGTCTTGTTGGAGAGTCAATTCTACTTTTGGTGTGTGCAACCAATGCATTGCATAGCCCATGACTACCATAGGTCTTGGCTGGTTTGTCCGATTTGGGGAACCCCGATGCAGTGCTAAAGGCGATCGCACCATCACGTCACCAGGCTGCATATAAAAGGATTCCATCGGAATTTCACCACTAGCAACCTTCTTTAATCCTTCTTCTCGCGGTAATACATGAGTACCTCGTGCCATTTGGAACGGGCCGTTTTCTGCGGTTACTTCCACCAGGGGAAAGTTAACTGCTAGGGCGTAAAGTGGGGTTACAATGCGATCGCCTACGGCGGGGCGTAGCCCATCGCTAAACAATGGGCGAAAATCCCGATGGATCTCCTGATAATCTGAACCCTGAAATGGGACATCAACCCCCATCTGAACCATCACGTATTCTTGGAAAAACACGCGCTCTAGGACACCCATAATCACTGGGTTGGCAAAAACCAATTCATTAGCGAATGGATAAATCCAAGGCAAGGTCAGATAGTAGCGGGAAATTTCACGAGGAGCCAACCCACCTGGTTGATTTTGACGCTCGTGAAATAATTTTTCAAAAGCTTGTGTCCACTCGTCAATTAATTTTTGCTCAAAAACACCAGGAATGACACAAATTCCGTCTTTATTCAGTTCTTGAGCAAATCGGTCTAGGTCGGTAGCTGAATATTTCGCTATACCGCCTATACTTTGAACCATCTTTTTTATCCTCTTCAACTTATAACTAGAGTCGTATTAATATCAGACCTCTAGGGGATTTTTTAATTGCTCGTCGATAGTAACGCACTATTTTGCAAATTAGTGGCTGATAGCGATTCTCCGTAACAATTAATTAAAATTATTTATGCTTAATTACTTAGCAAACTAACTCTTTGACTCTTCAGGCAATGCAACACTATCGCCTGGCTTTGAAGGCCATCTGACAGTCAGAATAGTGCAGTCGGACTCAGCAACCCACCAATGGGGAACGCCTGCACACCAAAGAACATAATCACCTTCACGAGATAATAAAATTTCTCTATCTTCAAATTGCAGGCGAAATTCTCCGTCAATGAGAATTGAAAGGGTAGCAGCTTGGTTGTTTACTGCCCATTCAGTTCTACTGTCACCTGCTTTGTGAACAGCCCATTTTACTTCTAGCATTTCCGTGGAACGTGGATCGTCTTCAGGGGTGATAAAGTGACCCATGAACCATCCCCAACGATTTACACCTTCAACGGCTGCATTTCCATAAACAACTTTAGGCTGCATCACTTAACTCCAAGGAAGGAACCAAAATTTGTCCGTTGTAACCTGCTTGCTTGTATTGTTCAAGAACATGGGTTGCAATACTTCTCGCTTCACCAGCCACAACTAAAGCGACACTTGCCCCGCCAAAACCCGCACCTGTGAGTCTTGCACCAAACACTCCCGGAGTTTTTTGCAACAGTTCTACTAGAGTATCCAGTGCAGGTACGGATACTTCGTAATCGTCTCTCAAACTGGCGTGGGATGCGTTCATCAATTCACCAAAGCGCTCAGATGAGACTCCCTGCAACACTTCCAAGACGCGGTTATCTTCTGTAACCACATGACGGGCACGCCGCCGTAGAGGTTCGGGTAGTTTTTCTGTTACTTCAACATCAGTAATATCTCGCAGTGCCTTAACTCCTAGCGATCGCGCCGCCTCCTCACATTCAGCCCGACGCTGATTATAACCACTAGTTGCCAGGGTGCGGGGTACACCGCTATCAATCACCAAAATTTCGGCGTTGTCTGGCAAAGGCATCACCCGGCGTTTTAAAGTCCGAGTATCTAAAAACAAGATATGTTCAGTATCAGCCAAGCTAGAAGCCATCTGATCCATGATGCCGCACTGCACGCCAGCATAGTGAATTTCTGCTTGCTGGGCAAATTGGGCGATTTCAACATCATCAATGGGAAAGTTCAGAAGTTGGCGTACTGCCCGAAGTGTTGCCACTTCCAAAGCCGCGCTGCTAGACAAACCCGAACCCATAGGAACCGATGATTTAACGTAGACACAAAGTGATGGTATTTTGTATCCTGCTTTTTGTAAAACTTCAATACAGCCAAAAATATAACTGGCAAATCCAGACGGGGAATGGTTTATATCTAAAATGCTCACTTGCTCGTTCAGATTTTCCGAGTAAAAGTGATGGTGGCTATCGCTACTCAAACCTAGCTGTACCGTCGTGGATTGAGGAATCGCAGTTGGCAGAACGAAGCCATCGTTATAGTCGGTATGTTCGCCTAGTAAATTTACTCTTCCTGGAGCACTGGCTTGAGTTTCAGGTGGTTTACCGAATACTTGTTGAAAATCCATAATTTTTAATTGTACAAAGGTACAGGGCGCAATCTTGCTTCTACCTCAACACTAGGAAAATTTGGATCGAAAGTCAGATTTTCCAACTTTCCATCCTTGAGAATCACAAAAGTATCTTCAACCTTTGCCCCCGGTAAACTGGGATTCCAAGCAACAGCAATGCCTTCTGTCAAAGTATCAGTAGTAGTTGGATTTGCGACGATTTCTCGCGCTAAATATCCAGTGGTTCCTCCCTGGTGGTGTTCGCGGATGGCATTGGGAAATCCATGCTGCTCATAAGCCTGAGCTAGGGCGTGATAAACTGCATTGAGACTGGTTCCGGGTTGGCACAAATTCAAAACTACTGCTTCTATTTCACGCACATGGGAATGCAATTCGGCCTGTTCGCCTGAAAGCTCACCAAAACAAACAAATCGAGTCAGATTTGCATACAAACCGTAACCTCTAGCGCAAAACACCAGCATCGCTTGCCGTCCAATCTGTTCTCCAGTGGGTGTAGCATGACGGTATAAGGGTAAACGCCTCTCACCCGCTACCAGTGTCAGCGCTGGATGCAACCCTTTCGCCCATAAAGCCTCTGCACCCGCACCCGCTAATTGATATTCTGTCCAAGTTGGCTTGGCGGCTTTGAGTACCTCTGTCATTGCCTGACTAGCTTTTTGCCCAACTTGACGATATCGCTCTAATTCACTTGACATCATTACCCGTTTATGTTTTCGCAGAGATGGGGGTAACGGCTTTTCTAAATTGGAGATGGGGCGATCGCTAATTGCTATTTTGCCGCTAGTGGCATCACGAACAAAAGACTCACGGGCAGCAGCATCAGCCCAAGGGTTGATATGCACCTTAAAATTAGCAGGCAGTTCTTCATCCTTAAGACGCTGCGCTTCAATTTCATCCGTCAATACCCAAGCATCTTCAGTAGTTACTAATACTTCTGCTACGCCAGTTTCAGCAGTCAGCAGCACGGTATTAGAAGCGCCAGCCGTCGCCCAGGCAAACCAGTCTGTACCACGCAAACGCACGCCTTGCACTTCAGATTCACGCAAGGTTTGCCTGATTAACTCTAGTTTTTTGGAGACTTCTTCATTCATACAAAATTAGTAACCAGATGATGAATACAGACAATTATGAGATTCATCTGTGTTTATATGCGTATGTCTACGGTTTGAAAAAAGCGTGAGTACGGTATTATATCGAGTTTGACATTTCAATATTTACAACTACTACTTGTAATCTCTTCGCCTTATTCTCTGGTAAAGCATCATCGGCAAATATACTCGCTCCACGAATTGGTAATTTTATAAAAACTCAAAAATTTAAATTTCATCTAGTTGCTTAGAAAAGTGTATTCGCAATTACAGAGCAACTTCATATAGACTAACTCCTCTAGGCGAATCCACATCAAGCCAAGGTAGTTCTCAAGAACGATGTACTCCTTAGTAAATTTTTGAAATTATAAAAATGCAGGAGCTACAAAAAAATCAAAAAAAGCCCATGAAATCCCAAGAAACTCAAAACAAAATAACAGAAAATAATGTTCCCCTGTCAGACAACACAGCTAGCGATATGAATCCCCAAGAAACCGGGAAATCTGAGCCTATTACTCAGGTACAAAGGGATAGTGTAATCACCAATCAGGATTTACCCAACCCACTAGTTCGCTATGGTTTTACCCTGGTTATATTGGCTACTTTCTTATTTGTTGTCGCCATTTACTACGGAATTATTAACCCCTAAGTAATTTATCTAACTTAGGTTTTGCGAAAAGTACGATTTCTTGTATTAGACTTTACCAAGTACTGCATAAAGTTGAGCTTAGTTTTGTGTTTTATTTTGCTAAAATAATCATTCTCATGCCACATACTTAAACAAAATCTAAGCTCGTGTTAATAAAAATTTAGTAAATTTTGCAGCTCTGGGACTGTATTTAAGGCTACAAGTTCATTTAATAAAAATATCCTCCTATAGTTAGATGGAAATGGTAGTCATTAATTAGTTTATTACTTCTATGGAAATGAATTGCATCATACCGCCTAATGATGTAAGTCTAAGAATTAACCCTGTTTTATACTCAATACTCATCAGCTTTGTGCTATTTAGATTGACATCCAATTCAAGGCTGAAAGGGTGCTGATTCAATTGTAAAAAGTTGCTGGCTCACTAGAACTAGTAACTTGGATTAGCGTTTAAGGAGATGTAATTAAATTGCATGGCCACAAAATATCCTAAATTTAACCAGGATCTCGCACAAGACCCGACTACACGTCGGATCTGGTATGCGATCGCTACGGGAAATGATTTTGAAAGCCATGATGGTATGACCGAGGAAAATCTTTACCAAAAGATTTTCGCTACTCACTTCGGTCACGTGGCAATCATATTTCTGTGGGCATCTAGCTTATTATTCCACGTAGCTTGGCAAGGTAATTTTGAACAGTGGATTAAAGATCCGCTGCATATTCGCCCAATCGCCCACGCAATTTGGGACCCTCATTTCGGTAAAGCAGCAGTACAAGCTTTTACCCAAGGGGGCGCTCCCTATCCTGTTAACATTGCTTACTCTGGTGTCTACCACTGGTGGTACACCATTGGGATGCGGACGAATAATGACCTCTATCAAGGTTCAGTGTTTTTGTTGCTGTTAGCAGCATTGTTCTTGTTTGCTGGTTGGCTCCACTTGCAACCTAAATATCGTCCCAGCTTGGCTTGGTTCAAGAGTGCTGAACCTCGTTTGAATCACCACCTGGCAGGTTTGTTTGGTGTTAGCTCTCTAGCTTGGGCTGGACATCTTATTCACGTTGCCATTCCCGAATCTCGCGGTCAGCATGTTGGTTGGAATAATTTTCTCACTACCTTACCTCACCCAGCAGGTTTAGCACCTTTCTGGAGGGGTGACTGGGGTGTATACGCTCAGAATCCTGATACAGCAGGGCATCTGTTTGGCACATCTCAAGGCGCAGGGACTGCTATTCTGACTTTTTTGGGTGGTTTCCATCCCCAGACTGAATCGCTATGGCTGACCGATATGGCTCATCACCATTTAGCGATCGCAGTCATCTTTATCGTTGCCGGTCACATGTACCGGACTAACTTCGGGATTGGTCACAGCATCAAAGAGATGCTCAACTCCAAAAAATTCTTTGGCATCCAAACTGAAGGTCAGTTCAACTTACCGCACCAAGGGCTATACGACACCTATAACAACTCGCTGCACTTCCAGTTATCTTTACACTTGGCAGCGTTGGGTACTGCCCTGTCGTTAGTAGCACAGCACATGTACTCGATGCCTCCTTACGCCTTCATCGGTAAGGACTACACAACACAGGCGGCACTGTACACTCATCACCAGTACATCGCTGGGTTCTTGATGATTGGTGCATTCGCTCATGCTGGTATCTTCTGGGTTCGGGATTACGACCCAGAGCAAAACAAAGGCAACGTCCTGGAGCGTGTACTTCAGCATAAAGAAGCGATTATTTCTCACTTAAGTTGGGTGTCGCTATTCTTAGGCTTTCACACCCTCGGATTGTACGTCCACAACGATGTTGTAGTTGCCTTTGGCACTCCTGAAAAGCAAATTTTGATTGAGCCAGTATTTGCTCAATTCATCCAATCTGCTCACGGGAAACTACTGTATGGGATGGATACTTTACTATCTAACCCAGATAGCATTGCCTACACAGCTTGGCCCAATTACGGTAACGTTTGGTTGCCAAACTGGACAGCAGCGATTAATTCCGGTACTAACTCCCTGTTCTTGACGATTGGGCCTGGTGATTTCCTGGTTCACCATGCGATCGCTTTAGGGTTGCACACTACCACATTAATTTGTGTCAAGGGCGCATTGGATGCTCGTGGTACCAAATTGATGCCTGATAAAAAGGACTTCGGCTTCACCTTCCCCTGCGATGGGCCTGGTCGGGGTGGTACTTGCCAAACTTCCTCTTGGGAACAGTCTTTTTATCTCGCCATCTTCTGGATGCTGAATCTCCTTGGTTGGGTGACTTTTTATTGGCATTGGAAGCATCTAGGCGTTTGGCAAGGTAACGTCGCTCAATTCAATGAGAACTCTACATACCTGATGGGTTGGTTCCGTGATTACCTCTGGGCTAACTCCGCTCAGTTGATTAACGGTTATAACCCCTACGGCACAAATAATTTGTCTGTCTGGGCTTGGATGTTCCTCTTTGGACACCTGGTTTGGGCAACTGGTTTCATGTTCTTGATTAGCTGGCGTGGCTACTGGCAAGAGTTAATTGAAACTCTTGTCTGGGCACACGAACGCACTCCGCTAGCTAACTTAGTTCACTGGAAAGATAAGCCTGTTGCTCTGTCTATTGTCCAGGGTTGGTTAGTAGGTCTAGCTCACTTTACAGTTGGCTACATCCTTACTTATGCAGCATTCCTCATAGCTTCAACTGCCGGGAAATTCGGTTGAAGTTTTTGATAGATATCCTCTGACTTAGCCATCTCCCCCTCTAACCTAACGGTATTGAGGGGGATTTTTGTATATTGAAATCCCTTCACCTCGTCTGGTCATTGCTTCCTGGCACCGATCAAAGCATTTGTATACCACCACTGACGGGTAAATATGCTCCATTGCCCCCTGCCTTATCCCAACGATAATTATTTACGCCGACCTACTTATATGACAATACGGTTCAGTTAAGGGCTACTGGCAAAAATTTTGGGTTTTTGAGACGCGATAAATCGCCGTCTCTACAAGTGTTTTGGTCTTATCTGAACTGTATTGACTTATGTGAGGTGCGTTAGCAAAGCGTAACGCACCCTATGCCTACTACGCCTATTTCAAAAATCAAATATAAGTCCTATTGTTACTTCAGGTACTAGTATTTGATTTTTCACCTGGGCGTTCGGTAGCAGGAGGAAATTTAACACTTTCTTCGACTCTATGGACTTCTGTGTTAGTTTGCTCTTCAGACAGGAGATCGTCAGGGTTTAATGATTGATCGGCAGCATCATCAATTACTCCATTGGCATTAATATTGGGTTTATTAGAAGCACCTTTATGGCTAGCATGTCCACCAGGCATAACTATTACCTCTCATCTTTATAACTAAACACCCCCAGCCTAAACTCTTTTGTTTGGAGAAATACACTATCAGAAGGCTTATAGCAGAACTATCAGAATCCAGTCTGGAGTTATATAGATTTCTCGTAAGGGCATAGCAATGCTGTGGCTCTAACTATTTGTATGATTATTTTTAAAGTGAAACGGTATTACAAAAAAGTTAAAAACCATCCCTGATTAGAAGGGATGGTTAAGAGGTTGTTTGAAAAGTGGTGACTGAGGTATACAAAACTTTAGATCCTCCTAAATCCTCCTTTTTAAGGAGGACTTTGAGAAGGTTATTCCCCCTTTTTTAATGGGGGCTATAGGGGGGATCTGAATACAAGCGTAGAATTTTCAAACATCCTCTAAGACAGTTTGTTGATGAACTAATTCAAGAGGTGGACAAACATTAATAAATGGGTAGGTTTGTCAAGAAATTAAATTACAGTTTCAAACCCTGTCACACCGAAATCGGTTCTTCAATATTTACCACCACAGCTTGTAGTTCCTTTGCTTTTTCTTCTGGTAAAGCATCATTGGCAAACATCCCGGCTGCAAGTTCGGTTCCCGCCAGATACTTCAGCCTTTCGCTTGTCCGATATGGTGGAAAAAACTCGGCGTGTAAATGCGCTTCTGGATGGGCTAAACCATCCGTGGGTGCTTGGAACCAAGCCATCAAGTAAGGAAACGGGCGATTCCACAAACCGTCATACTTGAGAGTGACAGTTTTTAACGCTTTGGCAAGTCCCCAACGTTGTTCTGGGGTAAGATCCATGAAAGTGCTAACTGGCTCTTTCGGTGCAATCCAGACTTCATAGGGGTAACGAGCGCATACGGGGACAAATGCGATCGCATACTCATCTTGATAAATAATCCGTCGATTGTCTGCAATTTCCTTCTGAATCAAGTCTTGCAGTAAACCCCGCCGATGTTTTTCATAATACTCCTGCTGCATTGACAGCATCCGCGCCGGAACAGGCGGTATAAAAGGATAGGCGTAAATTTGCCCGTGGGGATGGTGCAATGTTACACCCACCTCTACCCCTTTATTTTCAAAGGGCAGCACATACTGAATTTGCGGATTTAGTCCTAGTTCGCGGGTGCGATCGCCCCAGACTTCCAACAACAAATCTAGATGATCCAACTCTAAGGAACTCAAGGAGGCGCGGGCATCTTGCGTAAAAACCACTACCTCACAGGCTCCATTAGCTGGTAACGTTTCCACGATGGTATCAGGTGGATTGTTGGCTGTGGGAGTCATTGAGGGAAAGCGGTTATCAAACACTGCCACGTCATACTTACCTTGGGGTAGTTCTGTTGGGAACTCAGGGTTGGTGGTAGGTGCGAGGGGATTATATTCTGGGGGCGGCATGAATGTCCGCCCTTGACGGTGACTCGCATAAGCTACCCATTCACCCCGCAAGGGGTGCCAGCGCAAGTGGGGATTAGCTTGCACTGGCTCATTACTAGGGCTAGTGGCTTCTAACTGACTAGTAATTGGGTAGCGACTGTATAACTTTAGTTTGCGTCCGTCGGGCTTTAACAGCTTGTGGGAGTACATAAACCTTGTCCTGAGAGGGTTGCTGCGCGGATTGCCTCAATGGGAAATTTCGGCGTGCGATCGCCATACAATAAACCGTTAGCTTCTTGAAAGGTATCAGTTAATTGTGTGTAACAGAATCCGCTAAATAGCTCAATGTCATTAACTGTTTTGAGCAGAGCAGCGTATTTCATTTCTAGTTCGGAGATATTTGAGCAGTGTTCATATCCCCAAGCTTGATCGGCATTAGGTTGGTCAATGGGGGCATAAGCGATGCCACCAAACTCGGTCAACATCACTGGTTGTCCCTGATGGGGATAGTTATCCAGGGTGAGGATACGCCCCCCAGGACGGCTACGCTCAAATAAATCCGATATTTGAATATCCGCTCTGTAGCGATGGGCTAATCGCTCAGGCTGGCGTTCATAGTCGTGAATAGCGAGGATGTCAGTATCTGTACTTTCCCAACCATCGTTACCAATTACTGGGCGAGTTGGATCGAGAGTTTTAGTCAGATGATACATAGCTAACACGTAGTTACGATGAGCCGCCGTTTCAACCAAATTTGGCACACCCCAAGATTCATTAAACGGCACCCACGCCACAATACAAGGATGGCTGACATCTCGCTTGATGATTTCCGTCCATTCATGGGTCATCCGTTCCACAGCTTTCGGTGTGAAGCGGTAAGCGCTGGGCATCTCCTCCCATACTAACAACCCTAAAACGTCTGCCCAATATAAAAAGCGGGGGTCTTCAATTTTTTGGTGTTTGCGTACTCCGTTAAAACCCATAGCTTTGACGAGTTCTACATCATGTCGTAATGCTTCGTCACTGGGTGGAGTCATTAATGTCTCAGGCCAATAGCCTTGGTCGAGAACTAGCCGCAGATAGTAGGGGCGACCGTTGAGCATAAAGCGATCGCGCTGAATGCTCACAGTCCGCATCGCTGTATAAGATTGCACTTCATCTAAAAGACAATCTTTATCCCATAGCTGAATTTGAGCATCTATCAGCGTCGGCTTTTCTGGACTCCACAGTAATTCATTACGGCAATCGTCAATACCCGGATCGCTCAGAACAATGCGGCGGGTAATTTCTCCATTGAATATTTCATAGGTATCGCTTGCTAACACCCGACCGCCAGCGCTGAGTTTAATTTTAATTTGTACACCCGAAGTAAGTAAATTACCAGCCAGCCCAGCTTCAAACCCAATTTCCCACCGTTCGCAGTCGGGAATCCAACGAAGATTACCGATATAAGTCTCACCTACACGTTCCAGCCAAACTGTTTGCCAAATACCACTTGTGCGAGGATACCAAATACTATGGGGTTTCAAGTGCCAATCTTGTTTACCACGAGGTTTGGCGAGGTCGTGCGGATCGTCTTGCGCCCACACTGTTACCTTTGTAGTACCACTGTCATTTAAGGCATGGGTAATATCGAGAGTGAAAGAGGTGTGTCCGCCTTCATGCTCGGCTATGTATTTATCGTTTACCCACACACGAGCGCGATAGTCCACAGCGCCAAAGTGTAACAGTAATCTGCCGTCCCCTGGTGGTGTTTCAAATTCTCGCTCATACCAGCAGTTTGGATGAAACCCGCGATCGTTAATCCCACTTTTGGTAGATTCGGGCGCATAAGGAACTTCTATATAATTAGACCATTGACTAAAATCGCTGGGTTCGACACATTTTCCCTGGTCATCAAATGAAAATTTCCACAGCCCATTTAAAGATTGCCAGCGCGATCGCTTTAACAATGGCCGTGGGTGTGTTGCTGTTAAGTCCACAAAATTACTATCAGTTTTAGAGGCTAATTTAACCTCAGGATTGTCTAAATCTAACAATTTCATCAAATTTCCTCCCTATCCATAACTCAATCAACCCCTGCTATAGATTAGATCCAGACCCAAATATTGGATTCCCAGATTTAGCATGAGTTTTTACCCAATCATTCATCGATCGGTTAGGGCTAGTAGTATTATATTTTTTCGTAGCCAATACTGATACCTTCCCAACTTATGTGGTGAAGTATAACAATAAGTTTATATAGCCCTAGCTCGTGACATTATGGCATATACATTACCAATCTTTGCCAGGTTATCTAAAAAAAAAGCATTAAATTTAGGTGCCTAATAACTATCATAAATCTGCCACACGATAAAGTGCTTGTCAGAAGAATTTTATTTATATAAATTGTCTAAATAAATGTTTTAAACTCATTTATTAGTCAATAAGCATTAGCAAACAAAAGGAAAATAACTAAAATCAGGTTATATAAGAGAATAAGGGAACCATCCATTGAATTTGCTAGATAGATAGCATTTTTGCCTGCAACCACCCCAATTCTGAAGATAAAGTCAAGTTTGCCAGTGCAAGTGCAACTGATTTGCATAAATGCTTGGCGACATCAATTAAGCCTGCGAATGATTAGTATCGCAAGAGACACTACAAAAACACTTGGATTTGTAGCATCCTACGCGCTACATCTTAAATACTTGGGTAGAAAATAGCTCAAACCCTTATCAATCAAGTAATGACTGCTAACAGTTAACTTCAGAGCTTAATTTACCGAATAAAGTTAAATTTTAAAATCTATCAACTTCTTTTCAGCCTGAAGCCAATATTTTACAGACTTGCCATTTGGATAGCCCATTTTTTGCCAGATTGCATAAGCTTTCAAACAGATTTTATAGAAATTCAAAATTAAGAAAGCCAGGGTGATGGCTTAAATTCCAACTTCACCAAGTGCGCGTATGTCATCGTCTGAATGACCTAGCGATCGAAGTGGCATAACTATGTCGCTTTCTAAATCCGGGACATAGCAAACAATCAGGCTTGCCGCGCTTTCAGGCTGCCCAGTAGGTAAGATTCGCACTCCGTTAAGAGCAGCTGGGATAATGCATGACTCACCACAAGCAAGTGTCTCACTTCCACCCTGGTACTCAATCCTTACTGACGTTCCAATATTGGATAGGGTCAGGCAACGCCACGGGTGTTCCGGCTCAATATGCGCTTGGGTTAGGGTCCATCTTTCGAGTGCAAAGTATGGTCCGGCGCATCCTTTGATGTAACGGTTGGCTCCTTCTTGTAATAAGAGTCCAGCAAAAGGACGTGGCTGGTAATCAGTACGTAGTTGCTCAAGGGTAGTATTAATGCACTTTTCCCACTCGTTCTCGCTGCGACTGTTGCCTTTCATATCACTCGGCATTACGTCTTGCGAAAGGTCGGATGTTTGTTCGACCTCGAAAATCAGAGTGTCGGGTCCAAAGCTGTGTATTATCCCGCTTGGCACATAAACGGTGTCGCCTCCTTTGATGGGGAAGCGTGGCATTACCGCATTGTAGTCTTGCTTCTTGAAAGCGTCAAACAATTGCTCATGGGTTACACCAATTTTTACACCTGCTAAAATGCTGGCATTCGGTGCTGCCCACAAAATATGCCATGCTTCGGTTTTGCCGTTCGGCTCACTATAAAGGCGTTGAGCAGTCTCGTCGTCGGGATGAAGGTGAATCGGCAGCCGACTCGAAGCATCAATGAACTTCTATAGGATAGGGAAATGCGGCCCGCGCCAGCCAACGCCTACCAATTCGTCTGGGTATGCCTCAACCAGATCGTGAAGAGTTTTTCCGGCGAAGTTGCCGTTGGTGACGATACCAGTCTTGTCCTGATAGTCGCTTATCTCCCACGTCTTTGCAACAATACTATCTGGAAGATTAGCTTTGCTGAGTCGCTCCTGAATGAGACGACCGCCAAAAACATACTTATTAATGTGGGTAGTTAATTTTATTGGATACCAGTTCATGCGGGGTACTAAGAATGTTCGTAATAATCTCGTGGCGTACAGGGATGGATTGTCTAGAACAATTCTGGCAGTTTAGTAACTTTAAACCGCAAACGATGTAAACCACCAGATTAAGGTGCCAAGACCAACAACAATAATGGTTGTAGTCACTGGATGCTTCTCAGCCTTCACGTAGAGGCTGCCCGATCGAATCCAGCCTTGGTGAGTCCCTCGCTCATGCATACCGTAGCCAGCTCGATAGAGCGCACTGTCTTCTCGATCGCGCGAGGGGCGATCGGACTGTTGCGAGGGAAACGCCCAAAGCTCTATCAACTTGTCTGTGAGACGTGGTGAGATGCCAGCCAATACTGCCAGAGCCTTGGCTTGAAAACCGACAAACATATCTCGTTTCGGATGTTCAGCGGCATACAAAATTGCTTCAGTGACCGCTTCAGGTGGGTAGATCATGCCGCGATGTGCGGGTTGTTTTGGCATGTAGCTGCGGGCATGTTCGTTGTATGGAGTGTCAATCCGTCCGGGGTGAATCAATGTTACTGATACAGGAGCGCCTTCAGCCTCTAATTCTGTTCGTAAGGCATCTGTCCAACCATGCAGCGCATGTTTTGAAGCGGAATAGGTTGACTGAACCGCCACTGCTCGATCGCCCAGAAAGCTGCCAACATTGATTAACGCCCCACTGCCGCTTTTGCGTTGTTTAAAGTGGTTAACAGCAGCGCGGGAGCCATACACAACGCCCCAAAAGTTCGTGTCAAACATCCGCTTCATGTCGGGGATTGAAACATCCATACAGCGACCAAAGATCGATACGCCTGCATTGTTAACCCACGTATCAAAACCGCCAAATTCAGCGATCGCTCTTTCGGCGATGCGATTCACATCTTCTTCTTGCCCGACATCAGCTACGACATAAATCGCCTGTCCACCTTTGGCGCGAATTTCATCAACCAGTTGACGGAGAGCATCTTCATTTCGTGCTGCCAGGACAAGCTTTGCACCCTGTTTTGCCGCCATTCTAGCGGTTACTAAGCCAATGCCACTAGAGGCACCTGTAATGACAACAACTTGGTTTCGGAGAGGTTTCAGGGAAATAGCCATAACTTTTGATTCAAACAAGATTTTTGTAGGTTTATTTGTTAATGGGCATAAAGCAGAATGTCAGAGTCCAGCTCTCTGCTGATAGATAGCCCGCCAATAACTTGAAGGTGTGAGGCTTTTTTAAACGTAATGGGTGAATAGCGCAAAGATCAGGCAGGAGGCAGAAAGAGAAGAAAATAAAAAATTGAAAGTCTTAAAATACAAAGATTTTATAACTCCTGCCCTCTGCCTCCTGCCCCACCCCAACAAATAGCTTTTCTGAGTGCCATTTGGTAATAGGTTTCTTGACTTGGATTTCGCCTCACTGAATTGATTTGAAAGCAGGTTCTCGGCAGATCCGCAAATGCCAGGGCAGGTTTAGCCGAAGCATCTGCAATGAGACTGATAGAAATTGGCATCAAAGCAAAGCGCTATGGAAGAACGGGCTGACCGCCAGTAACGGGAATCACCGCGCCTGAAACGTAACTGGCTTCGGAAGAAGCTAGCAGCACGTATACCGGTGCAAGTTCGGCTGGCTGTGCGGGGCGCTTCATTGGGTACTGCTGCCCGAACTGTGTCACCTGTTCGTTTGGCATCGTCGCCGGGATTAACGGTGTCCACACAGGACCCGGCGCGACAGCGTTCACCCGGATGCCCTTTTCGGCCAGTAACTGCGCCAACCCACCAGTAAAGTTTACGATCGCTGCCTTGGTTGCCGAATACGCCAGTAGCTTCGGCTTTGGTTCAGCTGCATTGATGGAAGCAGTATTGATGATGGCGCTACCTGGCTGCATGTGTGGCACTGCGGCTTTGCACAGGTAGAACATCGCGTAGATGTTGGTTTTGAAGGTGCGATCGAACTCCTCTGACGAAATCTCATCGAGGCTTTCTCGCGTCATCTGGAAAGCGGCATTATTAACGAGGATATCGATTTTGCCGAACTCACTTTGCGCCCGCTCAACGATCTGTTGACATTGCGCTTCTTGCTGGATATCGCCTGCAATAGCGACGCACTTACGTCCCTCTTTTTCGACGATGCGAACGGTTTCCTCTGCATCCGGTTCTTCGTTTAAATAAGCAATTAGCACATCAGCACCTTCGCGGGCGAAGGCAAGCGCGACTGCCCGCCCGATGCCAGAATCGCCACCTGTGATAATAGCCGCTTTACCTTGCAGTTTTCCAGAACCGCGATAAGAATTTTCGCCATAATCTGGCTTCGGGTTCATCTGTGACTCTAGTCCTGGCACTTCTTGCTGTTGTTCAGGAAACGGCGGCTTTGGTTGTTGTTCTTGTAAGTTCTGTGAAATCATTAACTCTCCTTTCAACTGAGTTTTGAATAAAAAAAGCTAAATCAAGTAAAGCTGCTTTTGTTCAAGCGCCTGATGCAGCATTTGCTGTAGTGTTTGTCCTTTTGTTGTTCGATTATTTATTCTTTATAGTTACCAAGTAACTGTATATTACTTGACCTAACTTCTACCTGTAGGCTGAGATTAATTCCGAGTTATTGTGTGTTTGTGAACACAAATATATTTAAATAAATTGGAAGTTATCTTTAGACGAATTTAGATTAATCCTTAATAATATTTCGATAAGTGTTTTCTACTTTCAGGCATAGGATAAAAGCAATGATTGGCATAGAAGCTTTATGCCTACTGACGGTTGTAATTTTTTCATCTTACTCTGTGCTGCGGCTATTTCTTCCAAATCTGGTTTTTAATTCTTTTGTATACTTCATTACATGTTTAAGTAAGTTAGTTCTTCTTTAAGTATGATTTATTAAAGTAAGTTAGTTCTTCTTTAAGTACGATTCAAATTAACTATTTGGGTTGAGATTTTTATATTAAATAAATTGTTAACTAAAGATATGTGGGCTTTAGCGAATCGCATACAAGGAACTTTACCTAATACCGACCCAATTGGGATGACGATTGATCCTGAAACCAACCTTCAAGAATAGCCTAGTTCAAGTTGCTTTCAACGGCGATCGCAGCAGAAGGGCTGGGCATCTTATTTTTTGGATCTCCTGAAATAAGTGTTCCAGCTTTGAAGTATTTTCAGCAATCCATCATTTCAACAAAAAGCTCAAGTCTTGTATTTGAACAAAAACGGGGTATTAGCCGATGGACGTAGAAAAACTCAGGCAACTATATGCCGCAGGAGAGCGAGACTTTAGTATCGTTGACTTGAGGGGTGCAGTCTTGGAAAACATCAATCTCAGTGGTGCAATTCTACATGGGGCGATGCTAGATGAAGCAAATTTGCAACAGGCAAATCTCAGTCGGGCTGACTTAAGTGGGGCTACGCTCAATGGTGCAGATTTAAGAGGGGCTAATTTAAGCAAAGCCGATTTGAGTGATGCAATTCTTGACAATGCAATATTAGAAGGTGCAATTCTTGATGAAGCCGTTTTAAATTAGGCTAATCTCAAAGCTGCTAACTTGGAGCAGGCGATTCTTAGTCACGCTAACATCCGTGAAGCTGATTTGAGTGAAGCTAATTTGGAAGCAGCAGATTTGAGCGGGGCAGATTTAGCGATCGCGGATTTGCATCAGGCAAATCTGCACCAAGCTGCATTAGAAAGAGCCAATCTTACAGGAGCTAATCTAGAAGATGCCAATTTAGAGGGGACTATTTTAGAGGGCGGCAACAACAATCTTGCAACCTAAGTTTTGCTCAAGGCTGAGTAAATATATAAAGAGGAAATCACAAAGTTTTTGAGAAACCCTCCTGCTTCAGCATTTGAGCAAAACAGTATTTACTCAATTTCTCTAGCATAGCGTCCCATAAGTTCTGCCTTATCCAAAATATGATTCTTTATAGCTGCCAATAGCTGTTGTTTGTTTGCTCCTGCTGCCAAATCAAGCATTTGGTCTAACGCATAGATTGTGAAAAAGTAACGATGCGCCCCATTTTTGGGTGGACAAGGGCCTCCATAACCCAACTCTCCAAAGTTATTCTTTCCCTGTAATGCACCTTCAGGAAGTTTAGGTTGCTTGGCAACACCCTCTGGTAATTCACGAATATCAGCAGGGATGTTGTAAATAACCCAATGGATAAACGTTTCATTGGGTGCATCAATATCATCCACAATCAAAGCAAAACTCTTTGTTTCTTGAGGTGCAGCTTCCCAGTATATTGGAGGAGAAATATTGTCTCCATCACAAGTGTATTTGAAGGGGATAGTGTTCCCAATGAAAAAAGCTGGGCTTCTGATTTCCATAGTTTTGTAGAGAATATTTTTAAAAAATCGGCGTTACTAAATATGGAGTTAACAGGCAAGAAGGCACAAAGGCGCAGGGAAGAAAAAAATTACAACTGACTACTCCCTATTCCCTTCACTGATTGAACTCTTCTTAGACCAAAATGAAACAGAGCATTCTGCACGATTAGTTCCGGCAATATATCCTTGAACATCTGTACCATTTGTTGAATCTGCTCGAAATTATCAGGGTTATCGAGAATATCTTCTACTTCTCGCTCACCAACCCACACAGCAGGAGACAGGCGGCTAGCAGCTTCTTCTGCTTTCTGCACGACATCTTGCACGAGAAGTTGATACTCCGGTCGCTCTCGCCAAACCTTGATGTCTGACCAAGCTGCCAGAAAGAAAGCCGGCCATCGTGCTAATGCTTGGTAATCGGAGTTGACAATCGGTACACCCAGAGTTTGTTTAATGTCTTGATAAACCTGTGGCATTTCTGGCGAAATTTCTTGAGCTGACTGCTCATCTATCAGTTGAATTTGGTGATGACGATAAGCATTTGGCCCATGTCGGGAATCTATACTGCCATCCTGACCTACTATCTCACCTGCAAGCGTCTTGCTCAGTGCAATCTGCTGGATGAGTAGTTGCGGATTCCCAAAAATAAAAGCGTTAAGTTCTTGTCGGATATGATGTTGCTGTGCTTGTTCTACTTCAATCTGATAACCTGGTTGATACCAATCATTGATATCACGATAAACATGCTCACTAATTGCGATCGCATCCTCTAAAAATGCTTCGGTTTGCATCGCAGGTTTGAGACGTTGCCAAAACAACTGCATCACTGAAGGATACATCGCATAGGCACGCCAGTTAGCAGGTGTCCAAGGGATTCCCAATGTGTCTTGGATATCGTTGAAACAGGCTTGAATTTCAGGTGATGCTTGAGAAGGCTGGATTAACTGGATTTTGGGTTGCTCAGTTGTTGTCTGTGGAGTTGGCTGCACAATCTGCCGATCTGCTCGATCGCCATTTTCCTCGTTTCTAGTAATTGTGTTATTCCGCCGTGCAGCTCTGTTACTCAAATAGGTTAACCAAGAGGGCGACAAGAAAGAATGACTGTCTTTTCCCAATGCTCGCTCTGTACCAATACCACCCGATGCGGCAGGTAGTAACCAATTTACCCAAGTAAGCAAATTAGTATTTAGCCCTGGAAACAGTCCATGAAATCTGGTAGCAATCTGAGCCGGAAGGGACAGAATTATTTCTGCGTCACCTCGCTTTAAGGCAGCAATAGTTTTGTAAGCTACAACTTCAGCACTCATTGAGAGCAAGGGCAAAGAATCACTAATACTGAACCAGGCATATTCCTTACGGTGCTGACCTTTAAATATGACATTTTCAGGAGCGCCTGTGCGGATTAAACCAGGACATACGGTTGTAACACTAATTCCCTCCTGAGCCAATTCTGCCCGCATTCCTTCTGATAATCCAGTTAAGGCAAACTTGCTAGCACAGTATGGCAGCATGTGGGGGAAAACGACCTTACCACCAATTGAGGAAATGTTAACTATCCGCCCTTGATGTCGTTCGCGCATTTGGGGCAAAACTGCATAGCTGGCGTAAAGCGGTGCCCAAAAATGCAACTTCATCGCATCGTCGTAGTCCTCCACCGTCATCAGATCCATTGGACCGACAAAATCAACGCCAGCGTTGTTGATTAAGATGTCGATCGCGCCGAAGCGATCGCGTACCTGTTGTACCATCTGCTCAACCTGAGTTTTGTCAGTCACATCACAAGGTACAGCCAGAACCTCTCCACCTCGTTGTTCTAGTTCAATACGCGATCGCTCCAATTCTTCTGGATCGCGGGCACAAATCGCCAAACGCGCTCCTGCTTGAATCAACTGGCGTGCCATAACTAGCCCTAGCCCCCGCGAGCCACCTGTAATCAGTACAGTTTTACCGTTCAAGTTATAGATGCGATCGCGCCACCAGCGATCCAATAACAGCGAACTCAACAATGCGCCAATGATGAATAGTGTAAAAATTGGTAAATTTTGATAGTTTATATTCATAAATTTGATGGATAGAGTTGAAAAATAGGCAAGGTAGAAGAGGAATTGGGGCAGGGTGCGCTTTGCTGGGGGAAGAGGACTTGGGGAAAAACTTCTTACGTCACCTTGTCACCTTACCCCCTGCCCCCTTGTACTGAGCGCAGTCGAAGTATGCCTCCTGCCTCTCTATTGAGGATTAGATGCCACAGTTTCCTCTGCCTGTAGGGACTCTTTCTCATTGGTAGGCTGAGAATGACCGTTGCCTAATTGCTGTGATTGTCCGTTTGTGCTGTCACTCAGATTAACCTTGACCACGCGATTCTGTTCGGACTGGGCTTTAGGTAAAGTTAGACACAGCACACCGTCTTTAAATTCTGCTTGCACTTTGTCGTTCTGAATCCGTGTAGACAAGGGGATTATCCGCCCAAAGCTACCATAGCGAAACTCAGAGCGACGAATGCCTTTTTCTTCAGTAGTGGTTTCAAATCTGCGTTCCCCACTGATCTCAACTGCTTCTGGGGACACTTTCACATCCAAATCATCTGGTTTTAAGCCAGGTAATTCGATGCGTAGTTTAAAGGCATCGCTAGTCTCGTGGATTTCGGCAGGAGGTGTAAATGCAATAATATCGCCGCGATGGGCTACGCCCCCCTGTAGGCGATCGCTCTCTTGAGATGACAGCATTTGATCGAATAATCGATTTATTTGCCGCTGCATAATTTCTGCTTCTTTAAAGGGTTCCCAACGAATTAAAGGCATTTTGGTTTCCTCAATTTACTTAATTCGATTCAATCTTAAAAGCCTGGTTTCTGCCTACTAAATAAGAAATAGTCTGTATGCTATTATTTCTATCCAATGGTTTGAATTTGTGTGAACAATTAGTGCATTCTTAGATACAAAGGATCGTTCTGAGCCAGAATTAAGAGTCTTATCCGCTTTTGGTAATGGGGTGAGCGGACTGAATAATCACGTGTTTGCACAAGCTTGGGAGGTAATAATAATTTTAGCTTATTAGCCAGACTTTGAAATTGCGATCGTGGCAATTCTATAGGAATATCTATATTCAGTTGTGAAGACGAATAACTATCCACTAAGACAGAAGTGACTGAAGGCTTTTTTGACTAGAACTTACAATAATGCTTTGTGCTAACAACTCAGTTACCGCACGATTTTCGATGTTAATTAGTCTCAATGGCCGTATTCCCTTTCCTCGTCCTTTGGTATATGCGACATATCGAGATAAACTGCTGACAATATAGCTCTCATCGCGGAAAGAAGCACTACATTATTCTTTTAAATTTTGCAACAAACGGTTGAAATAGTTTGCCAAGATGGTCTCAAGGCGATCGCAGCAACAGGTATTGATACCTTGCTAGTGGATCAACTCGAACCTGTTGGCGAAACATTAGCGGAATGCTAAACAATCAGTATTTCATTGCATTGCTGCTTGTGAAAGACTTGATGTACAACTAGTAATTTCGCATAGAGGTGGGATGAGCGAACAAGCAGTGCGTTTCCTGAAGGGGCTGTCGAATTTAATACTATTGTTAATAAATTTTAATTTTCTTGTGTACGAAACCGAACAGACAAATATTATTTTGTCTGTTTTTAGTTAAAAGATAAAATGTCTTACTGTATCATCTAAATATTGATAAGATATAGTACTTAGTACTTAAAAAATGATGTAGTTTTATATTTATTTAGATAGATGAGAAACCAAAAATAAAACAGTATTTTGTTATTAAGGTGGCAAAGTATTGGTTATACCGATTCGATATAGAAATGCTCTAAATCGGGTTGCAAGTTTTTACCCAAAATTAAGTTTGGTGTAGGCTTGCAAAGAAAGGTATTAGCGATCGGCTAGCCAGAATTAATAATCTAAGATGAGAGCATTTATGGCAAGCGCAAAAGCTCAAGCCAAAAATAACGCTGTCTGTCAATAATATTATTTTCTCGAAGCAGCGTAAAATAAAGCGATCGCAGCTAGATTAAATCCAATCCTCAGTACATTAATGCTGAATTTAAATTCAGCTCATAAAAAAATTTAATCATCACAAATATTTAAAATACGCCTGATATACTTTGCTTATGCTAAACAAAAATTAAGAACCTACAAAAAAAACTTACAAATCGACTATTTTTCCTACATTTCATACCTAGCCTAACAAGGATTTTACCTTTTATTCTTGACATTTTGCCCATCTGAAACTTAGTGCCCTAAAGCATTATGATTAACCAGATTACATTTTTGGAATCCTGCTGGCATCTTTCCCCTCCGTGGGGTCAAACCATGCCTCCATTAGCAGTTCAGATACTAGAAGAAGTTTTCCTGTCAAGCTCTGATCTGCCAGGCTATTGCTGCGGTGTTCACTGGGAAGGACAGGAATGGGTTTATGCAATTTTTTGCCTTGGTGAAATACTTTACTTGTCTTCTAAAGAATTTCATCCAACAAATGTATTCAAAAACGGTGTTGTTCCTACTTCGCTTTTTAAATTAGGCGATATGGTTGAAGTTGATTTTACTCCCCAACCGACACGTCGTATTATTCAAGGAATTTTTAGGCTCAAAAGCAGTTGGCTTTACGGTGTGGAGTGGTGTACCCCAATTATGGAAGAAACGGCATTGAGTCAAAGTCAATTCATCTGGCTTGCTGATGTTGATTTAGTAAAAGTGTAGCATTGTTAATAAATGATGTTGAAACTATGAACCATTTTGCTTTATCAAACTTTTGTGGTTCTCGTTTTGATTTTAGGTTACTCATCTTTAAATCACTAATTTTAATGAAAATTCTCTTCTTCAAGGATGTATTTCAATATCTCCAAAGACTGATTACGTAGTGCTAGGAATCATAGTTAATTTAAATTAATTTAATATCAGGAGCCATTCTTATGGAAGTTAATAGCAAACAAGAACTCATCATTATTGGAGGAGCTGAAGATAAAAAGGAAGATTGTCAAATACTACGCGAGTTTGTACGACGTGCTGGAGGTACGAAAGCAAAAATAGTAATTATGACAGCAGCGACAGAACTACCTAGAGATGTTGGAGAAAATTATATTAGAGTATTTGAAAAGCTAGGAGCTGAAGATGCTCGTATTGTTGATACGGAAACTCGTGATGACGCATATTCTTCTACGGCATTAGAAGCTGTCAGCAAAGCTACAGGAATATTCTTTACTGGAGGAGATCAAGCTCGAATCACAAGCATTCTTAAAGATACTGAACTTGACACAGCTATTCATAAGCGTTTTGCTGAAGGAGCAGTTATTGCAGGCACAAGCGCAGGAGCAGCTGTGATGCCAGATAAAATGATTGTAGAAGGCGATTCTCAAACTAACCCTCGGATGGAAATTGTCGAGATGGGGCCAGGTTTAGGCTTTCTACCGGGAGTAGTAATTGACCAACATTTTTTACAACGTGGACGCTTAGGGCGCTTAATTTCAGCTTTGGTACAAGAGCCTGCTGATTTAGGATTTGGTATTGATGAGAATACTGCGATGGTAGTTACTGATAAACAAATTGAAATCATTGGTGAAGGTTCAGTCACAATTGTCGATGTACAGGATACATATAACAATATGGGCGAAATCTTAAAGGATGAGGCTTTAGCGATTTGTGGAGCAAAGCTTCATATCTTACCGCATGGCTATAAATTTGATTTGAAAACCCGCCAACCTATCTTAAATAATGGCTATATCCCAGATGTGCCTGTATTAGCAAATTCAGAAAAGATTTAACGTTGAACAGAGTCATAAATTAAGCCTTTACAGTTTTAAGGGCTTAAGTAGGCTTTAAATAATTACTAACTCGTAATTCGTAATTTTTGGGTTTAACAAAAAATATATAACAGTCCTTAATTACGAATTACGAATTACTTTAATTTACTACCTGGCTGCCATGACTGCGGGGATCATCTTGACTAGCTGTTGGTGCTACTGGGGCTGAAAATTTGGAAACTTTCCCGCTAGCTTGAGCATAAGGAAGAGACGAACCAGTAACCAAAGCTTCTAAGTTACTAGCCATAATTGTGCGGGGTTGATCGCCGATCGCTTGAGCTATGGTTTCCCCTTGCTGACTTAAAAATACAAAATGGGGAATCCCGTCCACCCGATATTTCAACATTTCAGGTAGCCACTTGGTATTATCCACATTCAGCATGACAAAATTCATCTTGTCAGCATACTCTGTTTCTAGCTGAGTGATATCTGGCGCCATTTTCTGACAGACAGTACACCAATCAGCATAAAACTCTACTAGAGATGGTTTGCCGTTGCTGACGGCTACTTCTAATGGTGTGGACGAATTGCTTAACTTGGCAAGGGAAGCTGAGGTTGTTTCAGTTCGCAATCCTAAGACGAGGGCAACGCTAAGAGCGATCGCTACCATTACAACTAAGAAGTTTCTCAAACGCTTCCCTAATGAAGATTCAGACTTATCGGAAGAATTAACAGGTGAATCAGTACTCATAACAGAATTATTAAAACTTATTAAGCAATTTCTTCTTTAGTCTAGCTGACTCCAGCCGCTCTTTAATACGTAATTTGATCCTCAAAATGGGTATTAGAGGCTATTTATAAAGTAAAAATAAAATTCTTGTAGGGTTTGTTAGGCGCATATTTCGATATAGTTTGTTACAAAAAATATGACTCTCGCGCCTAACACACCGTGTTATGTAGTGATGAACACCCTACTTAATATTTATGCCACTCATAACTTAGTGTTTTTATTTACCAAAGCGGCGCTCTATATCATCTGCTTGGGAACCACCGCGAACTGAGTTAATCCGTAACGAGGTCTTATCTTTAGAAATGTTATAAGTTAAAGGCTTTGTCTTAGATATTCGCGCTTCACCCTCTTTAGCCAAAGTCTGGGGTGGATACTTAATAATTAAAGCTTTGATTGCCTCAATCCGTTTGGGTACTGCTGGATGAGTTGTATCAAATTCAGAACCAGGAGTTTGAGCCAAAACCTGCATTACTCTTAAACATCCTTCTGGTTCAAAGCCTGCTTTCACAGAAGCTATGTAGCCAATTTCATCAGCTTCAAACTCTTGTTGTCGTTCTTGTTCTGCTAAACGCTGTTCTAACTCTTTTTTCTTTTTCTCGACAATCTCATTAATGCGTTGCTGTGATTCTACTTGTCGTTGAGCGCCTTGATTACCAAGAACTGAACCCAGCAAACCACCAAAAGTTCCTCCAACTACACGATTCACGACGGCACCGCCAACGTTAGCAGCTGTTGACTCTTGGTTTGCAGCTTCTCTTTCTCCCAGTACTTCTTTGGTTGCTTCTTCTTGAATTTTGGCAATCAACTCAGTTTTTTTAGCTTCACCAACAGCAATGTGACGCTTGGTGTGATGTCCCATTTCATGGGCAACTACACAAGCTAATGCTGAAGAATCACCAGCTAACTGGTCAAGTATGCCATCGTAAATAGCAACCAAATTAACGTCACTAGCATAGGCATTGACATCATACTTGGGAACAGCCACAACCCGCCAAGGACGATTATCTAATTCGTTGGCACGTGCTACTCTATCTATAACGCGATAGAGGGTATAAAAATCTTCAGGTAATTCTTTTTTAGCTTGCTGGTAAATTGTTGTAGCTGTGGGTGCCGGTTTCTTTGGTTGGACTGGTTTAGCTCTGACTGGCAGCATTGTAGTGAACAAAAGTAGGCACAAAGAACTAGTAGTTAGAAGTGTTCTGTCCCAGTTAAGCATTATTGTTGATACCTCTGTAATATAAGGATTATTTTTATACAATAATGCAAAATATATTTTATGTAAATTTAAGGTTTACAAAAGTACTACAAAATAAAGTGCGAAATGGTATTAGCCATGCAAGTTAAGTAGATACCGATACGCTTGGGTTAGCCATAAAAACCTTAACCCACGTAGGTTGGGTTTCACTTCCCTACGGGACGCTACGCGAACGTTCAACCCAACCTACGGTTATTGTTAACTATCCATTTTTTCCTATTCCCTATTCTCTGCTGACGTAAGTAAATATGGCTACGCTGCGCGAACAGGAATCAAACCGGATTGCTATATAAAGAGTTTCTACCTTCTGCCTCAAAACCTATAGATTTGTACTTCATGCAAAAGAAAACTGCTGTATTTACAGTTTGTACTGGCGTAATTGATCTACTATATATTCTTCTAGTTCTTGTTTTTCTCTGTTACTCGCATTTCGTTGATAAGTTCTTCCTGTTTCTTGCATAAACTTACGTTTCTCGGTTGGAGAAGATTTGAGTTTAGCTCCAGATGCTTGCATCTTCTGTTGTAATTCTTCCCAAGTCTTCTCACCGACGCTTTCACCTAGTTTTACCAGTACCTTTGGTAGTAATATTTTTGCCTCTCTTTGAAAATCCTCTTCTGTTTCAAGGGAAGCTAAATCTATATTGCTGAAGTCGATATCGATTTGAAACTTACTCATAGACTTGTATTTGTTCTTTTAACGATTATTACAACAATGGGAATCTGCGGAGATTACTTCCCGACCTTTTTGTTGTCAGATGATAACTATCAGAATTGAAATATATCAAATTATCAGTCTGCAATTCACAGAAATCCTCAAAAGCACGATTTTTTATTTGTGTATCATGGTTCAAATCATGGTTATATCTCAGATAATCATTGATTTTATCAATTTTTAAAGAATGATTTAAGACTTTTATCTCAAAAGGAATATATATCTAGTTAATGCAACTAAAACCAGGTTACGAGTATTAAAAATGCTATCTTAAAGGCAAGGTCATTTGCTCAATTTTTGAGGAAAACACTATGACTACAACGCTCATAGAGTCTAGTTCTATCGAGTCATTACTAGGTAAAGAGGCTGAAGACCTGCTTACCTACAAAGCAAAGGTTTCTCAGAATTTACTACACTTGCCGGGGCCAGACTTTGTAGATCGAATCTGGATCAACAGCGATCGCAATCCTCAAGTATTGCGTAATCTCCAGCTACTTTATTCTACTGGTCGTCTGGCAAACACAGGTTATCTCTCGATTTTACCTGTAGACCAAGGGATTGAACATTCTGCGGGTGCGTCTTTTGCGCCCAATCCAATTTACTTTGACCCAGAAAATATTGTCAGATTAGCGATCGCCGCAGGTTGCAATGCTGTTGCTACCACTTTAGGAGTATTGGGTATAGTTTCGCGCAAGTATGCTCACAAAATTCCCTTCATTGCCAAGATCAATCACAACGAATTGCTGACTTTCCCCAATCAATTTGACCAGGTATTGTTTGCTGATGTGGAACAAGCTTGGAATTTAGGGGCGGCGGCAGTAGGTGCGACAATCTACTTTGGTTCAGACCAGTCTACCAGACAGATTCAGGAAATCAGCAAAGCTTTTAAACGCGCCCATGAATTAGGGATGGCGACTATTCTCTGGTGCTATCTGCGGAATAACGCCTTTAAACAAGATAAAGATTATCACCTTGCGGCTGACCTCACCGGACAGGCGAATCATTTAGGTGTGACGATTGAAGCTGATATCATCAAACAAAAGTTACCCGAAAATAACAATGGTTACGGTGCAGTTGCCAAAGCCAGTGGTAAGAGTTACGGCAAAACAGATGAGCGCGTTTATACAGAACTGACAACCGATCACCCAATTGATTTAACTCGTTACCAAGTACTAAATTGCTACTCTGGGCGCGTAGGGTTGATTAATTCTGGTGGTGCGACTGGTAAGAATGACTTTGCCGAAGCAATTCGCACCGCCGTAATCAACAAACGCGCTGGTGGTTCGGGATTAATTTCTGGGCGAAAGACCTTCCAGCGTCCTTTTGAGGAAGGTGTGAAGTTATTTCATACCATTCAAGATGTTTACTTATCGCCAGATGTGACAATAGCTTAAAAAGTGGGGAAATGAGGGAATAGGGGGCAGAGGGAGCAAGGAGGAAATAACCATTCCCCATTCCCATTCCCCATTCCAAATTTTATCTAACATTTCTCACTAAGAAATCTGGTTGACCACAACTTTTTCGCGATCGCTTCAAAATCTCGGCACTACAAATACCAGGTTCACCGTTTTTGGAATAACAAAAGAAGACTTCTTGTAAAAACCTTCCCGAACCAGAACAGAAAGGTGCTACACCATCAGCAGTAATTTTATTATTAGCACTCACAAATGAATTTTTAAAATTTGTAATTGTGGTACGCAAAGGTTTATTGGGACGATTATAAGCTGCGGGAATAGCGATCGCATCTTTTAAATTTTTACTCAATCCCAAGTATTCCGCAGGAGTTTTCCCCGAACAAGTACCATGTTTTTCCCATTCATGATCGTAAAGTTTATTACTAGGATACAAATTGGGAAACCGTTGCTTTACTTCCGACGGTAGTTTTTGCGTGGAACAATTAGCAGGATAACCAGTTTGGTACTGTGGCCACAAACCATGTAATACAAAACCAAGTTTCCTTCCAGAACCGCACTGCTGCGGGTCACGGGTACCATTTTTTGCACAATAATCCGGCGACCAGGAGAGTGTCAGTACATAAAAATCAAATTTACCTGGAGTCAGCAATTCTCATTATGAGAATGGTTATCAATATGTTAAGAGCGAAACTAACCGATGAAGCCTGGGAGACGTTGAGAATTCTGCTGAATGATAAATTTGAACTAGGAGTGGCTACTTCAAACAGATTTTTAGACACAATGAACTACCAAGTAATACATGGCAATTCAAGCTAATTCCATGTATTACACGGAGTTGTAAGTATTCTCAAAAAGTAAGATGAATTTTCAGCTTGTGTTGGGATGAAATTCTAATTCCAGTCCGTGGATCATAAAGTTAAGCAGACTTTCCCAACTATCAAAATAAAGATAACGAGTTAAGGCGCGTAAATCATCAAAGAAGGTCTTGCGTGTTGGTAAATGCTGGCGGATAAATTGGTATTTCTCATCTATAATGTCAAGTAGAGTATGAAACAGAAATGCAAGGATATTAAAGGTTGCTAATAGGGAGGATAAATGCGTTTTCCCATGTCCGAAATTATGTTCTAAGTTGTAACCTTTGGTTTTAAGAGTGTTATTATTTTCGTTTTCTATTTTCCATCTGCTGCGACCATCTGACACAATCGCCTCAACATTAATATCTGTGATTCGATGATTTGTCGCAAAGGTATTTTGTAGATTATAGTCCCATCAGAGCGAGTAATGGCCAATTCACACCAGTTTACTAATAAAGCATCCTCGCTATTCCGTAAAGGAATTTGGTTGACATAACGGTAGGTATAAATCTCATAGACTTTGCCCTTCCAATGTTTGACACTAAATGTATCAAGGGGCATTCCTTCTAACCATTCATAAAGTGTTTTATGGGATTTAGACCGACACACTAGAATGAAATTTAGTTTTTCTTGTAGTAATAATTCACATAAAGGTTGATGGCAATAAAGATCATCTCCTAAAATGGTAATACCAAGAGATGCATACTGTTTGGCATATTTCTGAATCCAACGTTTTGCTGCCGCATTCTCACAATCCTGCTTTTGATATCCGTCTTGAGGGACAACAAAACTCTGGTATTAACGGGATTACTTGAGAATTACTAGGACAAACAATTACTGGTGTCACCACCAGTATGAAAATACTGAGTTGTTCCGTTTTTAAAAGTTCTGCTCGAACAGTGTTCACAGTGAATTTCATTGGAGCAAAAATATTCTGTTCCATCTAGAGCTATCAGCAAATTATTTTTAAAAGAACGAAATTTTGATAAGTGTTTACCATTCTCTAATGCTTTGAAAATCTTGGTAAACACCGGAAACCACAACGGTTGGTTCTATCTCATCAAGTAAATCTCGGATATGGTTATCGCTTGGAATTTGGTGTACCCCAAACAAGCTTTGAGCATTATTATGTCCCTTACTATGTGCCATTGACCTTTGATGGGCAAGAAAAGAAGGACTCTGAGTAAAAAATATGGAGAATGCGCTTAATGCTGCATCACTCATTTGATAGCGTTTGTTTTTGCCTGTTCGCTTATCAGGTAAATCTTTCAGGATTGACTGAAAGTATTGTACTATTTCGTCAAAAATTCCTGGCTGATTCAAAAAAGCTCCTGCGTTCGCGAGTATTGAGATACAAAAACCATACCTTTAACTGAAAATTTTGCATAGATGCTAATGATAGTTATAATCATTCTCATGATGAGAATTGCTGACCTGGAGTACCGCGATTTTGAGCAATGGCAGCATTAGGTATAAAAAGATTAGTAATTAACAGAGAAGATGTAATTAAAAGTTTCTTAATCTGCATAAAAACAGTTACTTTGCACTAAAAATCAAGTTATATACGATACATTGCTAAGAGTCAATAATCAAGGTTCAAATAAGAGGTAGGGGGCAGGGATAGGGAGCAGGAAGACAAGGGGGACAAGGAGGAATTATTGAACAAGTCTCTCTCTTGTCTCCCTTGTCTCTTCTTCATGTTCAATGCCCCATTGCCCAACGAATTCAGAAAAAGCAAATCTCGGTAATGATTCTGGGATATCCTTAGATAAGTGAAAGATTTGCCAAAATATAGTAAGAATGAAGCTGGCAGCAAGAGTAAGTCAGGTAACACCTTCATTGACCTTAGCGATCGCAGCCAAGGCTAAGGCACTGAAGGCAGAAGGAATAGATGTTTGTAGTTTTAGCGCTGGAGAACCAGATTTTGATACCCCAGCGCATATTAAAGCCGCAGCAGTCAAAGCTTTGGATGAAGGCAAAACCAAGTATGGTGCAGCAGCCGGAGAACCAAAGTTAAGGGAAGCGATCGCCCATAAGCTCAAAAATGATAACGGTCTTGATTACAAGTCGGAGAATGTCATCGTCACTAATGGCGGTAAGCATTCTCTGTACAACTTGATAGTGGCGTTAATCGATCTAGGCGATGAGGTAATTATCCCTGCACCCTACTGGCTAAGTTATCCCGAAATGGTGACTTTAGTCGGTGGAGTTGCAGTAATTGTACCCACAGATGCCACGACGGGTTATAAAATTACTCCCGAACAACTCCGTAAAGCAATCACCCCCAAAACAAAGTTATTTATCCTCAACTCTCCATCTAATCCCACAGGGATGGTTTACACGCCAGACGAAATCAAAGCACTGGCGCAGGTAGTAGTTGATGCAGATATCTTTGTCGTCTCTGATGAGATTTACGAAAAGATCCTCTACGACGGTGCAGAACATATCAGCATCGGTTCTCTTGGAAAGGAAATTTTTGATCGCACTTTGATCAGTAATGGGTTTGCGAAGGCTTATTCTATGACTGGTTGGAGAATCGGCTATTTAGCGGGGCCAGTGGAAATTATTAAAGCAGCAAGTACCATCCAAGGGCATAGTACATCTAACGTGTGTACCTTTGCTCAATATGGTGCGATCGCAGCGCTACAAAGTTCTCAAGATTGCGTCGAAGAAATGCGCCAAGCCTTCGCCAAACGCCGACAGGTAATGCTAGACAGACTCAATGCCATTCCCGGATTGAGTACCGCAAAACCAGATGGCGCGTTTTATCTGTTCCCTGATATCAGCAAAACCGGTCTAAAATCCCTAGAATTTTGTGACGCTTTGTTGGAAAAACATCAAGTTGCAGTCATTCCTGGAATTGCTTTTGGCGCTGATGACAACATTCGCCTTTCCTACGCTACAGATATGGCAACCATTGAAAAGGGAATGGATAGGTTAGAGAAATTTGTCAAGTCACGTATTTAGTTGTCATTTGTCATTTGTGAAGAGAACTTATTAACTCTTCAATTTCTTACTCCACCTTTTCAACTCAGAACTGGTGGAGTTTATTTTCAAGCCTCAAATTAGTTCCCAAAATACTTTACTTAGAACTTATCAAACGCGGAAAGGACTTGATGAGTACAACTCCTCCAACCAAGGCAAAAATTGATCCTAAGCCAGTTAACATAACAGGTAAAAACCATAAACTTAGCCAAGATTTTATCATGGCAGAATTTGGCTTTTCAGGACTGTATAATATTTCTACCTGCTGACCTTTAGTAAACTCTGGTGGATTGCTGCCTGAATTTGATTCAAAAACCGTTGTTTCCCCAGAACGGGCGGTAAATTCTATTACTGGATAGTAGGCATAAGAAGAACGACCTTTTTTATCAGTTGATGAACGTTGCACCAAATCGATGATTGTCCCTTGTGCTGGTATTGCTGAGGTAATAAAGGAACGAGTATTCAATGCAATCATGATGCCCGTAACGGCAATTATGCTGCCAACACCGCCGAATATTGAACCAAATATACGAAAGAACTTTGTATCTTCATTCATAAAATATTGAAAGGTTTACTATAGCTAAAAGTTTAGATTGAAAATTTTAGGTTGATATTTTCAGATTAGATAACAATCGGGGAGAAGTAGGGGAGGCAAATTTTAAGGCTATCACGCCACAATGCAAACAAAATTTGGTAACAGAGGTGAAATGAGGTCATCTGTTGCAAATAATGTTGACACTAATTTTAGAACAGCTTTTTTTCGGCGATCTTTCCCCCATACTCCCCACTCCCTGCTCCCCTGCTCCCCTCCATGCCTCTACATCAACCCCATCTCTTGCAACCCCTGGCGTAGTCTCTTTGCCTCTTCGGGATTATATCTTTCATGAAGAGCGATCGCTTTTCTAAAAGCTGTTAAACTCTCTTGATGATTGCCAACTTTGAGCAACACTACCCCTAAATTTTGATAGGCTTCGGCATAGTTGGGATTTAAAGTGATTGCATGTTGATAATATACGATCGCATCTGTAAATAAACCCAAAGCCTTAAATGTCATCGCCAAATTATAATGTCCAAATACAAAATTAGGGTCAATTTTCAAAGTTGTGGCGTAAGCTGTTTTGGCACCGTTGAAATCTCCTGCTGCTTTGAGTAAGTTACCCAAGTTGTTGTATGCTCCTAATTTGAGCATGGGATAAATTGGCAATTTGATCGCAGCTTTATAGTGAGAAATCGCCTGTGGGGATTTTTGTAAGCGACTGTAAGCAATGCCTAAATGATAGTGGAGTTCATATAAAATATCGTAATTTTCTTCAGCAACGCTGATTCCATGTCTGAGCAACTCCATACCTTCGGTAATTTTCCCCGTTTCTACATACAATGCCCCTAATTTACTGCAAACATAAGGGTCATCGGGATGAGTAGCAAGAAACCCTTCCATCGCGGTAGCTGCTTTGGCATATTTGTTATTTTGAGCGATCGCACTTTTTTGATATCCTGTGTGTACAAGTGCGACCCCAGGTAAATAACCTATTTGCCAATGAGGTTCTTTATTTACAATTGCTGACACGCTATCATCCACTAAGGCATGGTAAGGACGGTCAAAACGAATATCTGGATGATTGCGGAACAGTCTGGAAACCAAAGAATAGGGAGATTGTTCAGCACCTACTTCCTGGCGAACGAGGTTGATGAGCAGGTATTCATCTCTGGCGATCGCCTCTCGCAATTGCGGTACAATGCCTGGAGTCAAAGTTTCATCAGCATCTAAGACCAAAACCCAATCACCAGTAACATATTTTAAAGCTGCATTACGGGCAGCACTGAAGTCATTAGACCATTTAAAATGATGAACTTTTGCACCGAGTTGTTGGGCAATATTGGGAGTGCGATCGATTGAGCCTGTATCCAAAACTACCATTTCATCCACAACTTTTCTGACACTGTTCAGGCATTTAGGCAGTGTTGCGGCTTCGTTTTTCACAATCATGCACAGACTCAAACTCATAAGTTAAAAATTGGGAATTGGGAATTGAGAATTGGGGATTGGGAATTACCAAGAGGAGAAGGGGACAACGGGAAAGACTTTTTGCAAGATTCTTACTCAAATCATCTTGTCACCTTGTCCCTTATTCCTTGTTTCCCCCCTCAGGGATATCAAGTTGGCTAATATTTGGCGGGGAACATCAGATAACAAGATAGTACTAATTGACTTTGGGGCTGTCAAACAAATTAGTACTCAGATGTCTAATTCTCAACGACAAACAACTTTTACCGTAGCCATTGGTACTCATGCGTTATATGCCAAGTGAACAAGCTAATCGCACTCCACAATTGAGCAACGATATCTATGCAGTGGGAATTATTGGTATTCAAGCCTTGACAGATGGATTCACGAGTATAAAAGACTCGTTAACGGAGTTCTGAGATGGATTCACGAGTATCTCAAAAATACTAATTAACTACTGAAGGGGCAGGTATAACATCGAAGTTAGTTCAATTTATGCGATCGCTGCCAGAAATTCACTTCACTCTGCCTTGGAGGATGTTTGCACAGTATTTTTTGTAATATCTAAGCTTTCTAAACCTAACCCCTTTTTTCCGTTCATTTGATTCCCAACTCCACTTGTGTATATATGTAGCTTTGAGTATGAAAGAGGGTTTTGGGGTTAGGTTTTTGATTATTGAATCGATGTTCTAGACGATAGTGAAATTAGCGGTACTCAACGTCGTGGTATTTATTCCAGTCAGTGTTGCCAAAACTTCATCAGTAGCAGTAACGATAATTTTGTTACCAGAAAAACTGAGTTGACCGAAGCTCAGACCACCAGACAATCCAATTAAGTCAGTACCTTTGGTGAAGTCAGTAATTTTATCACCACCTTGTGTTGCAGCTAAGATAAATATATCTTTGCCATTGCCACCTGTGAGGATATCCTTACCAAAACCACCAGACAATCTGTCATTACCATTACCGCCATCAAGGATATCGTTACCATTACCGCCAACTAGGATATCATTACCATTACCACCCAAGAGGGTATCATCACCATTGCCGCCATTGAGGGAATCTCTGCCATTACCGCCATTGATGTAGTCATTACCAGGAGTGCCGTTTATATGGTCGTTGCCCTTGCCACCAAAAAGGCGAGCGCCCACTTCCACAGTAACTTTAGCAGTACTAGTTAGTTGACCATCGGTGATGGTGTATTTAAAGGTAGCTGCACCACTAAACCCTCTAATTGGAGTAAATAGGATGAAGTCATCTGCCGAGTTATTGGGAGTGTGGTTATCTTTGAGTACCGCAGTCCCATTGGTTGCACCACTAACACTAGTGATTTTGAGACTGTTGCCATCGATATCGCTATCGTTTGCTAGTAGAGTGTTTACTTTAATACAAAAGGCAGTATTTTTGGCAGTCGTAACAGTATCATGGATGGCAACTGGCGCGTTATTGATCGGTGTTTTTGTACCAAAGATTACATAGCTCTGCCCTGCACCATCAGATGCACCAAGTGCGCCAACAATCAAGTCGTCGATTTTATCCCCGTTGATATCACCAGCAGCGCTGACTGAGATGCCTGAAACATCATTATCCTTAATACCGTTGATGGCAAAGCCCTTGCTAGGGTTGAGTGTGGAGAGGTCGAGCGTGGAATCAAAGCCGCTACTCCTGCCAAACACTACATAGCTCTGCCCAGCAGCAGATAAGGCAAAAGGTGCGCCGATAATAAGGTCAGCGATATGGTCGCCATTGACATCTCCAGCAGCGCTGACCGAGAAGCCTGAGATATCATTTTCATTAATGCCTTTGATAGCAAAGCCGTTGCTGCCGTTGAGGTTCGAGAGGTTGAAGCTGGGACTAAAGCCGCTACTGTTGCCAAACACCACATAGCTCTGCCCTGCAACAGAAGCAGCATTGTATGCACCAATAATTAAGTCGTCGATGCCATCATTATTAACGTCTCCAGCATTGCTAACTGAGGCACCAAAGAAGTCATTGGCATTGCCATTAATGACAAAACCGTTGCTGCCATTGAGACTAGACAGGTCGAAGTTCGCACTAAATGCACTAGTCTTACCAAACACCACGTAGCTCTTTCCAGTACCCTGTGCGCCAATAATTAGATCGGCGATACCATCACGGTTAACATCCCCAGCATTACTAACTGAGTTGCCTGATGAGTCGCTGCCATTGCCGTTGATGGCAAAGCCATTGCTGCCATCCAAGGATGAGAGGTCGAGATTGGCACTAAAGCCTTTAGTGCTACCAAACACTACGTAGCTCTGCCCTGCACCCGATAAGGCACTGGGTGCGCCAATAATTAGGTCGTCGATACCGTCACCGTTAATGTCCCCGGCATTACTAACTGATGTGCCTGATGAGTCTGAGATGCCATCTGAGTTTCGCCCATTAATACCGTTAATGGCAAAGCCCTTGCTGCCATCCAGGGATGAAAGGTCAAGGTTGGCACTAAAGGCGTTAGTGCTGCCAAACACTACGTAGCTCTTTCCGGCACCCAAAGCTGCACCTGATGCACCAATAATTAAGTCGTCGATACCGTCACCGTTGATGTCCCCAGCATTACTAACTGAGTTGCCTGATGAGTCACTGGCACTGCCGTTGATAGTAAAGCCTGTGCTGCCATCCAGGGATGAAAGGTCGAGATTGGTACTAAAGGCGTTAGTGCTGCCAAACACTACGTAGCTCTTTCCGGTACCTGGTGCGCCAATAATTAGATCGTCGATGCCATCATGGTTGATATCTCCAGCATTGCTGACAGAGTTACCTGATGAGTCACTAGCAATGCCGTTGATGGCAAAGCCGTTTTTGCCGTTGAGACTAGAGAGGTTGAATAATAATGTATCAGCCATGATTTTCTCGTATGTTTGTTGTTAGCAATGAACTAGATGTCAAGTTTTTAAACGAATAACATTAGCATTGGATAAAAGTTAGGTTAAGCCAATTAATTTTAAATATTTTGTTTTTTTATAATATTACTGCTGTATAATATTGCCGATACTTAGACATCATTACTCAAAAAGATGGTTAAGCTATCGCAATTTGATATATAAACAGCGATAAACAGCTTATTTTTATTAAGAAGATTATTCACCAATTTGAAATCAGCGTACTTTTCTCTAATAAAAAAAGTTATAAAAGAACACTAATCCCTACTCTTGTTGATAAATAGATTGCCGCTTGAGACGCTTATGAGCGTACATTAATTCGTCAGACCTGGCAATTAGTTGTTCTAGTGACATATTACTTCCTGGTGAGTAACGCTCTATTCCCATACTCATCGAAAGTTCATAGCTACGGTTTTGCTGTTGGTTAAAGTTGGCAATATTTATTTGCAAATACGCTTGGATGCTATCAGCATCTTTAAAGTAGCTGGAGATGAAAATAATGAACTCATCTCCACCCAAGCGAGCAACAATATCCGAGTTCCGAAAACTTTGCTTGAGTAATCGACCAGCATCAACAATCAAGGCATCCCCGATATCATGACCCAGGGTGTCGTTAATCTGTTTTAGCCCATCTAAATCAATGAAGATCACCCAGCACAACAATCTCATGCGGTGAGCAATTTTCAACTGTTGTTCAGCCATTACGAAGAAGCCACGTCGGTTATGCAAACCTGTTAGATCGTCGGTCAGCGATAACTGTCTTCCTTCTATCTCTGATTGTTTACGGTTGCGAATTTCTTGAATGAGTTCCATCTGAGCGATCGCTTGCCGAGTTAAGCGGCGCAGTGCATCCAACTGCTGGTAACTTAGCTGACGAGGAACAGTGTCCATCACACACAACGTCCCTATTGGAAAACCATTAGGCGTAACTAGTGGCGCACCAGCGTAAAAACGAATTTTAGAATTACTTTTGACTAGAGGATTGTTCGCAAAGCGATCGTCCTTCATAGCGTTGGGAATTACTAATATATTCTCTGGGTGCAGAATAGCATGGGAGCAAAAAGCCGACTCTCTGGGCGTTTCTCTAACTTTTAGTCCAATGTTAGATTTAAACCATTGGCGATCGGCATCCACTAAGCTAATTAAAGCGATTGGAGTCTTACAAATGTAGGCAGCAATAGCAGTTAGGTCATCAAATGCTTGTTCAGGTAGAGTATCCAGAATATTGTAGTCTGCTAATGCTTTGAGCCTTTCTGCTTCATTTTTATATAGAGGGGCAACTGGTGTTTTCACAGATGAGTGTCCTCGCCTTAGCAAGGAAAGTCCGATACGCTGGAATTTTTGCAACAACCGCAGGGCTAACTCTCCAGCAACCAGGCTGCGTGATATAAATATCTCTGCAACGAAAATCAACATTCGATTGAATATACAGAAATATTGTATTGCATGATGTTCTTCATGCCTTTGGTTTGCTCTATTGTTCATATCACCCTAACTTTCACTGTGCAAATCCCCTGAGCATCTATATGCTTACAAGGTCTTCTACCCAAAGCCATGTTGAAAATTATCATTGTCAACTAAAAATTATCAAAACTTATCATACTGGCAGAGTTTCTATCAAAACTGGATATTTTTGATACTAGACTTGTCGGGAAATAAGAGAGAATAGACAGCAGTGGTAGGGAAGAATGATGCTGAATATTGAAGGTGCGCTGAAGCAAGACCGACTGTTGAGGGCATTAACTGGGTTGAACCGGAAAGCATTTGATGCCCTTTTGCCCACGTTTACCACGATGTACCTAGATACTCAACAGGCCAAGCCTCGTCAACGTGGCCTGGGTGGAGGACGCAAAGCCCGCTTACTTACAGCCCAAGACAAATTGTTTTTCATCCTTTTCTATTTCAAATGTTATCCGACCTTTGATGTGGCGGGACTGCTCTTTGATATGCATCGCTCCCAGGCACATGAGTGGATGCATCGATTGCAGCCAATATTAGAAGCGGCTTTGGGACAGAAGATGGCGCTGCCGGAACGCCATCTCGAAAGCATTGAAGCATTTTTGTCACGCTTTCCAGGAGTGCAACGAGTGATGATTGATGGGACAGAACGCCCAATTGCGCGACCTCAAGAAAGAGAACAACAACAACAGAATTACTCCGGTAAAAAGAAACGTCATACGCGTAAACACTTGGCGGCAGTTGATGAAACCAAACGGGTCTTGATCTTAAGCAAAGCACGAGAAGGCAAACTGCATGACAAACGTTTTCATGACGAAGATGACATTGCAGGTAGTGTGCCTGATGAAATTCCGATTGAAGTAGACTCGGGCTTTCAGGGATTACAGAAGCAGTATGACAATCTCCATCTTCCTCACAAAAAGCCCAAAGGGGGCAAGTTAAGTGACCTTCAAAAAACGGAGAATCGTCAATTGAGTCAATCCCGTGTAGTTTGCGAAAATGCCTTTGCTGGTGTGAAGCGCTACAACGCCGCCAGTGTCATTTATCGTAATCGGATTGAAAACTTTGATGACCATTTGATGCTGACCGCAGCAGGATTATGGAACTTCTACTTGATGGCTGCTTAAGAGAATCCCAATTACAAGACCAGCATTGCCTCACTTATCTTTTATTTCCCGACAACTCTACTGATAGTTTGTTTGGATGCAGAGAAATTCCGAGAGTTAGATTCCAACCCTCGCAACTCTCCTCCGGGTCTGTTCTTTGCCAAAGGCTGCGCGAAGGAGAGCGCCAGACAATTAAGCAGACTGACGGCAAAAATAAAAATGTGCGATCGCTTAATTTTGCAGCCCAGTCCAGATGATCTCTGCGTAGATGACTGTCCTGATTGATTTGCTTTAATCTCTAATTTTTCAAAAGCCATAGTCGATTTAACTAAAATCAAAATATCACTAGCTTTCTTGCGGTGGGCAAAATTTTTGCTTTGATTCATCTACCACTTGCACAAAAGTTATTCTGGCTGCTTAATTCTATTTTCAGTAACTTGGCTTTATAGCAATTAGTTTGGTATAAAGCAGCGATTGATACGGTTTTAGTAATCGGTTTCAGCTTTGATCCTTGATAGGAAAGTAACATAAGCCGTAGAAAACTTATCAACAAATTATGCCAGATAGATAAATTTTACTCAGATAAAAATGCACACAACATTAGCAATGCTGCGTCATCTTTACTGTGCAGATATGAAGTTACAGTTTTTAGCACAATAATAATCGAGAAAGTAATGATTACCGAAGAAGACTTAGCCCAACAATTTACCCTTATTATGGAGCAATCTCACCCAACAGTATGGGAATTACTACGCCACTGCTATATAAAAGTGCTAAATTCTAGCTTAAAAGGAGCGTGTACCGCTCACGCCAAATATATTAGGATTTACTGTCCTGACAGACTGATTGCTGCTGTAGTAGCAGAAAAAAATTTACTGATAGAAGTGGCAGAATATCTGGGTCTAGTTGAAGTTGTTTGCTTGAATGCTACAAATCTGTTGTACGATCCCAAATCGCAGATAAAAAAAGCTTATCCTCAATTGTGGTTAGATTTGATGTGGATTGTTACGCAAAAGCAAGAATTATGAAACCTAGAATTCTCTCTATAATTAGTCTTTATACGACTCTAAAATCCCACTGCGAATCATTAGTTGTGGCCAAAACAACACAAAAAATCCCATCCACATCACTATAGGGATAGAGACGAGAATGGTTAGCCAGATAGTTTTAAATAGTAACCAGCTACCACTAATGATTGTTACACCTGTGAGAACTATAGACCAGGGCTGACACCACCAAGGTTTGTAGTTCCAAGGACTTATAGGCTTTTCTTCTGACATTTCTTTTATTTAATAAAACTCCAAATTTACCTTTGACCATTTTTAGGGTCAACGATCTACTAGGGTTCCAGAGTTGAACGCAATCGCTATCAATATTATCAAGGTTTTGGTAATATTCTTCAGAAATATAACAGTACAATCCAGATCAATTTTGGTTATCGTCCACCTCCGTAGGCTCAGAAAAAATTAACAAGGGGATTTGTGCCCCTTGTTATTAACCCGCGTAGGTGGGTAAAGCCTTGTATATAAGCTTTTAACTACTTACGAAAGCACTGGTTCTGCTTCTAGCTTATCGGCTCTGCTCTTCAAGATGGTTGGTAATTCGCTGCTGAACGCTTCACCTTCAACCACTTGCGATCGGAAACCATCGGGCCCAACTGGAACGTCACCCGTGATGGTAGTGCGATAGAGTACGCGCTCAACTTCTAGATGATCTAGATCCTGTGGGGCTAAATGCGAGGTGGCGCGGTTGTCCCAGAAGGCAATGTCACCGTTGTTCCATCGGAAGCGAGTGGTGTAGGCAGGCTTGGTGATTTGGTTGAAGAACAACTCAAGCAGCAGGTCGCTTTCTTGTCGTGACACGTCAAGAATGTGCGAGGTGAAACCAGGATTCACGTACAATGCTCGTTCGCCTGTTTCAGGATGAACGCGTACTACTGGGTGAATTGAAACCAGTGGATTGGCAGCAATGCGCTGGGCGATCTTGCTATTGCTGGGCAGATTCAAACGCGCATTGAAGCGATGTTCGGCTTTCAATCCGTCTGCAAGCGCCCGCAGGGGTGCTGATAAACCCTCGTAGGCTGCGACTAAGTTAGTCCACTGTGTGTCACCACCGAAACTAGTAGTCTGCCAAGCTAACTTTGCTATGTTAAATTTGGATATAAACGCTCCATTTTTCGGCGAGCATCTTTGGTTTGAAAACCCCAATAAACACTAGCTTTTTGCTGATTACGTTTTTTCTCCCAAGCGGCAATCTCAGAAGTTAATGTTTCTGCATTAGGAATACGCCGTTCTAAACATTGGCGAGATAAAACAGATAATTCGATTTCTACCTGATTCAGCCCTTCGGGTTCGCCAGTTGCTTCAAGTCGGGGAACCCGCCCAACGCACTGGCTCACCAAGAAGCGTGTTTAGGAGTATAGTGAAACTCTAACTTTTGAATAATTCGACGTGCTTCTTCTGGTGGAAAAACTTCATATAATGCATTGGGTGTATGAATATTCAAGTTATCAACTACTAAACGAATAACATCGGCATCTCGGTAGGAAACATCTACTAAATTTTTCATTTGTTTAGCAAAATCGGCTTTAGTTCGACGTTCTGTAACTTCGATATGCCGCCATCCAGCCAAGGGTTGAAAACATGCGAATAAATTTACTGTCCCGTTACGTTTATACTCAAAATCATAACGTTCAGGTTGCTCTGGCTGTGGTGGCAAAGGAAGTCTTACTTCTTCTACTAATTGGTCTGGACGTTCATCAAAGCAGACTACAGGGCGTTTAGGATCATAAGGCTCATTGTATAAATCCAGCACATCTTCCATTCGGAAAACATATTCTGCGTTAACTTCAGGAATACACCATTGTTCTTTCAACCAAGGCTTAATTTCATTTTTTTTAAAGTTTGACGTACTGTTTCATCTGAGATTGAATCTATGATACCAACGTTCACTAAATGATCTGCTAATAATTGCATTGTCCAACGCACTCTTCCTTCTGGCGGATTAGAACAAGCTGTTGCAATCAAAAATGCTTCTTGCTTTTCATCTAATTTTTTATGTTTTGGTGGATGAACTTCATCCTTTAAAGCAAAATCTAACCCTCCAATGACAAATTTTTCTCGTATTCGTTGCACTGTTGCAACATGCGCTCTAACTATGCTAGCGATCGCTTGATCCGTTTCTCCTTCGGAAGCCATCAAAAGAATGTTTGCACGGCTTATGTTTCTTGCCTTATGCTTACCTTTCTTAATTATCGATTGCAGTTGGGAAACTTCATCTTCATTCAAGTCAACAATGTACTTTTTTGCCATGTTACACCCCGTTTTTGGCTATTTTACCAATTAGAGGTTTTACTTAGCAAAGTTACCTTGGTACACTACTAGGAACGTTAACTGCACGCAAAATCGATGCCGCAGGTGGATTGACAACTGCTATCACATCGGTATGCCAGCGACTCTCGTAGCTGGAACGCCGTAGACCATTGCGCCGTTCGTAGCGGCTGCGGTCAATTGGTAAGATTTCTGAGAAACCTTCTATCGGCTCATCTTCGTGGGGATGTGCGTAGGTCACTTCGCCAAAACGAGCCGTGAATGCAACCTGTGCAGCATGATCGATGTTCTGACCGCGAAAGAACACGACTTTCCACTTCAATAGCGCTTGACGAATTTCTTTAACTGCATCATCGTGCAAAGGGCGCGAAAGGTCTACGCCACTGATTTCAGCACCAATGAAACCAGCTACCTGTTTGACTTCAATGTGTTTGTTAGTCATCTGAATTCTCCATAGTTTGATTCATAGGGCGATGTTCACACTCGTCCGTTTCCTTTGGTATGTTGTTTGCACTTAATGGCTACATCCCAAAGGAAGCGATCGCATTTGAAAAATATTATACGTTGAACCTATCGATTTGCAGTAGTATAAAAGTATCAAATTTTAAACTGCCTAATCATCTGCACCCTATGGGCTTGCTACAGATGACTCTGGGCAACTTAGCCTTGCTTTAATTTCGCTCTTTTTATATCAATACGGTTCAGTTAAGGCTCAAACTCTTTGTCAAAGTCAACTTTTTTAACGAACCGCAGAGGCGCAGAGGAAACAGAGAGAAGAGAAAAAATGCTTAACCCAAGCGTATTGCCTTTTATATAGGGTTCCCCCTGCCTCTATTCGTTAAGCATTTCCAACAACTGCGCTTCGCTTAACTGGGTAATTCCCAAAGAGAGCGCTTTTTCTAATTTAGAACCGGCATCTTCTCCCACCACCAAATAATCTGTTTTTTTACTCACCGAATCAGTCACTTTGCCACCAGCTTTTTGAATCAAAGCCTTTGCCTCATCTCGCTTTAAGGTTGGCAATGTGCCTGTAACTACAAAAGTTTTACCTGCGAATATTTGATTACCATCACCAAATGCTTTTGTTTCTTCTGGAGCAGTTAATTGCAATCCTTCAGCTTGCAGACGTTCTATCAACCTTTGGTTGGCATCAATCCGAAACCACTGGTACACAGATTGGGCAATTTCAGCACCGATACCGTAAATTCCTTCAATATCTGATTGCTTTGCTGTCGCTAACTGTTCTACGGTGAAATATTTTTGAGTCAACAATTGGGCATTCACACTGCCAACATGACGGATGCCTAAGCCATACAATACCCTTGACCAAGGTTGATTTTTTGATTGAGCGATCGCATCTACTAATTTCTCTGCTGACTTTTGCCCCATCCTTTCTAATGCACATAACTTTTCTGCTGTCAACTCATATAAATCGGCAACGGAATGCACTAAAACTTTATCAACGAGTTGATGCACCAGCTTTTCACCTAAACCTTTAATATCCAACGCATCACGACTTACCCAATGTTCAATAGAACCTTTGAGAATCGCTGCACAGGAGGCATTGACGCATCGAGTCACCGCCTCACCTGATTCTCGCACCACTGCTTGATCGCAGACAGGGCAATGGGTAGGCATAACAAAGGGTTCAGTCTCAGCAGGACGGAGTTCTTTGAGTACCCTCACGACTTCTGGAATGATTTCTCCAGCTTTGCGGACAATAACAGTATCCCCAATGCGGATATCTAATTGAGCAATGCGATCGCTATTGTGTAAAGTCGCGCGGGAAACTGTTGTCCCCGCCAGTTGTACAGGGCGCATTTCTGCTAACGGCGTTAACGCCCCGGTTCGTCCAACATTTACAGCAATATTTTCCACACGGGTGGGCGCTTCTTCGGCGGGGTACTTTAACGCGATCGCCCAGCGAGGAAATTTCTGGGTAAACCCTAGCTGTTCCTGAAGTTTAAAAGAATTTAGCTTTACTACCACCCCATCAGTCATGTAGGGTAAATTCAAGCGTTCCGTATCCCAATATTCATAATATTTTGCCACTTCTGCGATCGAGGCACATAATTTATGGTTTGGGTTCACTTGAAAACCCATCTTTTCTAACAACTCCAACGCTTCCCATTGGGTATTAGCAATACTGGTATCATCTCTACCAGGAATGTGCAGAGTATAGCCAAAGAAAGCTAACCGCCGTTTAGCGACAATGCGCGAGTCTAATTGCCTGAGTGTACCTGCTGCGGCATTCCGGGGATTGGCGAATAATTGCTCCCCTGCTTTTTGCCTTTCCTCGTTAATTTGTTTAAATACTTCCAAAGGCAAAAACGCCTCGCCTCGCACTTCCACCCTTTCTAGAATCTCTAACCCTTCAAAATTTAAACGCAAGGGAATTGAGCGAATTGTCCGCACATTTTGGGTGATATCTTCACCCATCACTCCATCACCCCTAGTTGTTCCCCTAACTAGAATCCCATCTTGGTAGGTAAGAGCCAAAGCAGAACCATCAATTTTCAGTTCAGTGACATATTCCACCGAATCTATTTTCGGTACTTGTCGCCGCCAGCGCTGATCCCACCCTTGCAACTCATCAATATTAAACGCATTTTCCAGACTGTACAGGGGGATATTATGCCGCACCGAAGTAAACTGCGTTGCTGGTCTCTCACCCACGCGCTGAGTCGGGCTATCGGGTGCTGTCAACTCTGGATATTGAATTTCCAGTTGTTGTAATTCGCGATATAGCTGGTCATAGACTGAATCCTCCATAATTGGAGTATCTAGGACGTAATAAGCATAGCTGGCTTGTTGCAATAACTGGCGCAATTCTTCTGTGCGCTTTACTTCCGGCTTAATCTGTGTCATTAGAATAATTACAAAATATCTAGCGAATAAAATTTAAAGATATTGAAGCCTATTGTTTGGATAGCCGCAACTAACCTGTGAAATCAAGGCTTTCATGAATTAATCTTTCATATTATATTCTACCCAAATTGGATGTCTTAGTAGGCGATCGCTACAACAAGGGCAAGGAAGTACCGGATATCTTTCGGCAACTTTCATTACTAGTGATGCCAATACGGTTCGGTTAAGGGAAGAGACGCGATAAATCGCCGTCTCTACAAAGGACTGATGATTGTAAATACGGCGATTTATCGCGTCTTTGCGATCTATAACTTTCATCAAAAAACCTTATTCGAACCGTATTTAGAGTGATGCGATCTCGATCGTTCCCATCTCAAAAATATGGATCGATAACCATAGAATCCATTCTTATTAGCTGGGGAATAAGATGTTTTAAAGTCAATATAAATGTATTTTGTACTAAGCTTATTTGAGTTCATATTCTTCTCAGCGAGTTAAAATACTTTTTCTTTAAAGTGTAAGAAAGTGCAAAGCGCAAAATAGAGAGTATCGCGCCTTTAATTAGCTATCATCGGCAGAAAATAAGCTAAAACTACATAGTAAAGTTATGCCAAAGATATACAAATAAAAGTTCGGTATTCTGAATTCAGGAATCATCTATAAATCTTGAGTATCCACAATTATCAGCATCTCTACCTGGGTATTGCATAAAAAATAAATGCAAACCTATTTAGTCAGTGCAGCCCACAAATTTACATTTTTATTTTACTAATATGTTCATACGTTCTTTAACATTTACTGCCTCTAGTGCAGCGTTACTTGCAACTTTAGTCAGTTCTGCTTTTGCCGCTCCCATTAACTTTGCTAATAGTGTCAGCAATAGTGAGACAAATACAAAGGTAATTGCTCAAAATGTTGCCCAATTACAGAGAATACCTGATGTCAGAAGACAAGCGATCGCTAACGGACAAGACCGATACGCCGCTATTTGGGTGAAGTCTGGTAGTGGGGCTTGGGAAGCGAGACATGGATTGACCTCAGCCCAGTATCAAGCTACTTTTGACAAACTGGTTGGTGAAGGATATCGTTTGGTTGATGTCAGTGGTTATGAGGTCAAGGGACAAGGCCGATATGCTGCTATTTGGGTGAAGTCTGGTGGACCTGCTTGGCAAGCGCGACATGGATTAACCTCAGCCCAGTATCAAGCTACTTTTGACAAATTGGTTGGTGAAGGATATCGATTAGTTCACGTTAGTGGTTATGCTGTGAACGGACAAGACAGATATGCCGCTATTTGGGAGAAGTCTGACGGCCCTGCTTGGCAAGCGCGACATGGATTGACCTCAGCTCAGTATCAAGCTACTTTTGACAAATTGGTTGGTGAGGGATATCGGTTAGTTGATGTTAGTGGTTATGGTGTCAATGGACAAGACCGATACGCCGCTATTTGGGTGAAATCTGGTGGACCAGCTTGGCAAGCGCGACATGGATTGACCTCAGCCCAGTATCAAGCGACTTTTGACAAACTAGTTGGTGAAGGATATCGATTAGTTGACGTAAGTGGTTATGATGTCAACGGACAAAACCGATACGCCGCTATTTGGGAAAAGTCTGGTGGTTCAGCTTGGCAGGCGCGACATGGATTGACTTCAGCACAGTATCAAGCTACTTTTGACAAACTGGTTGGTGAGGGATATCGATTAGTTGATGTCAGTGGCTATTAGTACAACATCTCCAATTATCATTGCACACCGAGGCGCTAGCGGCTATCGTCCAGAACATACTTTAGCCGCTTATGAATTAGCGATTGTACTAGGTGCTGATTATATTGAACCTGATTTAGTTTCCACCAAAGATGGTGTTTTAATTGCTCGTCACGAAAATGAGATTTCTGAAACCACCGACGTTGCTAGACATGTAGAATTTGCTCACCTTCAAACCACAAAAATAATAGATGGCGAATCAAAAACTGGCTGGTTTACTGAAGATTTTACCCTGGCAGAACTGAAAACACTACGAGCCAAAGAGCGAATAGGGCAAATGCGATCGCAAAATACCGCTTATGATGGACTCTTTGAAATTCCCACGCTGCAAGAAATCATCGATTTAGTGAAGCGTAAAAGTGCTGAAATTAATCGTGCGATCGGCATTTATCCAGAAACTAAGCACCCAACTTACTTTAAATCTATTGGGTTAGCCCTAGAACCATTCCTACTTGCAACTTTGACAGCCAACGGTTATGAGGGAGCTAATGCACCTATTTTCATTCAGTCTTTTGAAGTGAGTAATTTACAAGATTTATCTACAAAGACTGATTTACCTCTGGTGCAATTGCTGAATAACAGTGGTAAGCCTAATGATTTTGTTGTTAGTGGCGATGAACGCACTTATGCAGATTTAGTCACTGCATCAGGTTTAAGGGAAATTGCTAAATATGCACAGGCGGTTGGGGTTCATAAAAATTTGCTGATTCCTAGAGATAGTAGTGGTAAATTGCAATCGCCTACATCTTTAGTAACTGACGCTCATACGGCTGGTTTGCTGGTTCATGTCTGGACTTTCCGCAATGAAGACTGCTTTTTGCCACTGGATTTTCAAGGAAATCCCCAAGGGGAATATGAACTATTTTTCAGCTTAGGTGTTAATGGCGTATTTAGCGATTACCCGGATATGGCTTCTACTGTGAAGGAAAATCTTCGATTGTAAACCTTGTTCTTCGTAAACGTTTTAGTCATGAAAAATTAGATTCCCGACTTCTTAAAGAAGTCAGGAATCTGAATTCCTGATTTTCACAAACTCGTCATTACCTGAGCTAATTGATTAGATAAATCAATTCCTGGATTCTCTGATTTTGTAAATAAAACGCCAGCTAAAAAATAATAATCACCAGAATAAAACGCCATTTTGTTTTTTCGGAGTTCTTCTATGTGGTTTTTTACTTTAGGTTCCGAGCTATAGTAGCCGAATTGCAAAGGTAACACCATGAAATTTTGAACATAATAACCATTTTCTTTTGCTAGGTTCAACGTATTTATGGGATTAGAAAAGCTAGATATTAAAACCAAGACATTTTCATAATCTAACGATAAAAGATCATTGGTAACTGTTGCTCCATCTACACCCCCAAATAAGAGTGGTATATAAATATCGTCATCTGGTGCGGGTAGATAGGGTGGATTGGCTACAAGATACTCGGCATCTGGTTGAGAAGAATTAAACAAAGATGAATTATGGATTATATATTTATTTGTGAGATTGTATTCATCGATGGTTGAATTTGCAACCTTCCATGCAGAAGTATTTAATTCAAATCCCTGGATTACGCCATTAAAGTTATTTCTCAATAAGGAATTAATTACAGGGCTGCCATCTCCTGAACCAAACTCCACAATAGATTCAGAACTTTTACAATTTCTGATCACAAAGCTTTCTAAACAGTTTGAGTAGAAATTGGATTCTTCAGGACAAAAAAAGATATCTTTCATTTGACTGCAACCAGTTGGTAATGTATAATAAGCAGGAAAGAAATTATTTACTACCTTGTATTAAGGCAATAAGAAGTTGTTCCTTTAGCAATATCTTGCTAAAGAAATCTTTTTGCAGGAAAATTAGATATAAAATGACTTAAAAATGTCAAATTAAAATGCTAAAACCTGCTATTTTCAATTTTTGGGATTTCTCTTCACATACGAGTTAGACGAATTGTTTTGCTTCGCGTATCGATCGCACAACAGCACTAGCGGCGCGATCGCCCATTAGTTTCTCCTGGTCATACCCAAGCACGAGTTCCCACGCACTCTTGGGATACTGTTCTGCTAAAGACAAAGCAACATCATCTAACATCCAACGACCGTGGCGTTCATCTTCCCTGATGTGCAGTTCCCAATAACCCATCGCCGCCTCTGACAGTCCCAATCGTTGCGCCGCCGCCAGATAGTTTTTATAAGCCGCAGGACCAGCCACCTCAAAATATGTCAACGCACCACAATAACGTAGGAAATAGCGTTTGCGATCGGTGGTCAAAAAATTATGATTAGCACAAGCTAGAACTTCCCAAGGCACTAAATCGAAGTATCCTTCTGGTTCAGTATTCATCCCAAATTCAGCCAGCATTTGGGCAAAAAATGTTGAGTGCTTGCGGGATAAACGACCATTGCCGTATTCTTCTAGTAGTACTCGCACCAGCGTACACTGCACTTCATTAGCAGCACCACCCAATACGTAGCAAAGACGACTACCTTCAACCAAGCCATCAAAGGAACCGATCGCTAGCAGGTGACGATAGCCAGCTTCAGTCATTTCCTCACGAATATAGCGGCTACTATCCGACAAAGGCGGGTTTAAATCGGCAGATGCACGCTCAATTAAAGCGTGTTTGACATCCAATTGTTGCAGCGCTGGTAAATCTATCTGTGCCAGTTCCCAGTTTTGCCAAGCAGCCTCAATTTGATCGCGACATGAGCATAAATAAAGCGATCGCTCATTGGTATAGTGTCGCAAATCGTCGTACCAAAACAGTTTTAGCCGATTAATTCGATAAAGTATCCGTTGCAGAAAACGGTGAGCCTGTTCATTAGAGCGATCGTTTTTATAAGCGCCGCGAATTGCTGTTGAGAGCGCCTGTTCAAACTCACTAGCTATTGAAGGTTTTACATCCAGCTTACGATCCAAATCCTCCATTGCTAGCAGTTCTATAAATTGCTCCTCGGCACGGTCGTAGTTGGTAATTGTTCTTTCTTCTGTTTGGGTGCTTTTTTTCGCAGTCCCAGCATTAGGAAATATAACTAAATTGCTTTGCATGGAATCTTCGGTAGCTTTGAAAAAGTGAGAAATTAGTTTCACCTCTAATACCTAGGTTTCCACACCAGTAGCTTTCTGTACCTCTTTCCCTGGTTATAAACAAAGATTAAGTTTCAAAAGAAGGGCATTGGGCATTGATTATTTCCCTCTTGCTCCCTCTGCCTCCTCTGCTCCCCTGCCCCCCTGCCCCCTCCTGCCCCCTGCTCCCTACTACGGTGCTTTCGGCTGTTGCTCAATCGGCTTACTTGGCGGAATCTCCTCAAGAGGAATCAGTGCTTCGATTACTGACTTAACAATTGGTGCGGCAACAGTAGAACCATAAGCACTTTCTCCTTTTGGCTCATCCACCAGTGCAAACACTACATAGCGAGGAGATTCTACTGGTAAAATAGCCACGAAACTCGTCATTCTAGCACCCTTGATGTAGCCGCCATTCGGACTAGCTTTTTGGGCTGTACCAGTTTTACCAGCAATGCGATATCCGGGAATTTGTGCCGCCTTACCACTGCCTTCATTAACAACAGTTTCCATCATTTCTACGACCTTTTGGGCTGTTGCGGCTGAGAAAATTTGCCGTGATACAGTGCGAGTGGGTGAATCATGCATCTGCCCTTTGGTATCAATCAACCCGCGCACTACATGGGGTGTAACTAATTTCCCGCCATTGGCTAAAGCACCGTGCATTTGCACTAGCTGTATCGGTGTCATCGAAAAACCTTGCCCAAAGGAAGTAGTAGCTGGTTCAATTGGCGAAGCGATAAATTCTTCTTGACTTTTGAGCCGACCGCCAACTTCAAAAGGTAAATCTGTATCAACTTTTTGTCCTAGCCCCAAGCGTTCTAGCCAGTTGTAGTAAATTGAAGGCTTTAAGCGTTGGATAATTTGCACCATGCCAATGTTGCTGGAATATTGCAAAATCTGGGCGATGCTGATTCGCCCATTACCATTATTCATCGCATTTTTGATGGTGTAATTAGCTACTCGAATAGAACCGGAGTCATTAAACATATCATCCGGTTTGATGACACTATTTTCCAGAGCGATCGCTACATTCAAAGGCTTAAAAGTCGATCCCGGTTCATAAAGATCCGCCACCGTCCAGTTTTTGAACAGGGAGATATTAGCTTTAGCGTATTCATTAGGGTTATAGGTAGGCTGAGAAACGAGGGCGAGTAAGGAACCATCCAACGCATCCATTACAATTACCGCCCCACGTTTAGCATCAAACTTCTCCATTTGTTGTTTGAGTGCCAGGCTAGCAATCCGTTGCAGCCGGCTATCGATTGTGAGTTGCAGCCGCAAATCATCAAAATGCAGAAAACCTTCTGGTGCATGATCCGGCATCACGGCCCCATTACCAGAGCGACTGAGCCGCACCGTTTGCACAGGACGTTCTAACAACTTCTCTTGAGAATATTCCACACCTGCTTGACCACGACGGTCAACATTCACATAACCCACCACATCAGAGACCAAATCGTCTGGCGGATAATATCGGGAGTATTTTTGAATTAACTCTAAGCCATTTAAACGCAAAGAAGTCACGCGATCGATAATTTCTTCCGGTAGGGCTGGGGCAAGTATAATTCCGCTTCTTTTGCTTTGAAAAGTTTTCACCAATTCAGCAGTATCTTTTGCCAATATTGGGGCAAGTCGCTCTGCCATCTCTTCATTAGACTTATCAAACAGCTTGGGATGAGCGTACAAAGTATACACCGGACGGTCAATTGCCAACAGTTCACTATTGCGATCTACCACCGGGCGACGAGGCATAAAAGGTCGCAAATCCACCATTTGCTGGTTTCGCGCTTGCTCTGTTAATTTTGTCCCCTTGACAATTTGCAAGTTATACAACTTGATACCTAACCCCAATCCTGCTGCCATTAATACGCCCCAGACGACGAACAGCCGGGAATTGGTATTGGATGTTTGATTTTGGATATTAGAGGCAAGTGTCCCCAACAGCCCTCGTTTAGAACCCTTCTGCTGCTTTTTGAATCCTGGATTCCGAAACTTTCTTAATCTTGTTCTGCTTGGTAATTTTTGCATTGCCTACTCAGTACCAAATTACTTTTCGGAGTCAAAAGTCCAAACTTAAAGTTAGTTACTCCATAACTCCTGTACAGACGCGATTAATCGCGTCTCTCCTAACTCTTAATATCCAAGTGGTGAGAGCGTTTGCCGTTGCGTTTCCGAACTTGGCGTTATGTTATTAGATGATGCTGGCTTAGGAGTGTGAGGTGCTGGAGACAAGAAAATCATTCCTTGAGGGGTTGGCGATATTAGCCCTGCTGTTGGTTGTTCTGCTTCCTTAGCCATTCTATTTGTCAGCGTGGCGTTGGTTGTCGTTAGTAGCCGCTCATGACGTTGGAGGTTTTGTAGCCTGCGATATGACTTACTCCAAAGCTCTTGGGAATATACTGTCCATCCATAAACAGCAAGTGTCGATGCTACTACCAAGAACGCCAAAACTGCCGAATAACGATGAAATGTGTACAAGCGCAACAACCATAAAGGTGCGGCTCCAGAATTAGGCATTGTCGGAAGTCCAAGAAAATCTACCCCTGAACTCTTCTGAGTCGCACTGGACTGCTCATTGAGATTTGGTAACTTTTGTCTACCCAACTCTTTCACCGATTTGGGCATAGCTGCCTTATTTGTGGCAGAAACCGCTAAATTCTTTGAGGAACGCTGTTGTCTTTGAGAGGATAAGGGTGTGGCTTTGGTCGCTGGTGTAGAAGCGTTCTGTGCTAACGACTCTATACGCGCAGAACGTCGCCTCCCTAAAGAAAGCATAGAATCTCGCCAGAACCAATTACCCCTTCCAGAAATAGCAGATTTACGAGCAACTACCATAAAGTTTTTAGATGGAAAATACTGTACTTTAGATCGATTTTCTTGATTGTCTGTTTTTGATAGGGTTAAAAGTTCCTTCTGTGCAACAAGCACACATAACAGACTACACCCTTTTAACTGTTCTGATAGGTAGCTGTAGCAATGTTTGCATCCTCTAGATTTGCAATGTTTGCAATCAGCGATTAGCAACTGGACAGCTTACCCTTTAGAGATAGCACCTAAAGTATGGCAATGCCGGGCAGCAAGGTGCAATACTCTGTGAAAAAAATAAAATTTTTTGTTATGATAGCTCGGTTTGCTAGAAAATTCGGTAATTTCCTTTTTGCTTCTGAGTTAAGAGAAACTAATCAGATAGCTGTATGAGACATACTGCTAATAAAGAATATCCCAAAGGATTATTTTTTTTAAGTATGTAATCTCACAGCATTAAAAAAAAAGCAATAAATACGGTATCGTATTCAACAGGCGAAAAATTTTTCTAGCCACAATTGGTGAAAGAGGAGTTATGAAAACAAAAATCTTTGGTTTGGCTGTAATCTTAAGTCTAGCTACAATTCTGGGAGCCTGTGGTGAAGGCGGTGGTGATGGTGGTACTACTCCTAGTACTCCTGCTGCTACAGGTGAACCAACTGATGCGCCTCCCGCTACTAAAACCACACCTGCGCCTACACCTGCTGCTACACCTGCGACTACACCTGCTGCTACTCCTAAATAAGGCATCTTAAGCTTTTAGCTTTAGTTGAAATCATGCCTAAAACAGCTTAGTAACAACGCTCCTCACCACATAGCTTGAATTAATAGGTTTATCTAGAAACCTTTATCTTTCTTTTGGTGTATCAGAGCCTAGAGTTTGCTCAAATATCAGCTAAGTAGGGCAGCAATAAAAGGACACTGGTGATGAGGATTACCTCGTCAACCAAGTGTCCGCCTGAAAAATCTCGCCTGACCGAACCTTATTCCAAGTAAAAGTGAGTTTAGTTCCGTAAATCTAAGTCATCTTGTGGGCAAAATACTTCCACGATTTAGTGTTTGGAATAGCTTAAACTCCTGAGTTTTGAGAGGACAAAAGAATTCATTGCGATCGCTGGCAATTGCTCAAGAGCATTCCCTGTAGTCTATTCTGTATTAGGACAGACCTAGTGATGTTTCTTGATATTGCCAGATTTTTATTGGGAAAATTTCTAACTTTGGGAATTGGGTATTGGGAAACAGATTTTCATGCTGCGTTGTGAATGCAGTTCAGAATATGGGGAGAGTTAAAGCGATAAAGGCAGTAAAATTTCTGAGCTTGTTTGTGATTAGTGCAACTTTTTTTGTGGTAAGTGGCTATTGGACATCATCGATAGTCATAGCATTACCGCCACCCGAAGATACACCAGAAGAAATATTACGGACAAAGATTATCATAGAAGCGCGATCGCCTATTGATGGAAGTTTCCTAACAGCTGCCGAATATATTCAAGTACAAGCGCAGCTTCAAGAAGCCCCACCACCAAAACTAGATCCCAAAATTCGGGAACAGATTTTCTTGCTTCGCCTACGTAAAACCTTACTTCAGTTTTTCCCATTTTTAAATTTTTGATAAATTCCCCATTCCCCATTCCCCATTCCCCATTCCCCATTCTGATGTACGATAACGGTGGCGACAAAATTGCAAATAAATGTAAAGAATATATATAGATATTAAAAAAGTAGATTTAGTCAATCACGTTATTTCACTTAGGTAGCTTCATGTCCATGACCACGATCGCCCCTGAACAGGTTAATAGCATCGTTTGGAATCAGCATAACGATCCCTTTGAAATACTAGGTTCTCATCCCATAGAACAAGACGGCAAAACCGTCTGGGCTGTGCGGGCCTATCTACCAAATGCAAGTGCAGTATGGGTCGTTCTTCCTGAACAACGGAAAGAATACCCAATGCAAACAGTGCATCATCCTCACTTTTTTGAATGCACTATTGAAACCGCAGAACTGGCAAACTACCAGTTACGAATTAAAGAAGGGGAACATGAGCGTGTTACTTATGACCCTTACGCCTTCCGTTCTCCCAATTTGACAGACTTTGATTTGCATTTGTTTAGTGAAGGCAACCATCACCGAATATATGAAAAACTGGGAGCGCACCCCACGGAAATAGGCGGCGTTAAGGGCGTTTATTTTGCAGTTTGGGCACCCAACGCCCGGAATGTTTCATTGTTAGGAGATTTCAACCTTTGGGATGGGCGCAAACACCAAATGCGTAAAGGGCCAACTGGGGTTTGGGAATTGTTTATTCCTGAAATCGGTATGGGAGAACATTACAAATATGAAATCAAAAATTTTGAAGGACACATTTACGAAAAATCCGATCCCTACGGTTTCCAGCAAGAACCCCGCCCGAAAACGGCATCCATTGTCACTGATTTAGATGCTTACACCTGGAATGACGAAAGCTGGATGGAAAAGCGGCGACACACTGACCCCCTTACCCAGCCTGTCTCAGTTTATGAAGTGCATCTAGGCTCTTGGTTACACGCTTCGAGTGCCGAACCTGCTAAACTGCCAAATGGTGAAACTGAACCGGTAGTTGTTGTTTCAGAACTTAAGCCGGGCGCACGTTTCCTTACCTACCGGGAACTAGCTGACCGACTCATTCCTTATGTCAAAGAATTGGGATACACCCATATAGAAATGCTGCCCATTGCGGAGCATCCCTTTGATGGTTCTTGGGGTTATCAAGTAACTGGGTACTATGCTCCCACCTCCCGTTTTGGCAGTCCCGAAGATTTCATGTATTTTGTTGACAAATGTCACCAAAATGATATAGGGGTAATTGTGGATTGGGTTCCTGGTCACTTCCCCAAAGATGGACATGGTTTAGCTTTCTTTGATGGTAGCCACCTGTACGAACATGCTGACCCCCGCAAGGGCGAACACAAAGGATGGGGTACTTTGGTGTTCAACTACGGTCGCCATGAAGTCAGTAATTTCTTAGCAGCAAATGCCCTCTTTTGGTTCGACAAGTATCACATTGATGGGATTCGTGTCGATGCTGTTGCCTCAATGCTTTATAACGATTATTGCCGCGAACCAGGAGAATGGTTGCCCAACCAGTACGGCGGCAGAGAAAACCTAGAAGCAGCAGATTTTCTGCGTCAGGTAAATCACATTATCTTTAGTTATTTCCCCGGTATTCTCTCCATTGCTGAAGAATCTACTTCTTGGCCAATGGTATCTTGGCCAACCTATACAGGCGGGCTGGGCTTTAACTTGAAGTGGAATATGGGCTGGATGCACGATATGCTGGATTACTTCAGCATGGACCCTTGGTTCCGCCAGTTCCACCAAAACAATATCACCTTTAGTATGTGGTACAACCACAGCGAGAACTTTATGCTGGCTCTGTCCCACGATGAAGTGGTGCATGGTAAGAGCAATATCATCGGCAAAATGCCGGGGGATACATGGCAGAAGTTAGCTAATATCCGTTGTTTATTTACCTATATGTTTGCTCACCCAGGCAAGAAAACTATGTTTATGAGCATGGAGTTTGGGCAGTGGAGTGAGTGGAATGCTTGGGCTGATTTGGAGTGGCATTTATTGCAGCATGAACCACACCAACAGTTAAAAACCTTTTTCCAGGGTTTGAACCATCTCTACCGTTCTGAACCAGTTTTGTACACCCAGGATTTTGCTGAACCTGGGTTTGAATGGATTGACTGTAGCGATAACCGCCATAGTGTAGTTTCATTCATCCGTCGTGATAAGGATTCTGATGATTTTGCGATCGTAGTTTGCAATTTTACACCGCAACCCCATTCTCACTACCGCATCGGTGTACCGCAGAAGGGATTTTACACTGAGTTATTCAATAGTGATGCACGTCAATATGGCGGTAGCAATATGGGTAACTTAGGCGGTAAGTGGACTGATGATTGGTCTTTGCACAGTCGTCCCTATTCGCTAGATTTGTGTTTGCCACCTTTGGGTGTGTTGATTCTCAAGTTGGATAAGAAGAAGACTGCTGAGGTAATTGGATAACAATTTTGGGTGGGCGATGCCCACCCCAATCTTGATATTTTGAGCAAGTAGTTATAAAATTTTTGCCATTTTCTCATTCCCTGTCTGACAAGCAGAGAATGAGAAAAAACTAACTTGCGGCTATATTGCCCCAACCTATGTAGGGTAATTTTGCAGATGTTTTCCGAACTTGGCTAGCATTCGCCACCAACTGACCGCAAGCATCCCAAGTCCCAGAAATAAATGTGCTTCTTGTACCTTCACCGATTGCAACTGGGGCAGTATAATTATCAATTTGCACTTGCAAAGTTTCCAGATTCACTGTCACAGAGGCTTGAGGATTGGCAGCTACTAACTTTTGCAGTTGTTTAACAGTAGCAGCGTCGGCTGTCAGACAAGGTATACCCATTGCCACACAGTTACCAAAAAAGATTTCTGCGAAGCTTTCACCGATTAAAGCTTGGATTCCCCATTTTGCGATCGCTTGGGGTGCGTGTTCCCGTGATGAACCACAGCCAAAATTACGGTTGACTATTAAAATATTTGCGCCTTGATATTGCGGTTGGTCAAAGGGATGTTCACCTTTAAGTGCTGTCCGGTCATCAATAAACGCACCTTCACCTAACCCATCAAAGGTAACGGCTTTTAAATATCGCGCGGGAATGATGCGATCGGTATCTATATCATTGCCCACCAAGGGTATACCGCGCCCTGAAACTGTTTTAACTTCACTCACCATAATTTTTATTTACCTATCATTTCAATGACAGCCTGTTAATTTCTACAAATGACAAATGACCAATGACCAATGACCAAAAAATTACAGCAACTCGCGCACATCAGAGACTTCGCCTTTAATTGCAGCAGTGGCAACCATTGCCGGACTCATTAACAATGTTCGACCGGAGGATGAACCCTGCCTTCCTTTAAAGTTGCGGTTAGACGAGGAGGCACTGATTTGTCTTCCTTGTAGCTTATCGGGGTTCATAGCTAGGCACATAGAACATCCCGGTTCACGCCATTCAAATCCAGCTTCCTGAAAGATTTTATCCAGTCCTTCAGTTTCCGCCTCTTGCTTCACCCTTTCAGAACCAGGGACAACAAAGGCTTTGATTCCCTCTGCAACATGGCGGCCTTTGGCGATTTTCGCCGCTTCCCGTAAATCACTAATTCTGCCGTTGGTGCAACTACCAATAAAGCAGACATCTATTTTGGTACCCTTAATGGGTTGACCAGGATATAAATCCATGTAGCGGTAAGCTTCTTCGGCAATAAATCGGTCTTCTTCAAGCAGTTCTTCTGGTTGAGGCACTGACTGGTTGACACCGATACCTTGACCGGGAGTAATCCCCCAGGTAACAGTAGGAGAAATTTCCGCAGCGTCGAATACGACTACATCATCGTACTGGGCATCAACATCGCTCTTGATGGAATCCCACCAAGCCACTGCTTTATCCCAATCTGCTCCTTTGGGCGCAAAATCTCTGCCTTTGAGGTAATCGTAGGTGACTCGATCTGGATTGACATAGCCGCATCTAGCACCGCCTTCGATCGCCATATTGCAGACAGTCATCCTCTCTTCCATATTCATTTGTTCAAATGTCGTACCTGCAAATTCGTAGCCATAGCCCACACCACCTTTAACGCCAAGGGTGCGGATGATATGCAGGATGACATCTTTGGCGTAAACTCCTGGGTTCAGGTTGCCGTTAACTTCAATTTTGCGGACTTTCAGTTTGGAAAGGGCGAGAGTTTGGGAAGCGAGAACATCCCGCACTTGGCTAGTACCGATACCAAATGCGATCGCACCAAATGCCCCATGACTCGAAGTGTGGCTATCTCCACAAGCGATCGTCATTCCTGGTTGAGTCAGTCCGAGTTCTGGAGCGATGACATGAACTATACCCTGACTACCAGAACCGATGTTGTAAAAAGTTATGTTATTTTCTTGGCAGTTATTTTCGAGCGCCTGAATCATCTCTTCTGCCAAACTATCAACAAAAGGACGTGCCTGGTTTTCTGTCGGCACAATATGATCGACTGTGGCGACAGTCCGCTCTGGAAACAGTACTTTTAGACCCCTCTCGCGTAACATAGCAAAGGCCTGGGGACTGGTGACTTCATGAATTAGGTGAAGCCCAATAAATAGTTGCGTCAGCCCAGAGGGAAGTGTACCAACGGTGTGTAAGTCCCAAACTTTATCAAACAGGGTACCTTTGCTCATACGTAAATTAACATTTCAAGAGTCCGGTCTTAAATAGTATCAAAAAATAGTCTAAGTTTTTCTAGATCGCTTCATAATATTAGTTACATTTTTGTACTCTTATTCCTCTGTGTCGCGCCAGATGCGACAACGGCAAGGCAGTCCGTTTCCTTTGGGGTGGCAATGTCCAACTTGTTCGATGCTATGCTTTTGGTCTTCCATAACTCATCCTTAAATCCTAACTAATACCTAATCCTCCATCCATCCTGAAGAAATGCGATGTGACGAGTATCCTGGCGATGCCCAAGTGTGAAATGCAGCTAATAAAGTTGCTAAAACTACGCACCTAGTAGTCTGCCAAGCTAACTTTGCTATGTTAAATTTGGATATAAACGCTCCATTTTTCGGCGAGCATCTTTGGTTTGAAAACCCCAATAAACACTAGCTTTTTGCTGATTACGTTTTTTCTCCCAAGCGGCAATCTCAGAAGTTAATGTTTCTGCATTAGGAATACGCCGTTCTAAACATTGGCGAGATAAAACAGATAATTCGATTTCTACCTGATTCAGCCCTTCGGGTTCGCCAGTTGCTTCAAGTCGGGGAACCCGCCCAACGCACTGGCTCACCAAGAAGCGTGTTTAGGAGTATAGTGAAACTCTAACTTTTGAATAATTCGACGTGCTTCTTCTGGTGGAAAAACTTCATATAATGCATTGGGTGTATGAATATTCAAGTTATCAACTACTAAACGAATAACATCGGCATCTCGGTAGGAAACATCTACTAAATTTTTCATTTGTTTAGCAAAATCGGCTTTAGTTCGACGTTCTGTAACTTCGATATGCCGCCATCCAGCCAAGGGTTGAAAACATGCGAATAAATTTACTGTCCCGTTACGTTTATACTCAAAATCATAACGTTCAGGTTGCTCTGGCTGTGGTGGCAAAGGAAGTCTTACTTCTTCTACTAATTGGTATGGACGTTCATCAAAGCAGACTACAGGGCGTTTAGGATCATAAGGCTCATTGTATAAATCCAGCACATCTTCCATTCGGAAAACATATTCTGCGTTAACTTCAGGAATACACCATTGTTCTTTCAACCAAGGCTTAATTTCATTTTTTTTAAAGTTTGACGTACTGTTTCATCTGAGATTGAATCTATGATACCAACGTTCACTAAATGATCTGCTAATAATTGCATTGTCCAACGCACTCTTCCTTCTGGCGGATTAGAACAAGCTGTTGCAATCAAAAATGCTTCTTGCTTTTCATCTAATTTTTTATGTTTTGGTGGATGAACTTCATCCTTTAAAGCAAAATCTAACCCTCCAATGACAAATTTTTCTCGTATTCGTTGCACTGTTGCAACATGCGCTCTAACTATGCTAGCGATCGCTTGATCCGTTTCTCCTTCGGAAGCCATCAAAAGAATGTTTGCACGGCTTATGGTTCTTGCCTTATGCTTACCTTTCTTAATTATCGATTGCAGTTGGGAAACTTCATCTTCATTCAAGTCAACAATGTACTTTTTTGCCATGTTACACCCCGTTTTTGGCTATTTTACCAATTAGAGGTTTTACTTAGCAAAGTTACCTTGGTACACTACTAGTAGCAATTGCCTGATTTTGCTCCTTTACATTACTTTAGAGACAGTCTTTGAAAACTCAGCTTAATTCTTCTAGTAGAGGAGAGACCTAATTAAAAAGCCATATACTGCAATTACCAAGCAATAGTTTGATCGGCTCCTAATTCAAGACCTATTAGGAGCTTTTTTTAATTGATCTTTTTTTAGCGATTATCTACCTGAAGTGGCGGTATATATCAACAAAGCCTAGTTGCAATTAAACTATTCCTTATGGATATTAATGATTGATTCTGATGGTAGATGGATTCAAAAGAGCAAGAGGTCTAATATGTATTCGTGAGTGAAAAACGTTTACCGAATTAATAACAATGAATATTCTTGCTTGGATTGTTTTAGGTCTAATTGCTGGTGCGATCGCTAAAGCTATCTACCCCGGTCATCAAGGTGGCGGTATTCTAGGAACAATCTTATTAGGAATCATCGGCGCTTTTGTTGGTGGTAGTCTAGGAGTATTTTTCAGTACAGGAACGTTAAGTTTAGCAGCTCCAACTCTAAGTATCCCGGGTATTGCAGTAGCAGTTCTGGGTGCAATTGTTGCAGTTTTCCTCTGGAATTTATTAACAAATCGCAGTGCAGTCTAAAAGCATAATTGCGGACAATAACTGAAAGTAATTTAGGAAACTTATTTAACTATCGTGAATTAAATCAAAAAAATAGCGCCAGCCTGTGATTAGGCTAGCGCTATTTTTAATTTTTGATAAATCAAAATTTGTAGGGATTTAATGGTGTGCGATCGCTGTTAGCATCCCATATTATAGACTTGCCATTCAAAAAAATATGCTGTTTTGCAGGCGAGCCAGTGCATTACGGTGAAGCAATCCGCAGAAGAGTCCGGTTTCGCCCATGAGAAACTGCTATTAGCGTAATGCTTTTACGCCACTAATCCCCGTCACCCGATTAGTGGGACTTATACCAATTGGAAAAAAGAATGCGACAAATAGACCATTTGTAGAGACGCGATGAATCGCGTCTTGACCCAAGGATGTGTTGCAATCATTAATTGAATTGGTATTCGACAAAGAACAAACACCTATAAAATAGCCTCAAATCTATATGTAGATAGATTTTGACATCATTTTGTTTGGCTTTTTGATGTATCCAGGTTCTATAAAAAAATTATATGCATTCAAATATTACTGTTTTTAGTGGGAAAACTAAGTTTAGTCAAAGTGCAATCTACTACATCACTAAAGCAGGTATATATGAGCGCGGTTAAACTTCAGGCTAATGATTATCCTATCTCTAAAATATTTAGCAATGATTTTATCTTCACTATTCCTTTATATCAACGCCCCTATGCCTGGACAACGGAGCAAGCAGGAGAACTGCTTGAAGATTTGGTCACTGCGTTGGGAGATAGTGACGATAAAATTGATGATATAAACCCGTATTTTTTAGGAAATATCGTACTCATCAAAGGAGATAAACCAGATGCCCAAGTCGTGGATGGTCAACAGCGTTTGACTACACTTACTGTATTGCTGGCTGCTTTACGGGCATCAGTTTCCAAAGAAAACATACATATATTAACAAAATATCTTTATCAAGAAGATGATTTTGATCCTAATGATAACGTTTATCGTTTGACTGTGCGTGAGCGAGATGCACAGTTTTTCAAGGAATATATTCAGGATGAAGGTGGTATTGATAAGCTGAAAAATTTACATACTGCTAAACTATCAGATAGTCGTAAAAATTTCAAAGATAATACATTATTGTTTATAAATCGCTTACAAAGCTTTACTAATAATCAGCTTCTACGGCTTACTCAATTTATCATTAAAAGATGTTTCTTAGTAGTAGTTGCAACTCCAGATATTGACTCTGCATACAGAATATTTTCTGTAATCAATAATCGAGGCATGGATCTGTGTCATGCTGATATTTTGAAAGCAGAAATTATCGGTAAGATTTCCCTTGAACAACAGGAAAAATACAGTGCTAAGTGGGAAGAAACGGAAGAGAAACTAGGACGCGATATATTTAAGAGCCTATTTTCTCACATCAGAATGATTCACATAAAATCCAAGCCGCGCGAAAGTATACTTAAGGAATTCCTGAATGACGTTAAACCAATTAATGCACCTCAACAGTTAATTGATAAAATACTAATTCCTTATGCTGAGGCTTTTTATGACATTAATAATCTAGCCTATCACAGTGATATCTTAGAAGAAGAAGTAAATCAAAAGTTTAGATGGTTACACTTGATTGATAATTCTGATTGGATACCTCCAGCTATTTTATATCTCTCTCGCAATTACAGCAATCCTGAATTGTTATTACGGTTTTTCACAGATTTAGATCGCCTAGCTTCAGGTCTAATGATTCAACGGAATAATATTAATGAACGAATAGAACGTTACAGCAAGTTACTATATGCTATCGAGGTTGGAGAAGATTTGTACGCACCTTATTCACCTCTGCAACTGAAACCTGAAGAACAGACGCGTATTCTCAAAATCCTAAATGATGACCTTTATTTAATTAGAAAAATTCGACTTTATGTTTTACTGCGTTTAGATGCTGCACTCTCAGAAGGAAAAGCTTCATATAACTTCTGTAATATTAGTGTTGAGCATGTACTACCTCAAAATCCTACCTCCGATAGTATGTGGGTACAATCATTTCCTAGCCAAGAAGAACGTGATAAATATGTCCATCGTATAGGAAATTTAGTTTTGCTCTCTTCCTCTAAAAATGCTCAAGCGAACAACTACGACTTTGACCTGAAAAAGCAGAAGTATTTCACAACTAGAGCGGGTATTTGTAATTTTGCGCTAACGACACAAGTGTTAATGGAAAAAGAATGGACGGCTGAAGTTCTCACTAAGCGCCAGGAACAGCTAATTCATCACCTAAAAGAAGTTTGGCGTTTACAGTAGTAGGTTGGCCAGGTGTGTAGATGCGTAGCTGTAGATACGATGCTCTAAATCTACGCACTTACAATATAAAATAAGTAGTATTTTTGACAAAAATTGGTTAGTAAATTTATTTTTGATTTAAATAGACTTGTCGGGAAATAAGAGAGAATAGACAGCAGTGGTAGGGAAGAATGATGCTGAATATTGAAGGTGCGCTGAAGCAAGACCGACTGTTGAGGGCATTAACTGGGTTGAACCGGAAAGCATTTGATGCCCTTTTGCCCACGTTTACCACGATGTACCTAGATACTCAACAGGCCAAGCCTCGTCAACGTGGCCTGGGTGGAGGACGCAAAGCCCGCTTACTTACAGCCCAAGACAAATTGTTTTTCATCCTTTTCTATTTCAAATGTTATCCGACCTTTGATGTGGCGGGACTGCTCTTTGATATGCATCGCTCCCAGGCACATGAGTGGATGCATCGATTGCAGCCAATATTAGAAGCGGCTTTGGGACAGAAGATGGCGCTGCCGGAACGCCATCTCGAAAGCATTGAAGCATTTTTGTCACGCTTTCCAGGAGTGCAACGAGTGATGATTGATGGGACAGAACGCCCAATTGCGCGACCTCAAGAAAGAGAACAACAACAACAGAATTACTCCGGTAAAAAGAAACGTCATACGCGTAAACACTTGGAAGAGCAGTTGATGAAACCAAACGGGTCTTGATCTTAAGCAAAGCACGAGAAGGCAAACTGCATGACAAACGTTTTCATGACGAAGATGACATTGCAGGTAGTGTGCCTGATGAAATTCCGATTGAAGTAGACTCGGGCTTTCAGGGATTACAGAAGCAGTATGACAATCTCCATCTTCCTCACAAAAAGCCCAAAGGGGGCAAGTTAAGTGACCTTCAAAAAACGGAGAATCGTCAATTGAGTCAATCCCGTGTAGTTTGCGAAAATGCCTTTGCTGGTGTGAAGCGCTACAACGCCGCCAGTGTCATTTATCGTAATCGGATTGAAAACTTTGATGACCATTTGATGCTGACCGCAGCAGGATTATGGAACTTCTACTTGATGGCTGCTTAAGAGAATCCCAATTACAAGACCAGCATTGCCTCACTTATCTTTTATTTCCCGACAACTCTAATAAGTATAAATACGTTTAAATCTACAGATTTTATGAAATTTTCAATAAGTTGCACTCGTCACTACACACAAAACGATGATGTTTCGTTAAGCTGTAAGCGCTATGATTAGAGTTTATTGAACGTCTTATGCACTGGTTATTATCTGGGCCGTTGAGTAGAGAAGAATTGACGGTTAAGATTGTAGGGTTGCCTGCATCATTACAAGGTAAGAAGCTGGTGCAGTTGTCAGATTTTCACTACGATGGTTTGCGGCTGTCGGAAGAGATGCTAGAAAAAGCGATCGCAGTTACTAATGAAGCTAAACCAGATTTAATTTTATTGACTGGTGACTACGTAACTGACGATCCGACACCGATTCACCAACTGATACTTCGACTCAAACATCTGCAAAGTCCCAGTGGTATCTATGCCATTCTTGGCAATCACGATATACATTACAAAAACGCCAAAACAGAAGTTACCGATGCCCTTACTAGCATTGGAATCCATGTCCTTTGGAACGAAATTGCCTATCCACTAGGAAAAGAATTACCATTGGTCGGACTAGCTGATTATTGGTCGCGGGAATTCTACCCTGCACCTGTGATGAATCAACTAAATCCCGACACACCACGCATCGTTTTATCCCACAACCCAGATACTGCGGAGATACTGCAAGCATGGCGAGTTGACTTACAATTATCTGGTCATACTCACGGTGGTCAAATCGTGATTCCCGGAATTGGCCCTGCAATGTTTTTTTACGAAAAGCTTGCAAAAAAAATACCTAAAAAAGTGCAGCGTCGATTTCCATTTTTGGAAGAAAATGTTTCTGTAGTCAGCCATTGGGAATGGGCACAGGGTTTCCATCATCTGGGAAAAAATCAGCTATATGTCAATCGTGGTTTGGGAACTTACCTCCCAGGACGCTTATTTTGCCGCCCAGAAGTTACTATAATCACCCTACAGGGTGAGTAAGTAATCCAAATTTCAAAATTCCTGAACGGAATCACAGCAGGTATTCTGGCTAATCAGTACCTGTAAATTCGAGTGAGTCCTGCTTAGTTTAGTCTCAGGATTTAAATCAATTCGTTAATTTTATTTCGAGTATGTGACATAAATTATTGCAGTTTCTCAAGTTACATTTTGATATTTGGTAAGCTGTAAGCGCTGGTATGAGGAGTATCGGTTGCCTTATGCATTGGTTGTTTACGGGACATTTAAGAGTAGATAAAATCACGGTTAAGATTGCGGAACTTCCAGCATCTTTACAAGGTACAACGCTAGTGCAGTTGTCAGATTTTCACTACGATGGTTTGCGCTTGTCAGAAGAAATGTTAGAAAAAGCGATCGCACTTACTAACGAAGCTGAACCAGATTTGATTCTATTAACTGGTGACTATGTAACTGACGATCCGACACCAATTCATCAATTGGTGCATCGACTTAAGCATTTGCAAAGTCGCTGTGGTATCTATGCTGTACTGGGTAATCATGATATCTATTACAGTCATTCAAAAGCAGAAGTTACACAAGCGTTAACTAGCATTGGGGTGCATGTGCTTTGGAATGAAATCGCCTATCCACTAGGAAAAGAATTACCATTTGTAGGACTAGCTGATTATTGGTCGCGGGAATTCTACCCTGCACCTGTGATGAATCAACTAGACTCTGTTATACCCCGCATCGTTTTATCCCATAATCCAGATACAGCCAAGATACTGCAACAATGGCGTGTAGATTTGCAACTATCGGGTCATACCCACGGCGGTCACATCGTAATCCCTGGCATTGGGCCTTTAGTATTCCATTATAAAAAGCTACTCAAAAAAATCCCCAAAAAATTAAGGTGTTGGGTAACGTTTTTACTAGGAGACTGTTCTAAAGTCGTGCGATATTGGGAGTGGGCGCAAGGGTTTCACAAGGTGCAAGAAAATCAACTATATGTCAACCGGGGTTTAGGAACTTATAAACCAGGACGTTTATTTTGTCCGCCAGAAGTGACTGTAATTACGTTAGTTAGTCATTAGTCATTAGTCATTAGTCATTGGTCTAAACAACCCTCTCTTAAGAAGAGAGATAACAAAGGACAAATGACAAAGAACAGAAATGCATAACACTCAAAGCAGAAACCGCCGGAAGCTACGATGGATAAATATCAGCAGCTTGGGGCGGTTTCTTGAAGATTAGAGAATTCAGAAGTAAATAACTCAACTAAGGTGGACAGTATTCGCGATCGCTATACTCAGAATTGCACATCCTAACATTCAAACTAGGCAGGCATTTTCTGGCAGTGCGTTTTCAAACCTCCAAAAGAACTCATTGAACTTAAAGCAAAACACATTCAATGGATGTCACAACTTCAGAGCGATCGCAAGAACATTAGAGCAGGAGGTACAGGCTCTAACTTGAAAGTTTTTGTTAACTTTTAACCTGTTTGTACCTTGCTCTTAATCTAGCATCATGTTTGTTTAGCTACAAGATACGTTTACCAAACTTGAACACCATTAATTTATCGCAACAATTCCGAAATCCTTCTTAAGAATATTCCCACTTGCTTAGATGCTGGCGTTAATGCCAGCATCTAAGCAAGTGGGCTAGAAGTTCAGAAGCCGTTATTGAGCAGACCGCCTGTTGTAGCATCATTTGCGGTAGAAGAACCATTATTCGATGTACTGTTTGACTGGTCTACTCCTTGAGGTGAAGTGGTTTTAGTGCTATCACCTTTCGTACCTGGAGTGGCAGTATTACTAGTTGGACTTGTCGCCGGACTTTGTGTTGCTTTCGGGGCTGGCTGAGTTACAGAAGGTGCTTTTTCTGCCGCAGACTGTTGGGGTGGAATAGTAATGTTAATATCTGGTTGGCGAGGTGCAGATTGAGGTGTAACCTGCTGTTGTGGAACAGGGACAGGAACAGGTACTTCTCTGATTCTTTCGATTATCTTCGTTTGTGGTTGAGGAGAAGCACTAGGAGTTGGACTATTATTACTTGGTACAGGAACTAAGACCGGCACAGTAGTGTCAACCGCAGCGTTATTGCGTTGGTTGAAGTACCAGACCCCACCTACAATCAAACCAACTAGAGAAGTAACAATAATACCTAACAGCAAACCACGGCTAGCATTTTCATTGTCACGCTCGGCTAAATCAGCTTGCTGGTAGCTACGCTCGGTATTTCGACCTTGTACGTAACCGTTAGTGTAAGAGTTGGGATTAGCTGTACTGTTCTTGACTGTTTCTGTAGTTCGCGTCAAGTCAGTGTGAATATTACCATTAGTATCAGTGTAAGATTCTTGCTTAATTTCACTGTTTTTGATTTCGCGTTCATTGGGAATAGACATAACTATTGATTTCACTCCTCGATATGATGTTGACAAACTAAAACTTTGTAAGAAAAAGAGGTTTTAATGAGTTTAAAAATCTATGTTGCTGATAAATATTGAGTTTGTTTTATTACCCAATTGTTGGTTAATGTCAGAATAACCTCTGAGATCGGACAAGTGGCTCTATCTATAGGAAGTTAATACTTAATCTAGAGAAAGAGTATCCCAAAGATGGATGTTATTAAACTGTCAGGTGATGGATTGATAAAAAATCTAGTAAATTACTGAAATCATCTAAATTTTTAATTTGTGTTTAGATATCGCATTGCCAAAGCTTAATTGTCATATCCCGACTACCACTAGCTAGGGTTTTGCTATCAGGACTGAAAGTGACGGAGTTAACCCAATCAGAATGGTTATTCAAAGTGTAAAGTTCTTGTCCTGTGTTAACATCCCATAGTTTTACACTGTGATCTGCACTACCACTAGCAAGATACTGACCAACGGGACTAAAAGCGATCGCACAAACATAGCTGCAATGTCCGGCAAGAGTGTTAATTACCTTACCTGTATTGATATTCCATAGCTTGATAGTTTGGTCATAACTGCTACTAGCTAAAATTTTTCCATCAGGGCTAATGGCGACACACATCACCCAGCCTGAATGTCCGTTGAGAGTTTGCAGCAGTTTGTTACTCTTCAAATTCCACAGCTTAATGGTATTATCCGCACCGCCACTTACAAAAATCTGTTGTTTTGGGCAAATAGCAAGGGAGTAAACTAAGCCAGAATGACCTTTGAGGACTTGCAGTAATTGTCCCATCTCTATATGGGAAATCTTGATAGTACTGTCTGTACCGCCACTCAGGATAGTTTGACCATCTGGACTAATGATTACAGAAAAAACTGGGGTTGAATGTACTTTGAGTGTCTTGAGTAATTTACCTGTAGACACTTGCCAAATCATTAGGGTGCTATCATCACTGCCACTAACTAGAGTTTGGCTATCTGGGCTAAAGGCTAGGCATCTTACCCATTTTGTATGACTAGTGAGAGTATGTAGTAATTTCCCTGTGTCGAGATGCCAAATTTTGATCGTATTATCACTACTTCCACTAGCTAAAGTTTTACCATCTGGACTGATTGCAGTTGTAAAAACCCAGTTGAGATGAGTCAGGGTGTGTACACATTTCCAGGGTGAAGGTTGAGACTCTGATTTAGGTGGTGGCGGTGTTGCTGGCTTTGGCGGTGGTGATGTAGGTTTGGGTGGTGGCGGCGTTGCTGGCTTTGGTGGTGGTGATGTAGGTTTGGGTGCTGCTTTTTTCTGTTTCAGTTCCAGTTGTATAGAATTTCTAAAATCTGACTCGGCTCTATTTTCATATCCTAGTTTCGAGCAAGCAAGCCCTCGGTATTTGTAAGCTTCAAAGTAGTTGGGGTTGAGACGAATCGCTTGGGTAAAGTCTTCAATTGCTTCAGTATATTTTTCTTTTTGAGCTTTCTCTATCCCTAGTTTGTAGAAACTTTCAGCATTAGATGGAGTGAAATCAATTTTGATAGAAGTGGAAGCAGATTGATTTGTCTCATCCGGCTGATAAGACTTTAACCTTGCATAGGCTTGATTGATTTCTTTGATTTTCTCTTCCGCTTCTAACTTTTGCTGCGGTTCGAAAAAACAATCTGGATGCCAAGTTTTAGCCATCTGACGGTAAGCTTGCTTGACCTCATCAACAGATGCACCTGGTTTTAACCCAAGAATATTGTAAACATGATTTATATCAAAGCGATCGCTCATACTAGAAAATCAGCAGCAAATCTCAATATACTTAGTATTCCCAAGCATAAGTATTAACTAACTCAAAGTATGGTATCGCCATTCAAAGCATCTTAAAATATGGCGCTTTTCATCTCCAGCGTCGATTTAGCCGCAATATCTTTTTAATCCCCTGACAAAATCTTTCTACCAGAGGCCTAGGCTTTGATACATATCTAGGCGATCGCACTCTCCTTGCAGCACCAGGATTTTTTAACCCTTGTTCTATTTGTGCAGCTTTATTTAAATCTGAAGCGGCTCTATATTCGTATCCAAGTTGGGAGCAAACTAGTCCACGATATTTATATGCGTCAACATAGTTAGGATTGAGACGAATTGCATGGGTAAAATCTGCGATCGCATCGTCATATCTTCCTACCGTGGCATTCTCTACGCCTAAAGTATAGAAAGCTTCTGCATCCCAACGATTGACAGATATTTTTGTGGGATTTTTAGGCGAAGATGAAGAGGGATTTTCAGAAGTGGGAGGTTCGGATGGATTTTCTGATTTGAGCTTGTTGTAAGCTACGTTAATTAATTTGATTTTTTCCTCAGCTTCCTGTTTTTGCTTTTGATCGAAAAAGCGATCGGGATGCCAAATTTTTACCAGTTTACGGTAAGTTCGCTTCACCTCTGCTTGAGATGCACCGGGTTCTAGCCCAAGAATTTCATAAGCATGATTAATATCGGAGCGTAGACGTTTCGGCTTGTCGTTAGACATCGCGCATACTGAAAAAATCCGCAACTATATACTATGTTAACTATTCCCCTCAATTTCCTCCAATCAACCCAAACGCCCCATTCTGGTTATCACTGGGATGGTACTAGTCGCCGTTTCTTTGAAGGCTGGTATTACCGCATCACTTTACCGGAAATTGAGCAAACGTTCGCCTTTATGTACTCCATCGAAGACCCCATCGGCGGGAAACCCCACAGTGGCGGTGCAGCCCAAATCCTTGGCCCAGATGATGAATATTTATGCCGTACTTTTCCTGATGTGAAAAAATTTTGGGGTAGTCGAGATGTTTTGGGTTTAGGCCATTGGGGTAAAACAGATTTACAAATTGCTCCTCTGTACCTTTTACCAGCAGAGTTTGAGCATCATGTTCAAGAAGGATATCAAGCCACAGCCACCTTGAATCAGGGAATAATTCGCGAACTTGCAACCAATAATTATTGCCGTTGGGAGTATGAAATTCAACCAATATACGGTTGGGGTAATAAAAATAGCATTCAGCAATCAACCGCAGGTTGGCTGTCATTCTCGCAGATTTTTGAACCCGGATGGCAGATTTTGATGGCTCACGGTTTAGCCAGTGGGAAAATTGATTGGAATGGCAAAATCTACGAATTCACCAACGTCCCAGCTTATGGAGAGAAAAATTGGGGTGGTGCTTTTCCGCAAAAATGGTTTTGGATAAATTGTAATTGCTTTGAGGGCGAACCCGATTTAGCATTAACTGCTGGCGGTGGACGGCGGGGTGTGCTGTGGTGGATGGAATCTGTAGCGATGATTGGGTTGCACTATCAAGACAAGTTTTATGAATTCGTTCCCTGGAATTCACAAGTAGACTGGGAAATTCAGCCTTGGGCTAGATGGCAAATGAAAGCTACAAATTCTAATTATGAAATTGAATTGACAGGAACCACAGATTTAGCTGGTACACCTCTGCGTGCGCCCACAGCAGAAGGTTTAAGATATTGTTGCCGAGACACCATGCAAGGAAAGTTAACTTTAGAGTTACGAGAAATAAATGGCAGAAAATCTCAAATAATCTTAAAAGCAGAAAGTTTTCTTTGTGGTTTAGAAGTAGGTGGCGGCTCTTGGCATAATGTTTGGCAGTCTCGGTAAAAGTACTGCTATAATTATATGTGCTTCATAGTTGGGGTTGTAGCTCAGTTGGATAGAGCGGACGCCTCCTAAGCGTCAGGTCGTGCGTTCGAGCCGCACCAGTCCCGTAAGCAAAGAAATCCCTAAGACCTTGAGTAGTAGCAGGTCATAGGGATTTTATTTTTACCGTAGTAGCTGGAAAACGCCTGAGCGATTTTAAGTTGAGTTATTTATCATGCTAGGAGTTTTTGGAGTGCGATCGCGCATCAAACTAGTGGCAAGCAATAAATCGCATCCTGTGATTGCTGAAGTTTAACAATCAAGCCGTAGACGTTCAACGATTTGCCAATCTAAATTTTCGTCCCCTAAAAACTTATTAAAGCTTTCTCAATCGTTGGATAAACTACATCATACCTTAAAGCTTGAGCCGCAAATGCCAAAGCTGCTTTAATTCCTTCATCGGTAAGTCGCGGATGCGCTTCTAGTATTTGCTCAGATGTTTCACCCGCAGCAAGTTTTTCGAGAATTAATATATATAACGCGATACACCGTTCGCACACGGGACATTTTATGCTATTGTCTAACTTATTTTATAGGAAAATTCATATAAAATGGACGATGACGAGGATATTATAGAAATTCCTTTACGACCTCTGGTTTGGATGGGAGACTCTCTCAAAAATATCCGCTCATTTCCTGAAGATGTGCGTGCATCACTAGGCTATTCGCTGCAATTGGTGCAAGCTGGGGAAACACCAATGGATGCCAAACTTTTTAAAGGGGTTGGAAGCAGCGTGTATGAAATCGTCAAACGCTACGATACCGATACTTATAGGGCAGTCTATGCGGTAAAGATTGGAGAGAAAATCTATGTTCTGCACGTTTTTCAGAAAAAATCAAAGCAGGGGATTAAAACCCCACAGGCTGATGTTGACCTGATTAAACAACGCTATAAAGACGCAGTGGCAAGGGAGAAACAACAATGACACAGGAACCCGTTTTTGAAGAAAGCAGTGGCAACGTATTTGCTGATCTCGGTTTAGAGGATGCTTCGGAACTTTTTATGCGAGGCAAGATAGGGATTCAGGTACTGCGCCTCCTTTCTCAACGCAACCTGAAACAGCGCGAAATCAGCGAACTTCTTGGCATTCCCCAGCCAGAAGTATCTCATTTGATGAAAGGAGAGTTTCAACGGTTCAGCGAGGGTAAACTCCTCATTTTCCTCAAGCGGCTCGATACGGAAATCAACTTACATCTTCGCCCTCGTCATGCGTCTGGCCAATCTGCTGAAACTGTTATATCGCTATAGGACATATAATTTCAGTCAGCTTTAGATGACTTTCGCTATGAGCCGCAGAATTTATTCTGAGGCGGACGTGTGGACAATGCCAACATTCTACAATAGTGTAAATACCTAAGTCCATAATATTACATTTGAACCTATCACCCGTCATAGGTTAGAAACCTACGGCTAATAGCGAAAGTCCTCGCTTAGTGGACTAAACAAGAATTAATTCGCCCCTAGTGTGTCCGTACAAGTGTCTGTGTTCATCTGTGGTTAATTATTTTTTTGTACCTTACCCATCTGGGAACCGCTATAGAATAAATTTCTTGGTTGCTAATCAGCGACTCATTGCAAAAATTTGTTCAGCAGTTAAGGGAATGTTCGGAAACAATTTAGAATGAATTAGATCCTGCCCTCGAAAAACCTTCGGAGGTAAATACTCTGCACCTTCAAGTTGGTAGATTGTAATGGTTGGCTGCTTAGGAAAGCCAATGAACCGAATGTCACCAAAAGCAGCATAGTCTACAATGATGTACTCGAAAACGCCCAAGTCTTCATATTCAGCAAGTTTTGTCAGATAGTCGTCCTTCCAGTTGTTGCTAACGACTTCAATGATTCCCGGTGGTGGAATATATGCAGCAGCAGAACTAGAGATAGTTCTCATCCTCTGCCATTCAACTCTTGCAAATATGACAATATCTGCTTTCCGGCTTTTTTCCTTTTCTCCTAATGCTGTTTTGAGCCGAACCTGCTTGGACTGGCGCGGCACATAAGACAGGTCATTTTCTTGGTAGTGATTTTCTAAGTAGGCACACAGTCGCTGGATCAAATCCTCATGATTTGCATTTGGTTCTGATAATGGCACGGGAATCCCATCTAATAGCTCAAACTCTCTGCCTGAACCATCATCCCAGGCAAGAAACTCTTCAAAAGTCAGTGGTTGTGTGACGCTTGCATACATCGCCCTCGCTCCCTTGCTGACGGGTACTTCACTCAATGCTACCAAGATGTACAGCTTTGTCTATGAGTCCTGGCTGATTTTTCTGCCGTAGTTTTGAAACAACGGCTTGAGGTTGGTTAACAAAAGGCGATCTGATCGCAATTGGTAATGTAGTGCGATCGCCTTTTTGTGAAAATACCTATTTTAATTATCCGATTGTATTCTGTGACTATTAACAGTTTGTAACTTCTGTTGTCTTTTGTTCGGACTAACAAAGCTAAAAAATCAAATCACTATTTATTCAGGTATATACACTTATTGACTTAGTAATTTTTAGCATTTAGTATATGTATTTTTAGCTATAAAAACTTGGTTCAAGTTATGTTGATTAAATAAAATACTCTATGTGGCAGACTTTAATAATTGACCAAAGCCATATTAATCAAAAGATTGATATGTTCAAAGCAGCATTACGTGATTACTCTCTAACAGAGAAATTAATTGTTCAAAAATATATAATACATGGTACACCTTATGTTTTTAAAGATGATGAAGGTAAATATTTTGACCTCAAGCATGAAATTGCTACTTATTTTGAAGAAAGACCAGAATGTGTATTGATGGTTGGTTCAGCTAAATTAGGATTTAGTATAGCTCCAAGTAAATTATGGAATTTGTTCTCTGAAGAATCAGATATAGATATAGCTATTATATCTAGAGAAATTTTTGAAAAATTTTGGTCAGAATTATATGATTTCGACATAAGTTTAGTATCTAGAACTGATAAAGAAGAACAAAGGTATAAAAAATTTTTAAAATATTTTTTTAAAGGATGGCTAAGACCAGATTTATTTCCATTTAAATATTCTCGTACAAATGAGTGGTTTGAGTATTTTAAATCAATCTCTTATAAATATACACCCCAAAAAATAGCAGGGGGTATTTATTATAATTCCGCTCTCTTTGAAAAATATCACATGCAGAATATCAAAAAACTGAGACAGGAGGATGTTTAAAATGAGCAAAAATGGTATTGCAACTAATAAAAAAGTTTTAGATTTATTCAACATGATGAAAACTGGTACTTTAATACTTGCTCCATCTTTTCAAAGAAAGCTTGTATGGAATAATGCACATAAAGAAAAATTTATAGAAACAATTTTATTAAAACTTCCTTTCCCTGAAATATATCTAGCTGATGGTGAAATCGATCTTGATATTCAAACATCAAAAACACTTGTCGTAGATGGTCAACAAAGATTAAGTACAATCTACCAATATGTCACAGCATCACCAGAATTCACTATCAAAAATATCAGTAAGTTTGAAAAATTGTCTAAACAAGAAAAAACAGATTTTTTTGATTATACAGTTGTCGTTAGAGATTTAGGAAGAATTCCTGAAAGTGAAATTAGAGAAGTTTTTAAGAGAATCAACTCTGTACAATACGCACTAAATGCAATAGAAATTAGCAACTCATTATATGAAGGGGAGTTCATCACAACTGCTAAAAATATTCTAGAAAATAATGCTCTTTTTACTAGTTTAGAGGTCTTTAGTGAAGGTGAATTTTCTCGTATGAAAGACCTGGAATATGTATTGCTAATTATGTCAACAATAGAAGAAGGTGGTTATTTTACTAGTGATAAAGAGGTAAAGACCTATGTAGAAAAATATAATAATGAATATCCAAATAAAGAGTTAATGTCTAATAATTTTAACGAAGCATCTAAATTAATTATTGAGTCTAATCTCCCTCCAGATAGTTTGTGGATAAAGAAGTCTAGTTTGTTTACTTTAATGGTTGAATTAATCAAAATTAAAAACAAGTATGGTTATTTACCTCAAGAGCAAACTTTAGCTCATGCTTTAAAATCTTTAGAAGAAGAACTACATATAAATAAAAAAGAAGATGTATCTAAAAATATGTTTGCTCAATATTATTATTATACACATCAAGGTACTGCTAGTAGAAAAGGACGTAATGTTCGCGGTCAACTTATAAGTAAAATTTTAGAAGAAAGTATGAATGTAAATTAGCGAATGTTGTAAAGTTAGTTTTTAAATAGTAGACATTAAATTGAACTAGTAAACATATTAGTAGAACAAGGCAAAAGTAAAACTAAAAAGTAAATTTGATAAATAAATACGCTATCACCTACTAGAACACAAGGCGCGATCGCCTTTCATCACTTTCTGGTTAGTCTGCAAATAATCATAGAGCAAATAACAACCCCGTGCCAGTAATTTTTCCAGTTGGATATCTGCCAAATTCTGGAAAATCACTGTGCCGTTACCACTACCCGCAGCCAAAGTCTTACCGTCAGGACTGAAACTGACGCTGGTTAACTCAGCTTCATAGCCTTTTAAAGCGATCAGTAATGTCCCTTCTCGGTTCCAAATTCTTATTTTGTCATCACTGCTAGCTGCTAAAGTCTTACCATCGGGGCTAAAACTCACACTAATAAAACTATCACCATCCCCTGTGAGAGTATTTAGTAAACCACCGTCCCGGCTCCAAAGTTGGACTGTGCTATCAATACTAACTGAAGCAATTACTTGACTATCAGGCGACCAAGAAACCCCATTTACGCGGCGGCTATGACCAATTAAGGTATATAGCAATTTACCATCTAAACTCCAGATTTTTACGGTTTTGTCATCACTGGCTGAGGCTAGCAATTTACCATCTGGGCTAAAACTTACCCAATTCACTGCATCTTTATGTCCTTGCAAGGTGTTGAGCAGTTTACCATCTCGACTCCAAAGCTTTACTGTTTGATCTTTACTAGCCGAGGCAATTATTTGACTATTAGGCGACCAAGCTACACTCAAGACGGTACTATTATGACCCTGTAAGGTATTGAGCAGTTTACCGTCAGCACCCCAAAGCTTTACTGTTTGATCTTTACTAGCCGAAGCGATCGCTTGACCATCTGGACTGAAACTAACCCCCCAAACTTGACCTTGATGCCCTGTAAGTATTCGGAGTAATTTACCTTCGCGGCTGAATAGTTTTATAGTTTTGTCTCGACTCCCTGCTGCTAAGGTGCGATCGTCTGGGCTGAAACTGATGCTAGTTATCCAGTCATCATTATCGGCTTTGGGTTTTCGCAATAACACATCGTCCCAATGCCAGAGTTTAATAGTTTTGTCCCGACTTGCAGAAGCTAGGGTGCGACCATCTGGGCTGAAACTGACACTGTTAACCCAATTATTATGTCCTTTCAGGGTTCCTAGCAGCACACCTTCAAAACTCCAAAGTTTGATTGTCTCGTCGGTACTTGCAGAAGCGATGGTATTACCATCACGGCTAAAACTGACGCTGGTAACTCCAGCACTATGCCCTGATAGGGTTCGCAGTAATTTCCCCTCTAGATTCCACAGTTTGATTGTCTGGTCTAAACTAGCTGAAGCAATAGTCTGTCCATCGGTTGACCAAGCTACACTTTTAACTGCATCCTCATGTCCCTGCAAGGTTTTGAGCAGCTTCCCATCCCGACTCCACAATTTTACTGTCTTGTCTGCACTCCCTGAAGCAATGGTTTGTCCATCAGTTGACCAAGCGACACTCAAAACTGCACCATCATGTCCTGGCAAGGTTTTGAGCAGTTTACCATCCCGACTCCACAGTTTTACTGTCTTGTCTGTACTTGCAGAAGCAATAATCTGTCCATCTGGGCTAAAACTGACACTATTCACGACACCCTGATGCCCTAATAGAGTAACAAGTAATACACCCTCTCGACTCCAAAGTTTCACCGTTTTGTCTTGACTAGCGGAAGCAATAATTTGACCATCGGGGCTGAAACTGACGCTATTCACTACATCTTCATGCCCAGATAGGGTTTTGAACAAGCTACCATCAGGAAGCCAAAGTTTAATTGTAGTATCCGCACTAGCTGAAGCAATTAAAGAACGGTCAGGGCTGAATGTAGCATTATTTACTCCAGATAAATGCCCCTCCAAGCGGTTATATTCTCTTAACCCAGAAACAGCTTGATAGAGCGCCGTCTGTACTTGCTCTCTTGTGTAGGAATCTACCCAAACTATTTGTTGTAATTTTCTTCCCGCTCTTAAACCTTCTTTTAAAGAATCAATACCTTTTTGTGAGGCAAAGAGGGCTTCACTGGATGCACTAAGGGTTTTAATTTCACTATCTACTGCTGTTACTATGGAAACACTTAATCCCAATATGGCAAGAACAGAAGCAGTCAGGGCAATTTTCAACGAACGATTTAATTGAGCTTCGCTAAGTCTTTGTTTCTTTTGACTTTCTGCAAGTTTAGCTGTTAATTCTTTTTCTTTTAATTCAGCTCGTAATTGCTCAATTTGTAACTGACTCAATTCTTCTCGCTTGTGTAATTCTCGCAATTCTGTTAATAAATCTAATCCCTGTTGGGGATGAGAATCTGCTAATGTGGAACGCTGCTTTTTTTGGCTAAGTTCGCTTTTAAGCCGCTCAATTTCAGCTTTACTTTGTTCTACTTTATGGCGCAACTGATTTAGTTGTACCTGTAAACTTGATTCTTGTTGCTGTAGGTAGCGAATTAAGTCTACTAAATAATCGTGAATTAGTTGATAGCGTTCTGGTACATCAGGGAATAGTACTACCAAACCGGAGCTTACTAAAATGTCTAATACTAACTCTAATTTGCTGGCATCTTCTAATTCTGCTAGCTGTGCCGCTAATTCAGCACGAGTTTTAAAAGGTCGGTTGTTACTTTCATCTGTTAATAAGTATAAGACGAGTAAGGCGGCTCGTTCATTTTCTGGGCCGCAGTCTTTAATCAGTTCTTTAAGATATCGCTCGATAAGTTTGTTGGGTCTATATGGCTGATATTCTTCTAGAGTAGTAATGCGTTCATCTTGAATTTGCGCTCCCACAACTTGCAATTCAATTGGGCGGACTTCTCCAAATTCTGTGGATAAATCTTCGATTAAGGCATCGATTAAAGCAGGCTCTAAATTAAACTGCGATCGCTCGGTCAATTTTTGGATAATTGCTTTAGCATATTCTGGTGAAAAGTTATTCAACTGGTAACGAATATGCTTGTCGAGAATATTATTATTAATCGCTTCCAGTGCGGAGAGATGTTTAAAATCTAACAAACGATGTAAGTAATCTTCTCGCAAGGAAAGGATAACTTTGACAAAGGGGATATTCAGACAATCACTAATAAATTTATCAAATTCTTGCTTTTGCTTGCGATCGCTATAACCAAAGAAAAATTCTTCAAACTGGTCAAAAATTAAAACTGTGATCAAGTGGTTATCAGCATTTTGTTGGAGTTGTTGTAAAATTCTGACGATGGTGATCGGTGTAGGAGAGTAGGGCAAAACCTCCGCCGCTTCAATGTTTGCTTCTAGCTTAATCTCAGCGTAGACGGCAAGGGATGCGTCACTAGACATCGCCTGACTTAAAGATTTCTCTAACTCCCGCGCCCAATCGGTGTAAACTTGCAGTACTACAGGCACAGCTATTTGATCGCCAATGGCTCGATTTTGCAGTGCTGGAACTAAACCTGCCGTTACGGTAGAACTTTTACCTACACCTGATTGACCGTGAATTACCGTCAGCTTTTGATCGGCGCGGCTAATTCTCCCAATTAAGTTATTAATATCACGCTCTCGACCAGAAGCAGCAATTTCTAAAGCAACGCTACTACTCCCAGAAGGTGCCATCAATGCAGGGTTTGTCGCCTGTCTTTGGGGTTGCAAGCGTCCTGCACCAATAAAAGCCCGAAAGCCGTACTGCTGCTCAACAGAACGCCGTTTCTGGCGAATGTAATAGGCTTCCAAATAGCGACCTTCTTCAAAGTATAGCGATCGCAGTGTCCGCAATAAGCGAATATAACGATGGGCATCGTATTGATGGGCACTGCTTTCTAAAGCTGCTGGCAGTTCTTTTGTAGCTTTTTCTAAGTATTCATGAGCGATTACTAGCTCACCTAAATTTCTCTGTGCTTTCGCCAACACTAAATAGTAAATTTGCGCCAGCAGTAATGGAAATAAGCAGTTATAAGGATCGTTGTGCTTTTGCGCTTCACCTAATTTTAGCAGCGATACATGCGCTAATATACTCGCCTGTATCCACCGTGACTGCTGCACAGCCACTTGTGCCAGAAAACCGTAGTCACAAGCTAATTGAATTTGACTACCATAAGTTTGATGCAACTCCAGAGACTTTTGGGCAACAGTCTGCAATTCTTCCCACTCTTGCAGATATTGCAAAACTTCAGCGAGTTGACTAATAAACCCAGCAACTATATCTAAACGCCCAGCCACCTGTAAAACATTCAAACATTGCTGAAAATAAAATTTAGCTGTGTACCAATGACGACGGTTTTCTATTTGATTTTGCTCTGCTAAACGGCAATAACACAGCCCAATATAAAACAGCAAGACTCCCTGTCGCAGAAGTAGAGGAGATGGGCGATTAGGAGGTGTAGACGAAGAAAATACCCTCTCATCCCCCTGCTCCCCTGCTCCCCCGCTCCCCCGCTCTCCTGCTCCCCCTATTTCTTCCAACTTTTGCCAAACTTGCAAGCTTTGCTGAAAATGGCTTAAAGCTGTATTGATGCGATCGCTAATATAATTATCTAGACCAAAAACAAACTCTAAACTAGCGTGTAATTCTGGCTCTAAGGTAATACCACGATCGTGCAACTCTCCAATAGCAAAGTGGAGTTCATAGCTATTTTTCCAGACTTGCTCCACAGTGAAATAATGCTTTGCAACTTGAGGAGGTTGGTGTTGTCCAGCATCGCTTGGTAACACCGTGGCAAATAAAGAATCCGTTTCCTGTTGCAAAAATTGCCGCAATGATTGAGTTGTCATCTCAAACCGAATCGGTGTAGCCGCCCAACTCGCAAAATCTGGTGCTAAACGGACTACCTTTTGCAACACTTCTTCATTCACCCACAAAATCATCGGGAATGGGTGGCGTTTGCGAAATTCATCACGAATATGATTGATAGACCTTAGTAAATCGTCGATTCCATCTACTGACTCCAAACCCAAAATCATCAACGCTGATGGCGGATTCTCTTCAGTTACCAGTTGTAAATGAATACTTGTGTAAAGACTTCTAGCATTATGCGGCAGAATTACCTTTTGAATATGGTGTACTCCTGAAGAGAGTTCTTCGAGTCTTTGCAGCATAAGTTCTTGTAAAACTCGATAATTGCAGCACACCAAAACCAGAGAAAATTGACCGCTAGAAAGGGCAATTGCTCTCCCCAAACTCCGTAAAGCCCGCTCATTAGCCGCTCTTATATCTGCTTGTGGGTGTCGTTCAACCATGATTTAAATTTTTCCGTCTCTGCTAAAACTGGGTTGACGGCAAACCAAGCTCCCTGATGATCTCGGTATTCAAATACAAATAAACTTCGCAATAAAGTGTGGTATTCTATATCACCTCTCACCCGTTGCTGTTGCACCACCTGAAAGATTAATTCCCACTCTTGAGGATCGATAGCGTTGGCTCGGTAATCTCGCTGTCTTTGAATCACCAAATCAACACACTCCCGCTCAAAAGGTGGATCTTGTTCTCGCAGACAGTCAAACAGTAACCCTAGCAAGTCACGGACATGACCACCACTAATCAAGCACAACCGATCTAAGGTTTCCAAACTATCAAACACCTCTGTAATTAAGCCTAACCGATCGCTAGGTAAAATGTCTGGGAAAGCTCTAGCTAGAACCATTTGCCGCAACATGGCTAACCCTTGAGGAAAAATCTCTCCAGAGCGCAGACGTACAGGTATCATCGGTAACATTTTTGGTGCGACACCTCCCCCCAAACGATGTTGAAGTTCGGCGCTATCGTTGGAGAAAGTCAGGGCTAAAGGAATTGTGTAGACTACATGGCAATTTAGTTTGCGTAACTGTTCACCACGCTGAATAAATAAGTATTCTGGCAGCGATCGCCCCGATGGCAAAGGTCGAATTGCAACTCTATCCAGGTTATCAACAATAACCACCAGTCCTTTTTTACCTTTAGTTTTCAGTTCCTTGGTGGCACGTTCTAGCAATTCTTGATTAATTGACTGTAAAATATTTGCTGTTCGTGGTTCTAAATAATCTCTTAACCGCCGCCGCAATTGGGGACTTTCTTTAGTTTTGGCTGTAATTTTGGCAATTCCCACAGACAACTCTGCTTCTACCCCCAGGTCAATTGGTGTTTGCAGAAAATCCACAATTTCACCAAACAACTTGGTAAAGTAAGTAGATTTGAGCCTGATTTTCATAGCTTCTAGGCTTTCACTTACTTGGCCTGCGATCGCCAACAAAATATCAGTCACATCCACATCTGCCATTTCTAAGACATGGGTAGACTCAAAGTAAACTACATGAAATTGCTGCGCTTCCAATTCAGCTTTCAACCGCAACAATTCCGTTGATTTTCCACAGCCGAGATGTCCTGTAAATAGCTGACAAGTTGGTTCATCCGGTGATATTCGAGCGATCGTGCGCTGCAAAGCTTCGATGATTTTGCCACCCCGTACCGCAGCAAAATCAATATAGTACCTGCGATCGCTGGCGTTTCCTATGATTAGAGGTCTGCTCGGATTGCAAGCCTGATAAAATCTTTCTAAATCTAGGAGCATAACTAATCAAGTTCACTCAAGAATGGGGATGACAAAATTTACTGAATAAATATATTGATTTTAGGGAATTTATGCTTTATTTTAATCAAACTACTAACTAAACTAGCAGAATTTCGGATAATTGTTTATACATAAGTTAGATGTAGCACATAGTAATGCTGAGATTTTAGTTAAAGTAAGCAAAAATACTACTATAAGTACAAATAGCAAAAATATCTAATATTAAATAAGCTACTCTTATCAATATTAAAAATATCCGGTACAAAAAAAGGTACTGTTAAGTACAGTTTTGTAGCTCTCTTGAACCCGTCATCAGCTTGAGTTATTAAAGAGCTTTTGTCACTTTTGCGAGAGAATAATCTACAATCCTTGCAACATAAGACTTTTAGCAAAAGCGTTGGTTAATTACAACTTCAATTTAGAGTTAATTTTTGACTAGATTCCTGCCTCTAGTTACAAAAATAACGATTTTGTTGATGACCAGAACGATTTTATTGATGACCAGAACGATTTTATTGATGAAAATTATGCTTTTCATCAATAAAATCATGTTTTTGTTCATGACAGCTTTTGAATTCAGAGTGACTAGGACGTGTTTTCAAAGTTTTAGATCCCCCCAACCTCCCTTTCTAAGGGGGGCTAGAAATCTCTTCAAGTCCCTCTTTTTAAGGGGAGCTAAAAATCTCTTCAAGTCCCCCTTTTTAAGGGGGATTTAGGGGGATCTAAAAAATTAGGAGGCTAAACGAGTAGTTTGAAAACACGCCCTTCCTCTGAAGTATTGACGATCGCTAATCTACAATCCCATTGAGTATAAAATTATCTGGTCATGTAGCTTATCAGACAAAATATGCTTTAGCACCGCTCCGAGTTTGGCATCTGAGCCAACCAGATAGCGCGTCTTGGGTTGCTTTGCAGTGAGCGCATGAACAACAGTCTGAGCGACAATATCCGCAGAAATTCCCTTAGATGCGAGAATCTGCATTTTCTTGCGGACAATATTCATTGCTTGACCGTAGAGATTTTGTGCCGATTGCGGTAAATCATACTGTGCTACTTCCGATTGACTTAGGGACTTTTCCCAAATTGGGGTAGCGATGGAACCAGGTTCAATAATTGAAACCGAGATTCCCCAAGGACGTAATTCCATCCGCATGACATCAGTGAGTGCTTCCAAGGCAAACTTAGAAGCATTGTAAGCTCCTAAGAACGGCGTAGGACTCCTACCAGCAATGGAACCCATATTGATAATTCGGCCCCGACTTTGGCGTAAAAGACCAAGAAATGCTTGTGTCACCGCTAATTGTCCGGTGACATTAACCTGCATCTGGTGTTGAAATTCTGCGATCGCTAATAATTCTAAAGGCCCAGGGATAGCAATTCCTGCATTATTCACTAAACCTAAAATTCCAGTACCACCGACTTCATTTGTTACCTTATCAACCGCATCTGCGATCGATTCAGCATCAGTAACATCTAAAAAAATGGGAATGAGTCTTGGCGATCCTTTCTGCTTAAGTGTTTGAGCATCAATATTTTGACGCACGCCAGCAAAAACAGAGAAGCCCAACTGGTCTAAAAGCAAAGCACACGCTTGGCCAATTCCTGTTGATGCTCCCGTAACCACCACTGTACGTTGATGTTCTACAACCATTAATTTTCTTTTTTTATAACTTGGACTACCAATCACCAATTCCCCATACTTCAACTGCACTCAGTACAAGTTCCCAATTCCCACTTGCCCTGAGCGTATCAGCTCCGCTAACGCGTAGCGTCTCGTAGAGAAGCCGATCGCGTAGCGTCCCGTAGGGAAGGGATTCCCAATTAATATCAATCTTTGCAAGTACCAGCCCGAAGACAATCTTCAGTTTGGTCATCTCTAGCTGATATTTGCCAAGGCAATATGCGTGACGGAGCATTTGTACTGTAAGCAATTAGAGCAGCTATTATCGGAGGCTGGTTTTTGACAATTGTCACGTCACTACTAAGACTATTACTTAGTCCAACATTGTATAAATAAACAGGCAATGCCATCATGACAATGCAAATTGTCCGTTTCATACTCAACCTCAGCTAAAAATTTCCGATTGCGCTATGTATGTATAGATGCCACCTTGATGAACCGGATTTTTAAAACTGAGTATTATATGTTGATGTTGTGTGAATTTACCCAGCACTACTAGTAGTGTCTCAACTTGAAATTGATGGGTAGACAATCTTGTAGCAAGGATTTTAGCCCTTATTCTTGCACTAAAATGCTTACCACAAACCATTAAAACAAGTTAGACACACTACTAGCCGCAGAGACGTGATTTCTAAATTATCAGTTCCACCCTTTTTTTAGGTTAGGCATTGCCTACAAGATGGCTTCCTACTAACTTATGCAGATGCAACCCTAAAAAACAGGACAAAAAACCCACAGCATCCAAAAACATATCTTGGTGACTGCATTCCCCGGATAAAATAATGAAGAGTGCTGAGTTCCAAGTCCTGAGTGAAAAATCTTGCTTATTACTTAGCACTCAGTTATAAATGTTGCCTACTAGCTGACTCATGCCGCCTTTACAAGACGTAGATACTGTAAACGTTCCCAACATCGACCCAGAAGGATATGGCAACTCGGATACAGATCCTCTTAATGAGTTGCCAGATGAAGTCGAAATGTCCCTTTTCGACCATCTAGAAGAGTTACGACAACGAATTTTTTATTCGCTGATTGCCGTAGCGATAGGTATTATTGGCTGTTTCTTTGCCGTTAAGCCGATTGTCCAGCTGCTTGAGGTTCCAGCACAAGGAGTCAAATTTCTCCAACTTGCACCTGGTGAATATTTCTTTGTCTCCCTCAAAGTCGCAGCCTACACTGGTTTAGTGCTTTCTAGTCCTTTCATTCTTTACCAAATTATCCAGTTTGTGCTTCCAGGACTGACTCGCCGCGAACGCCGTTTATTGGGGCCTGTGGTTTTTGGTTCGAGTGTACTGTTTGGCGCGGGGTTAGTATTTGCCTATTTACTCCTTATCCCCGCAGCGTTGAAATTTTTCATCAGCTACGGAGCAGATGTAGTTGAACAACTTTGGTCAATAGATAAATATTTTGAATTTGTGCTGCTACTTTTATTCAGCACTGGTTTAGCATTTCAAATTCCCATCATCCAATTGTTGCTCGGTAATTTGAATATTGTCTCGTCTGAACGGATGGTTTCTGGTTGGCGTTACGTGATTATGGGAGCAGTGGTTTTAGGAGCTGTACTTACACCTTCTACCGATCCTCTAACTCAAAGTCTTTTGGCGGGAGCCGTTTTAGGGCTTTATTTCGGTGGTGTTGGGCTGGTGAAGCTCACAGGTAAATAACATAGAAAATAGGTAAAAAGATTTTAATGCTGAGTTTTTGAGCAAATGTTTATTAGCTATAGTGATTTTGAAAAAATCGAGATTCATGTAGGCAAAGTCATTAAAGTCGAAGAATTTCCTCAAGCCAAAAAACCAGCTTATAAATTGTGGATAGATTTTGGCGATTTGGGCATTAAAAAATCTAGTGCCCAAATTACTAAACTTTATGACCAAGAAAAATTAATCAACACATTAATATTAGCTGTTACTAACTTTCCACCCCGTCAAATAGCTAATTTTGTCTCCGAAGTTTTAGTCTTGGGAGTAGTTTTAGATGATGGAGAAGTTGTATTAATTCAGCCTGATAGAGATGTAGCGGTGGGCAAAAGAGTCTTTTAGCACTTTATGGTGCTTTTGGATAAAAATACTGGATGTAATTAATCATAAATTTATTTCATTTCTCTGACCAAAGTAAAGATCATTTCAATTTATAGACTAATCTATGGGTGAATAGAACCAAGTTATCATAAACCCCTATAATTTATAAGCTAGAAAAAAACGACCCTAAAAGGTAATAGAAAACTTTTTGTCTGTAATTAATAGTTTTAATTGCAGATCGTTACCTCGCACGAGTTGTCAAATGCTCTATGTTACAGGAATTGAATGACTATGAAGTTTTAAGGAGGACTACAAAAACGGACATCTGATGAAAAGCATATTTATAGGTTATTTATTAGCCTTGACATTATTAACCGCTTGTAGCAAAGCAGCCCCAGATAGGCTTACAGAAGAACTACAAACTGTAAAGTCATGGACAGCTACAAGCAAAATGGTTGCTGATGCTTGGGTACGAGGTGCTGTGCCAAAAGTCTATGCGAAACAAACGTTGAATAAAGCACAGCAAGAGTTCCAGACAGAAACCGACAACATAGCACAGATAGAATCATCTACAGCTATTCCCCAGTCTTACAAGTTAGCACTTTTGGGTCATATCAAACGGTTAGCAAAAATCACAGAGCAAATGTCAACCGCAGTTGAACAAGAAAATTATTCTGTAGTGTCACAACGACTTGGGGACTTATCGCAAGAAGGACAAACACTAGACTCGCAACTACCACAGCAGAACAAACCATGAAGAAAATTTTTGAAATCGCGCTGGGGATTGTGACTAGTATAGGTGGCTTTTTGGATGTAGGTGCGATCGCCACAGCAGCAGAGGCTGGATCTATTTTCGGCTTTCAATTAATCTGGGCGATTATCCTGGGTACAATTTGTGTGATTTTTTTGGTAGAAATGTCTGGGCGGTTAGCAGCAGTTAGCAAGCATACATTAGCTGCTGCGGTGCGTGAACGTTTTGGGTTTAATTTTTATATTATTCCACTGATTGCAGAAATTATAGTTGACTTTTTAGTTTTAGCTGCTGAAATCGGTGGTGTTTGCATCGCCTTACAACTGCTAACAGGTATTAGCTTTCAGTGGTATGCTTTACCCGTTGCCTTTGCAATTTGGTTGCTAATTTGGTACGGCAATTTTGGCATTATTGAAAATGGTATTTCCGTATTAGGGTTGGTGACACTAGTTTTTGTCGTCGCTACTTTCAAGTTGCATCCATCTTTAACACAACTTGGCAGTGGTTTGTTGCCAACTCTGCCACAACAAGATACCGCTCATTATTTATACCTTGGGGTTGGAATTTTAGGTGCTTTGATTAGCCCCTATTTATTTTACTTCTACTCATCTGGGGCAGTAGAAGATAAATGGGATGAAGGGTATATCGGTGTAAATCGCGCCGTTGCCGGTTTAGGGATGAGCTTTGGTAGTGTCGTATCACTAGGGGTATTGATTGTGTCGGCATTAGTACTCAAACCCAAAGGCATTGAGGTAGATAGCTACGAACAGGCGGCGTTGATGTTGACAGAATCTTTTGGGTACTGGGGCTTTGTGCTATTTGCCGTGTCCTTGGGCATTGCTTGCTTTGGTGCAGCACTGGAGGTTACTCTCGATACAGCCTATATTGTGGCTCAGTCTTTTGGTTGGAATTGGGGCGAAAATCTCAAACCAAAAGATGCCGCACGTTTTAGTTTGGTCTACACTGTGTTTGTCTTTCTCGCTTCTTTATTAATGGTATTTGGAATCGATCCATTGCAATTGACTTTGTTTTCAATGGCGATTACAGCAGTAATTTTGCCGCCTGTGATTATACCATTTCTGGTGTTGATGAATGATGAATTATATGTCGGCAATTATCGCAACGGTTGGATAAGTAATAGTGTTGTTATCTTTACAATTGTGCTGACATTCGTGTTAGCGATCGTTGCTATCCCACTAGAAATTCTTGGAGGGTGATCGCTGCTGCGGGTTTAGGTTAAATAATCAACTGGAAGTTAGAGAAAATGGACATTATTAGAGATGTACTTGATAACCAATTAGTTGACAGCAATCAGCGCAAGCTGGGCAAAGTCGATGGAATTGTCATGGAGTTGCGCGACGGGGAACCGCCACGACTCATTTATATCGAAACTGGTATGATAACCCTTGCACGACGCATTCATCCACGTTTAGGAAGGTGGGTAGCAGCAATTGAAAATAGCTGGGGTGCTAAACACAGTGAACCGTTTAGAATTCCGTTGTCAAAAGTGCGGGATGTTGGGATTGATGTCGAAGTTGAGATTGAGGCTGAAGCAACTCCGGCATTAGCTTATGAAAAATGGCTTCGGGAACAGATTATTGAACGAATTCCAGGAGCAGAACATGGCAACTCGTGAAATTCATCTGGAACTGCTACTAGGCAAACAAGTATTGGATTCAACTGGCAAGTCTGTCGGACGCATTGAGGAAGTACGTGCCCAACAACGAGGTGAAGAATGGGTTATTGAAGAATATCTGATCGGAACCACTGCTGTGTTAGAAAGACTATCTGCTTGGACAATTGGGTTAAGAATCTTACACCTTTTTGGCGCACATAAAATCCACGGTGGCTATACAATATCTTGGGAGCAGCTAGATTTGACTGACCCTGAAAAACCTCGTTTGCTCTGTAGCTTAGATGATTTAAAAGCATTAGATACTTCCAAAAAATAAAATTTAAAATCTGGGTTAAAACCCTACATTTAGCACATCAGCATAAAATGCTAGAAATAAGACTGTTATTATTATCTAGCAATAGCTTAAAACTTTTTAGTAGACAGATTTAGCAGTTTTTCTAATATTTAAACACTACTTCTCACTTCCCAATAATAAACTGCGAATAGTTCCCGGCGCACCCAATTTATGAATAAAACGCGTAGTAGAGTTTGTCCATAAACATCAAGTAAATATACGTCTATACCAAACTTTTTAGTCAATATTTTATACCTAATGTAGGCTTTTTTATAACTATTCAAAAAATGTGCGAACTGGGAGTTGTTAATCATCTGAATGCAATAGTAGGTCATAATATCCATTCAGAAGAACGTTCACCCAAATCTAAAGGAATGCTAACAGCCTTACCGAGGCGGGGGCGATCGCGTGTTTGGGCAATAAATGTTTGTACTTGTGTTGACCCGCCCAAAGCATGGAGATAATTAGCAATGCTGTCAAGATGCTCTTGGTACTCTGCCTCACTCAAGGGAAAAGAAGCTTGCTCCAGATATTTCCACATTACTTGCAAAAATATCTTTCCCTGTGCCCGTCGGAACTGGACATCATAAGAATATCCCCACTTATCAAGCAACATCTGACGTAATTCCTGTCCTGTCATAGCTTTTCTCAATCAGATTTTACATTTAGTTATGATGTTAAGTTCCGTGACTCCAGTATGATAAGGATATAAAGAAATGTAATGCTAACAGAAAAGATGCTTTTTATATCTTGGAACAAAGAAGTATGGCATCGTTGTGAGCGCTAGCATTTCGACTTAGACAAGAGTTCCTCAAGTACAGTACTTTTGTCAAAATGCTTAACAAAATACACAAAGAGCGCGTAGATTATGGCTCAATTTTCTGAATCAGCAGACGTGCCCGATATGGGTCGTCGTCAGTTCATGAATCTGCTCACTTTTGGGACTGTCACTGGAGTAGCTCTGGGTGCATTGTATCCCGTTGTCAACTACTTTATTCCACCCGCAACTGGTGGTGCTGGTGGCGGTACAACGGCAAAAGATGAGCTAGGTAACGATGTTAGCGTCACCAAATTTCTAGAAAACCGGAATGCAGGCGATCGCAACCTAGTCCAAGGACTTAAGGGAGATCCTACCTATATTGTGGTAGACAGCAAAGAGGCGATCAAAGATTATGGCATTAACGCCATCTGCACCCACTTAGGTTGTGTCGTCCCCTGGAACGTTGCTGAGAACAAATTTAAATGTCCTTGTCATGGTTCCCAATATGACGAAACAGGTAAGGTTGTTCGGGGTCCAGCACCACTGTCTTTGGCTTTAGCCCATACCAATGTAAGCGACGACAAAATCGTTTTGACCCCTTGGACAGAAACCGACTTCCGCACCGGTGATGCACCTTGGTGGAGTTAATAATTTTGTCCTTAGTTCTTAGTCATTCGTCCTTTGTTCAGGGCTTAATGACTAATGACTAATGACCAATGACTAATGACAAATTCAATCGTTGCCCTTATTAGAGATGAGAAATGTTTTCCGAACAGCGAGGTTAACTCGCAGTGCTAGAGCGATCGTAAAAACATTGCTCATAGCGATCGCCACTGTGACATTTTACTTCACCAGCGATCTAGCCCTTCCCCAATCAGCTGCCGCCTATCCATTTTGGGCACAGCAAACCTATCCCGAAACCCCCCGCGAACCTACTGGGCGCATTGTTTGTGCCAACTGTCACCTAGCCGCCAAAGTTACAGAAGTAGAAGTTCCTCAATCGGTTCTACCTGACACTGTATTCAAAGCTATAGTGAAAATCCCTTACGATCTGTCCGCCCAGCAAGTTGGTGCCGATGGTTCTAAGGTTGGCTTGAACGTCGGTGCTGTACTGATGCTACCTGAAGGCTTTAAGATTGCTCCCGAAGACCGGATTTCTGAGGAACTTAAAGAAGAAATTGGCGACACTGCCTTCCAACCCTACAGCGAAGACAAAGAAAATGTCGTCATCGTCGGTCCCTTACCTGGTGAACAGTATCAGGAAATCATCTTCCCAGTTCTTTCTCCCAACCCCGCAACTGACAAAAACATCCACTTCGGTAAATATTCAGTTCACGTAGGTGGTAATCGGGGACGCGGACAAGTTTATCCTACTGGCGAAAAGAGCAACAATAGTGTTTACAACGCTTCCGCCACTGGCACAATTACCAAGATTGCCAAAGAGGAAGATGCAGACGGGAACGTTAAATATCTAGTAAACATCCAACCTGAATCTGGTGATGTTGTTGTTGATACGGTTCCTTTAGGGCCAGACCTGATTGTTTCCGAAGGGCAAGCAGTTAAGACTGGTGATGCTTTGACCAACAACCCGAACGTCGGTGGATTCGGTCAAATAGATGCAGAAATCGTACTGCAAGATTCCTCTAGAGTCAAATGGATGATTGCATTCGTAGCTCTTGTAATGTTGGCTCAAGTTATGCTTGTGCTGAAGAAGAAGCAGGTTGAGAAAGTTCAAGCTGCTGAAATGAATTTCTAAATTCTTTGCTAAATCATTACTTACGAGACAGGCAATAAGCCTGTCTTTTTTAACGTTATTTAGACGTATCATTATTAAATTGATACGAGATTAACTGCTAGGAAACTCTATGAACTCAATCATGGTTATTCATCCTTATAAGTTCGGCGAAATGTGGGTGTTTGATGATGACAAGGTAGGTCTAGTTCAAGAGCCTTTCGTGGCGGGGGCAGACGAAATTATCGAAAGAATGGTGGCACAAATTCCAGATGCAGAGTCAGGGTTCAGTTTGGTATTTTCTGCATCTCCTTTTCCTGGCTACCAGATCGAGTTTGGCTGGCGGCGTGAAGAATATGGAGGTAACTGGTATTACAGTGCAGATTTAGATCGTGAAGGATGGCTTTGCCCTGCTCTATTTAAGTATTTTGATGAGGCTCCTAAAGAGTTTTACGCTCAGTTTAAAGCGAAAACAAAGTTGTAAAGCTTGTAATATATGGCAGATTTTTTTATCCTCAAAACTTGAAGCTTACAGCAAATGATTAACAAAGAAACTGCCGAGCATAATTTATGGGGTAATAACTGTCATGGTTGGCATCTTGTTAAACAACCAGAGTTAAGTGTGATTCAAGAAATGATGCCACCAAAAACCTCAGAAGTTAGACACTATCACCAGCGATGTCTACGACGGGCTACACCTACGCACCAGTTTTTCTTTATCTTATCTCGAAAGGCAACCTTAGAAATCGATGGTTCCCGCCAAGTACTTTCTCAACACGAAGGTGTAGAAGTTCCGCCTAATGTTCCTCATCAGATGCTCAATGAAAGTGACTCTGATTTAGAATTTTTGGTGATTTCACAGCCTCCAACTCATGGCGATCGGGTTTTGGTTAGTTAACTGTACTAAGAAAATTATCTGTGGCACATTAAAGCAACACAAAGATAATCTGAATAGTGCGCCAGAATTTCCTGAACTTTAAGTTGCCACTCCGCTTCTTCGTCACTGACGATCTGATTTCCCTTTAACGTATTTGCAAAGGCTTTTATCCCTGCATCTTCGCCCAATTCATACCATTCACTATTGGGAGTTACAATCGCATACGGTACTACTTGAGGTAAATCAGCAACTCGACACGGATAGGGTATAGGTGTTCCTGATTCTACAGGTTCAAATTCTATAAAATGATACCAATTCTACTTCCCTTGAGGATTATAAGTTAATATTTTATATTCGCTTTTTCATCAATCCCATCTACTTCATCTTCAAACCATTCCAACTCTATTTTGGCTAAAGTTTCAAAGTCATTACTACAAACTTCCCAGTCTGCTGCCATCTTTTCAATCTTGTCTAGGGGAAAAGTTTCAAGGCGTTTTTTATCATTTTCTAATTCCTCATAGTTCAAGTATTCTCTGTAAGGTTCAACTTCTATATTTCCGTTGTAGGAACTTAAAATTTCTTCTACTTTAGTTTCGATATCTCTGTATCTAATGGCATTATCACTAAAGCAGAAAAGTGCATTTTTCCTCCAGTGCTAGAACTAAACTTAGAGGTTGTTTGAAAAGTGTTTTGTTGTGACTTTAGGCACTTTTAGATCCCCCTTAACCCCCCTTAACAAGGGGGGAACCGGAATTAAAGTCCCCCTTTTTAAGGGGGATTTAGGGGGATCTAAAATTTTTGATACCGACAAGAGGACTTTTCAAACATCCTCTTAGAGCAACATAATAAATCTGGCTCACTTTTTATTTGGCTAAAGAATTCAGATGCTAAATTTAATCTAGCCCTAGTTGAGTTGAGTTACTACCCATGACAGCCTCAGTAGAGTATATCCCAGTTGCTCCAATTGAATACCCAGATGAGGACGGTAAGCCAATGGCTGAAGGTGATATCCAGTGCAGTTACTTGACTTATGCAAGAAATGTGCTGAGGATTTATTTCCAAAATCACCCAGATGTATACGTCGCTGGTAATCTATTTATTTACTACGAAAAAGGTTATCCAGAATCAGTTGTAGCTCCAGATGTATTTGTGGTGTTTGGAGTGGAAAACCGAGACAGACGCTCTTATAAAACCTGGGAAGAAAATAATCAAACCCCAGATTTTGTTCTAGAGATTACTTCAAAAGCTACCCGTAGCAAAGACCAAGGTGCAAAAAAAGGAATTTACGCTTTTCTGGGAGTGCGTGAATATTTTCAATATGACCCCACAGGCGATTATCTCAATCCCCAACTCCAGGGTTTACACTTGGTGGATGGGAATTATTTCCCAGTGGGAACTAATACCCTGGCAGATGGTACAGTATATCTACCCAGTGAAGTATTGGGGCTAGAGTTACGCCTAGAAGCAGGAAAACTGCGTTTTTACAATCCAACTACCAGTCAAACGCTGCTAACTCATGAAGAGGAAGCATCTGCACGACAAGCCACAGAAGAGAAAGCGCAAAGATTAGCTGCTAAACTCCGAGAATTGAATATTGATCCAGATAGTCTTTAAGGTGGGTAAATAACACGCACCCGATTTTTGCTTACTGAAGTTAGATAATAATCTCAAAGCTCTCCGTTAATTTTACGCCTAATAATTTCCATTTGGGCTTGCATATCAGCTTCGGTAACAGGCATAGGATAGCCTTTAGAATTAGGATCGCGTTTGCTCATCAAAAAACCTAGAGCTTCAATATCTTCGCGGTTTTCCACGACATAAGTTCTCAACTCTGTAAAACTCATTTGCTCATAATTCGGGTTCATTGACAAAATCCCAAATACCATTATTCAAAATGATAACTTTCAGTTCATCTCCAGCCAGGATGTAAACCTGTCCGGTTTTATCGTCAAATCGAAATAAGCGGATGTCTTTATAAAGATTTGACAGCATTTTACAAACCCTTACACAGGTTAAGGCTTGCTCTGTTGTTGTTTAAATAAACGCTCCTCGCTACTAATATAAGGTGAGCAATGCCCACCTTACTGCTGTTGATTACTTTTTGTGAAGACTATAACGGACGGTAGACGCGATAGTTGATTTCAGGGAAGATATTATCCATTAACTCGACTTTTTCTAACCAACCACTATCAACTTTGCCGATTTTCACGTCTTCGTAGAGCTTATTGAACCGCATCAGGTGCGATCGCGTCCGTCTAATTGCATAGGGTACCATTGTTCCCGTCCGCATAATAAATGCCCAGTCCGAAGATTGTGCTAACAGCAGTTCCCGCGCCGCTTGGTTAAGCGCTTTCCACTGCAATTCATCCTCTGGTTCCAAATGAGAGATTTCAATCATCCGTTCAGCAGCTTTGTGCAAATGCGGATAAATCCACGCATTCGTTTCATTCAACCAATACTCGTGGAAACCCTTGAAACCCCAACTCGACTGCGAAGGGCGACAGACTTGCTGCGTTGGCTGATCTCGCAAATAGTCTGCTAAATGCGTCATTTGATACGTTTTTTGGTCATACCACGACTTGCGGAATAGGTAATCGATGAACCAGGGGCCTTCATACCACCAGTGTCCAAATAACTCTGCGTCATAAGGTGAAACGATAATTGGCGGGCGCTGCATTATACCATAGAGATGCTCAGATTGCCGCTCTCGGTTATACATAAAGTTATCAGCGTGTTCTGCTGCCTTTTCCCTAGCCCAATACGGATCGTAGAGTGCTTTATCTGACAGCCCTAAGCCACGACCTGTAATTTTGTGATACTTAATGCCCGTATTTTTACGTTGACCATTGGGCATAATGTAGGGCTTGATGTACTCATATTCTGCTTCCCAGCCCAAATCTTTGTAAAATTCTCGATATTCCGCCGCCCCAGGATAGCCTACCTCAGAAGACCATACTTGTTGGGAGGATTCATGATCTCGACCAAAGACAGCAACACCAGTTTCTGTATAAATTGGGGCATAAGTACCAAAGCGCGGCCGGGGGCGGGCATAAAGAATGCCATGCCCATCAGTGAGGAAGTAGCGTAACCCAGCATCGGCTAGCATCCGCTCTAAACCTTCATAGTAGGCACATTCCGGCAACCAAATGCCTCTGGGTGCTTGTTCAAAGGTTTGCTCATAATGTTCGCAGGCTACCTGAATTTGCGCCCATACCGCCTCTGGATACATTTTCATCAACGGTAAATAGCCGTGGGTAGCGCCGCAAGTGATGATTTCCAGGTTGTTACTGTCTTGGAACCCTTTAAAAGCTGTCACCAAGTCACCGTCGTAACGTTCCCATAGCTGACGCGCTTCGCTAAACTCAGTAGCGTAATGTTCGGCTAAATAACGAAGATGCCCGTTGTTGACATTATGTTCTGCTTCTAGCGCTATAAGTTCTTCTAGTTGGGCTAAGTGTGCTTCATAGCGTTCTTGAAGCAGAGGATCGCGGAGCATTGACACCAGAGGAGGTGTCATGCTCATCGTGATTTTAAAGTCGATACCGTCTCGCTTTAAGCCTTCAAATACTTTCAATAATGGAATGTAGGTTTCTGTGATGGCTTCATAGAGCCATTCTTCCTCCAGCACGTAGTCACTTTCCGGGTGACGAACGAAGGGCAGATGTGCGTGGAGTACAAGCGCGACGTAGCCGATAGACATAGTGATTTTGGGGTGATACTTGTAAGTTGAAGGTCGAGAGGTTTGGCTGAAATTAACAATATTTTAAGACTTTATGGGGATCGTAAAAATAGTTTTCAATTGAGTTAAATACAGTTTTTGTGGGGGTACAACATTGTTGTGCCTCCACCGCCTTTTGTTGTTAATTAGTTGTCAAATCTGCTTATTTGTTTATTGTATAATCCTGTACTAAAAATATTTACTCAGGTTCAAATGTCTGCGACTTGTAAGGGTTCTGCCAATTTTTCAGCTAATTCACCGTCAACCATTCAAGGTGCGTTAACATACTGCATAACACACCCTATTCCTACTTAAAATTTATATTTCTTCATATAAATTGAATTTTATCGCCGACTTATTTAACCCAGAGTTTGCTTCTTATTCCGGATTGAACAAACGTAATTCACTAGAAAAGACAGTTTTTCTCTTTATATCCATGCTCTGGCAACAAACCTTTATATAGAAGTGCGTAGGCGTAGCCCGTCGTAGACATCGCACTCCTTATTCTTCATCCCGATATAATTCCTGTAAGTCCTGTAACTGAGTCTTGCGGGAAATTCGGCGATATTTTTTACTTTCTAGCTTGGGTTCGTATTGACTCTGCCCTTTGCCTTTGCTTTTTAACTTCATGGTGGATTCAGGATCGGCTTGTTGGTGCAGCTGAGTTTGATGAGCGATCGCAGCATCCAAAAATTCTAAATAATGTTCATATCGCTCCCAGTCTCCCCGCACCACACACTCAGGTTCGTCTCGGTGCAGACAATCACTAAACCGACAGCTAGCAACTGCTAACCGTTTTCTTGCTTCTGGGAAATAATGGATTAATTCTTCTGGGATGCAATCCATGTCCGGCTGATTAAAGCCGGGAGTGTCTGCAAGCATTCCACCGCTAGGCAACTCAAATAATTCTATATGGCGAGTAGTATGACGACCACGAGCTAGTTTGCCAGAAACTTCTCCTACTCGCAGCTTCGCAGAGTCAATTAGTGTATTAATCAGGCTGGATTTACCCACCCCAGAAGGCCCAGCAATTACCGTAATTTTATTGCTTAAATATCTGCCTGATTGGTCAGTATTTATACCATCCTTGACGCTGATAAATATTGGTTGATAGCCCCAACCAAGGAGGCGATCGCTAACTTTTTGCTGTTCTGACTCTGAAATTAAATCACTTTTATTCAAACATAAAAGCACATCCAAGCCAGTAGACTCAGCCTTAATTAGAAACCGACTCAGTTGATAAGGTTCCAAAGGTGGATCGGCAACGGCAAATACCAATAAAATTTGGTTGACATTGGCGATCGCTGGACGATCTAATTCGCTGTGACGGGGTAGGACATCAGCGATCGCTCCCCGTCCTCCAGCCCAATCTGGTTCTTCAACCACAACGCGATCGCCTACCATCACCTGTTGTCCGATTTTTTTCAGCCGTGTTCGGCGAGTACAGAGGAGGAGAGGGGGATAAGGAAGATGAGAATCTTGATCCCCCATCTCCCTCATCTCCCCCTGCTCTTGATCCAGCTGTACTCGGTAAAAATTAGCCTGTACAGCAAGCACCGTACCCAATAACTGTCCAGTTTCAGCAAAATTTTCCCCTGTCATTGGACAGCAACTGGACGACGCACTAACAGGGAAAAATAATTACTACAGTCTGTAATTTGTTCCACCACATAACCTGCCATAGTCAGGCTATCGGGAACCTGCTCAATCGGCTCACCTGGGTCTAGCCAGACTTCTAGCAAACCTCCCAATGGCATTTTTTCCAGACGCAGTTTTGTCCGTACAAAATTAATTGGGCAAGGGGTGCCGCGTAAATCAAGTTGAGCATCGGGAGTTAAAAGAGAAGAGGGCATCATTACTTAAATAAATTTCCCAAAAATCCTTCTAGACCGCCTTTTCCAGTCCGATCTCCCTTAATTTTAGCCAGCTTCTCCAACAGTTCCCTCTCCTCTGGGGTGACTTTGTTGGGAATATCAATTAATACGTTCAGCATGTGATCCCCACGACTGACGGGATTACCCAAACGGGGTACGCCGCGATTTTCCAGCTTCATCACGGTATTTGGCTGAGTTCCGGCTGGAATAATTAGTTCTACAGGGCCATCTACCGTATCTACCTCTAACCGACAACCTAAAATCGCTTGCAGGTAGCTAATTTTGATTTCCGAGAGAATATTAATGCCATCTCGTTGGAATTCTTCGTCCTCATTTACGAACAAGTAAACGTACAAATCCCCAGAAGGACCACCACGTTGACCAGCATCTCCTTCACTAGAAATCCGCAAGCGAGTGCCATTATCCACCCCAGCTGGAATGGTAATTTTGAGTTTCTTGGTAACTTGATTTGCGCCCTTCCCATCACAGGCATCACACTTGTCTTCAATTACCATCCCTGTTCCATTACAGGTGGGACAAGTCGAGACTTGAGTGAAACTGCCAAAGGGTGTTCTAGTGACACGACGGACTTGACCCGATCCGCTACAAGTCGAACAAGTCCGGGGGCGGGTTCCAGGTTTAGCACCAGAACCGCTACAGACTTCACAATTTTCTAAATGTGAAATACGAATTTCTTTTTCGCCACCAAATACCGCTTCTCGAAAGTCTAACTTCAAGTCTAGTCGCAGATCATCGCCCCTCGCAGGCCCACTGCGCCGTCTTTGTTGCGTGGGACTACCCATACCGCCAGCAAAGCCACTAAAAATGCTTTCAAAAATATCGGCAAAACCACCCATATCGCCGACATCTTGGAAGCCAGCGCCAGCACCTGACACACCCTCTGGCCCAAAGCGATCGTAACGAGCGCGGGTTTCTGGTTCCGAGAGTACCTCATAAGCGCGGTTAATTTCTTTAAAGCGATCCTCCGCCCCCGGCTCTTTGTTCACATCTGGGTGATACTTCCGGGCTAAACGGCGATAAGCTTGCTTGAGTTCTTCTTTGTCGGTGTCACGAGAGACACCCAGGATTTCATAATAGTCGCGGGCCATATAGCAAAGGTAAAAGTTAGAAGGAAGAAAGCAGAAGTCAGCAGAACGTCACTCACGGTCACTTGCTACTTTACGGTAAGGCGTTTTGCTTTACAGAATATGTAAGAGCAACACACTATCCTTTAAAGGGCGATTTGCCGGAGGTTAGGCAGAAAGTAAAATTAATTTTTGTTAATAACTGATTTTACCCTTTACCTTTTACAAAAATCACCGACAAATCTTGAGCAACAGGTGCTTTCCTCGTGGGAGACGACAAAAGCTATAGAAGTTACGATCAGGGGAAGCCGCTGCTCAGACTTCATCACTGCCGAGTCGGTTGTCTCTTTTACAATTGTGCTACGTAGGAGAGGAAAACCCCGCCCATTAACCAGAGGTGCTAGCCGCACCATTGGGTGTGGAAAACCACCCTTATGCTTTGGATCGCATCTGAATCGGGATACTTGCCTAGCAGTAATTTGCTTCTACAATCTAGCAAACCCCAGGGGTCTTGTGAAACTTTGCTAAACCTACAATCAATATTAGATATATTAAAATGTCTTAATAAAAATCTGCAACTTAGGATATTGGGAATTGGGAAGAGGGGACAAGGATAATTGGGGACAAGGAGAAAGATTTGTTGTAAGTTCTCACTCAAGTCACCTTGTCCCCTTTTTACCCATTACCCATTACCCAATCCCTAATCTATCGCCTCATAATCAACCTGTGCGGTACTTTCTTCGTCAAAATCAAAGTTGAATTGTGGTATTAGTGTACCGTTCATTGGTGAGTCTACTTCTGGGGTAAAAAGACTAGCTGAAGCCTCCTCAATCTCATCTGTTTGGCTGTTAGCTCGGTTATAGACATCAGCACCAATTGCAAACAGTGTTTGTTGGAACTCGTCTAAGCGCTGCTTAAATTCCACAGTCGAGATGCTGGAGTCAATCATTGCAGCTTGGAGTTGTGAAACTTTTTCACTAGCCAAAGTCTTCATCTGCTCGCCGATAAAGTTGCTATTATCCTTGATGGTAGATTCGTAACTGAACAACAGATTATCTGCTTGGTTTTTGAGTTCAACCAGTTCTTTACGTCTTCTATCTTCTTCAGAAAACAGTTCGGCCTCTTGGCGCATCCGTTCGACTTCGTTAGTACTCAAGCCACCTGTATTGGTAATCCTGATACTCTGTTCTCTACCTGTGCCTTTGTCTTGGGCAGAAACCTTCAAGATACCGTTGACATCAATTTCAAAAGATACTTCAATTTGCGGCACACCACGGGGCGATGGGGGAATGCCTGCTAGAAGAAACTTGCCAAGACTCTTGTTATCCCGTGACATTGCCCGTTCACCTTGGAGAATGTGAATTTCTACCGAGGTTTGTCCATCAACTGCTGTGGAAAAAATTTGTGACTTACTAGTAGGAATTGTGGTGTTGCGTTCAATAATCTTGGTGAATACTTCACCCAAGGTTTCAATTCCCAGAGACAGGGGGGTGACATCCAACAATAAAAGATTATCGACTTCCCCACCCAAGACCCCTGCTTGGATAGCTGCTCCCAATGCTACCGCTTCGTCAGGGTTGATAGAGCGATCGGGAGCTTTGCCATTGAAAAACTTAATCAGCGCGTTTTGGACTGCGGGAATTCGGGTAGAACCACCTACTAAAATAATCCGATCTATGGCTGATGGTTTCAGATCCGCATCTTTGAGTGCTTGGATCATTGGTTCGATAGTACCTTCAATTAATTTCCCTGCCAGTTCCTCAAATTTAGAGCGGCTGAACTCCATTTCTAGATGCTTTGGGCCGGTCTCATCAGATGTGATGAACGGCAGATTGACGGAAGTATTCACCATGCTGGAGAGTTCAATTTTGGCCTTTTCTGCTGCTTCCCGTAGGCGTTGCAGTGCCATCTTATCTTGGGAAAGGTCGATTTTCTCTTGTTGCTGGAAGCGTTCCATCAGCCAACGCACGATCGCATTATCAAAGTCGTCTCCACCTAAGTGGTTATTACCACAAGTAGCCTTAACTTCAAAAACGCCATCCCCAAGTTGCAGGATCGATACGTCAAAAGTACCGCCTCCTAAGTCAAATACTAAAATTAGTTGCTCTTGGTCTTGCTTTTCCAATCCAAAAGCTAAAGCCGCAGCTGTTGGTTCATTGATGATTCGCAGAACTTCTAATCCGGCAATTGTGCCAGCATCTTTAGTAGCTTGTCTTTGAGCATCTGTAAAATATGCAGGTACGGTGATCACTGCCTGAGTGACTTCTTCACCCAAAAAGTTTTCCGCATCCTGCTTCAGCTTTTGCAGGATCATGGCGGATAGTTCTTGTGGTGTGTAGTTTTTTGAGCGAATTTGGACATCAACGGTATCGTCTCGACCTTTGACACAGTTGTAGGGTACACGTTCGCGTTCTGTGTCAGTGTCTTCCCAACGCCGCCCGATAAATCGTTTAATACTGTAAATTGTGTTTTCGGCATTGGTTACGGCTTGGCGCTTTGCCAATTGACCAACCAAGCGATCGCCACTCTTGCCAAATCCCACAATACTTGGAGTAGTTCGTCCACCTTCAGAATTGGAGATCACCAGTGGTTGACCGCCCTCCAAAACTGCGACGCAACTGTTAGTAGTGCCTAAGTCGATTCCAATAACTTTTCCCATAGTCGCCAGTAATTTTACTGAGTCTTTCTGCTGTAATCTGTCGCGGAATAACTTTTTACCTCCGAACTAAGGCTAGCGGATAACGTCTGTGGAACCCATTTTGCTGGTAGCAAGAGGAAGTTGAAACACAGAGAGTTATCCAAAGCCTTGTCCAAGTTTTAGGTACGCGATGCTCGTCCTTGCTAGAACCCAGGCACTTTTAGTCAGCGAGACGAGCGACTACAGCTTAACTGTTGGCTGGACTCGACTGATCTTCCTCCGTAGAAGGTGTATCTTCCTTTGGAGCAGCTACTTTGACCATTGCATGGCGTAGCACACGTTCGCCCAAGTAATATCCGCGCACTAACTCTTCTAACACTGTTCCTTCAGGATGTTCATCCGTAGGTTCCCGCATTACTGCTTCGTGCAGGTTAGGATCAAATTCTTGGCCTTCAGGACGCATTGGTGACACACCCAACCGCTTCAGGCTATCTACTAATTGTTTGTAAACGCCTTGGTAACTTTTGTGCATGGTCATTTCGCCATCAGATTGAGGTTTGAGGTGCGATCGCGCCCGCTCAAAATTATCGACCACTGGCAGCAATTCTAGAATCGTGTTCCGCTTCATCAGCGTCTCTAGCTCTTCTTTTTCTTTGCTAGTACGTTTCCGGTAATTCTCAAAATCAGCAGCAATCCGCATATATTGAGTACTACGTTCTTCTAGTTGCGTTTTGAGAGACTCAATTTGTTGAGTCAGTTCTGCCAAAGCTGCCGTTTCCACTCCAGTGTTCTCGGTTGCAGCAACACCAGTTTCTGGATTGAAAGTAGCTGCATCTCCCGATACATTAGTTTGGGCTGACACTTGCTCTGTCACCTCGCTACCAGATTCATTGAAATTAATTTGGGCTGGAGAGTCACTCTTCATTGCTTGCTTTACCTCTGTTGGTTCACCCAATTGCTGGCTAGTATTGTTTATCTGTTTATTTTCATCCATCATTGTCTACTCATTCCAGATGCTTGCTATTTATGGCAGTGTATCTCCATTGCTTGCAACCGTCGTCATCCACGACTTGCAACTGAGGCTGATTTTTTTGCCAACAAGTTTCTGGAAGTGATGTAACCGTTTTCTTATTGTGACAAATGGTGAACACGTTCGCGTAGGCACTATTAAGGCGGGAACCCGAACGATTAGTCTACCTCTAGGAGTAAGTAATTTGGAAGAGTGGCAGGGGGCAGTGTCTTTAATTTTATTAGCGCAGCATTAACCCGTCCGCTTACTCTGTAAGAGTTGCAAGCTACGCTTTTAGCTAGGGTGTTGACTTTGTAGGGAAATTGCTAAAAAAACTTCATACAATTACTGTGTCGTCAATTGAGGTCGAAAATACAATTTTTCTTTTTGAGAGTGTGGACTGACCAAAAACTTGAGATGACCAAGCCTTAAGGTCAAGATAGCGAACAGTTTCTAATGCCTCCTTAACCATCAGACCAGTAAAATTCATAGTAGATAAAGAAATATTTAGAATCATCTGACCTATCTGTTTGAAAGGACATCTAGAAGAAAAATGTTTGTATTTACCAAAATGTTAGGTCAATAATAAAAACCCAATCAGTTCGATATTCTTTTATTCTTTGAAGCTCGTACAACCCAATTCGTCCTAACCAATTCCTTACACTACTAAAATGCGGAGTAGAAATTTCCGACTCTGATGCGTCAAACTTCAGGTTTTTCTCAACTCCTCGTAAGCTACTTCCAGAATCAACTGTTTGTTGTACTGCTTTTTGTATTATTTGAATGTTGTAATGATGCCCAACAGCTTTCAGTGTCTCTATTTTTTCGGAAACTTCTTCCCCTTTTTTTGTGCATCAGCTGAGTTGGTGCTTATAATACGTAATTCTTTTTCTGCTTTCATGGCACGCTTTTTCCAATTCTCCCGTGAAAGCGATAAATCCCTAATTTTTATTTCTAGCGCTCTTAACTTTTGTTGTCTTTCAAGTGCTGTTTCTTTCCAATTCTCTCGACTTTGTTTAAACAGACGAACTAATCGGCTGGACGAACTTTTTAATTCTTTCATTAACCACCAATTTTTTGGGGAGATTTTGAGACATATATTATGTATGAAGAAATATCATCTCAAAACACCCAAAGTCAACACCCTAGCTTTTAGCGTCTTGTAGAGAGCGTCATTTTGAATTTGGAGCGTACTCGTTTGGCGAAGCAAGCGACTTGACTCAGGACTTTTTTGGGAAATGAGAATTCTATCTCACAGGCTGGGAATACTTTAAGCAGAGGTTCCCCTACTCATTCGCTCATTTATGACTTACTCGTCACCACAACGGCGCAGTACCGCTCTAACTACCAGAACAGAGTTTTCGCCCTTTGGCAACAAGCTAGTGCAATCTGGCTATGTCAATACCGAACAGATGAGGCAAGCACTAATTGAAAGCCGCAAATCTGGCCGACCCTTAACGGAAGTACTAGAGTCAATCACTGGGCAACAACTATCACCTGAGTTGCTCAGGCAATACAAAAAACAGCAGCTATTTGAACTTAAAATACTATACGGTGTTGAATTTCTAGATCCGGAAGTCAACTCCATTGGCAACACGATGATGGGGAACCTGATTGAAACCCTCATCCCAGTGGATATCTGCCGTCGCCATCGTTTAGTACCACTATCGAAACACGAAGACCAAACCCCGCCCTCAGTTTTAGTGGCGATGGTCGCTCCAGATAATCTAGAAGCTTCCGATGACCTGAACCGCATCTTGCGTCCCCAAGGGCTCGCATTACAGCGCATGGTGATCACACAGGAAGACTACCAGCAGCTAATCAACCAATATCTGGATGAAATGGCTGTTCGGCAAAAACACCTGGAACAAGAAAAGTTTACAGATATTAATCAGGATTTAGAAAACCTCGGAAATCTCGATCTTGCAGATGCTCCTGAAGAAATGGAGGCTGATCTAGGGGCAGCAATGAAGGGTGCAGAGGATGCCCCAGTCATTAACCTAGTCAACAGAATCCTGGCTAAAGCCTTGCATGAGGGTGTTTCTGACATTCATATCGAACCGCAAGAAGAAAACTTACGCATTCGCTTTCGGAAGGATGGGGTACTGCGTGAAGCTTTTGATCCCCTACCGAAAAAAATCATCCCAGCGGTGACAGCCCGATTTAAAATCATCTCCAATCTAGACATTGCTGAACGCCGTTTACCCCAAGATGGACGCATCCGTCGGCTGTTTGAAGGACGCAAAGTTGACTTCCGTGTGAATACCTTACCCAGTCGCTACGGGGAAAAGGTGGTGCTGCGGATTTTGGATAACTCCTCCACCCAACTGGGATTAGATAAGTTAATTACCGATCCAGATACTTTACATATTGTCCAGGATATGGTTAGCCGCCCCTTTGGTCTAATTTTAGTAACTGGGCCAACTGGTTCTGGGAAAACAACCTCGCTGTATTCTGCACTATCAGAAAAGAACGATCCCGGAATTAATATCAGTACTGTGGAAGACCCAATTGAGTACAGTCTTCCAGGGATTACTCAAGTACAGGTGATTCGGGAAAAAGGGCTGGATTTTGCTACCGCTCTACGGGCTTTCTTGAGGCAAGATCCAGATGTGCTGCTGGTAGGTGAAACGCGGGATAAGGAAACGGCAAAAACAGCGATTGAGGCTGCCTTGACCGGCCACTTAGTATTAACTACCTTACATACCAATGATGCCCCAGGAGCGATCGCTCGTTTGGGAGAAATGGGGATTGAGCCTTTCATGGTTTCTAGTTCCCTAATTGGCGTTTTAGCTCAACGTTTGGTACGGCGTGTATGTTCTGAATGTCGTGTTCCTTACACTCCCACAACCGAGGAACTAGGTCGTTATGGTCTATCAGCTTCCTCAGATGTCGGAGTCACGTTCTATAAGGCTAACACCTTGACATTAGATGCGATCGCCGAAGCCAAAGGCAAAAATCAGCTTTGCTCAAAATGTAATGGTGTCGGCTACAAAGGACGTTGTGGCGTTTATGAAGTCATGCGAGTCACCGAAAACCTGCAAACTCTCATCAACGAAGATGCACCCACAGAACGCATCAAGGAAGTGGCAATAGAAGAGGGTATGAAAACCTTGCTGGCTTATAGTTTGGACTTAGTGCGTGAAGGTTCTACCACTTTAGAAGAAGTAGAACGAGTGACGTTTACTGATACTGGTTTGGAAGCCGAGTTAAAAGCCAAACGCAAGACTGGTCTTACCTGCCGGAGTTGCGATGCCACATTGAAACAAGAATGGCTGGATTGTCCATACTGTATGACATCTCGGTTTTAAAACTAATAGTCATTGGTCATTAGTCACTAGTTGATGCTTAGTAACTTTAAACAAATGACAAAGGACAAATGACAAAGGACAAATAATAAACATTAAAAGGAAGCAGAACTATGGAAATGATGATTGAAGACTTGATGGAGCAGTTGATTGAAATGGGTGGCTCGGATATGCATTTATCCGCAGGTTTACCTCCCTACTTCCGTATCAGTGGCAAACTCACTCCCATCGGTGAGCATGTATTGACAGCCGATCAATGTCAAAGGCTGATTTTTAGTATGCTCAACAACACCCAACGTAAAACCTTAGAGCAGAACTGGGAATTGGATTGTTCTTATGGTGTTAAGGGTTTGGCACGTTTTCGGGTCAATGTCTATAAAGAACGTGGTTCTTATGCTGCTTGCTTACGGGCATTAAGTTCTAAGATTCCTAACTTTGAAAAGTTAGGTCTGCCAGATATTGTACGGGAAATGACAGATAAGCCCAGAGGATTAATTCTGGTGACAGGCCCTACAGGTTCCGGTAAGACAACTACCCTAGCGGCAATGATCGACTTGATTAACCGCACTAAGGCAGAGCATATTTTAACGGTGGAAGACCCAATTGAATTTGTCTACGAACCCATTAAAAGCTTGGTTCACCAACGACAACTGGGTGAAGATACTAAGAGCTTTGCTAACGCTTTGAAAGCAGCTTTGCGGGAAGATCCAGATATTGTTCTAGTGGGAGAAATGCGCGATTTGGAAACGATTTCTTTGGCGATTTCCGCAGCAGAAACAGGACACTTAGTATTTGGCACGCTACACACCAGTTCCGCCGCCCAAACAGTTGACCGGATTATCGACGTTTTCCCCCATGAAAGACAAACCCAAGTCCGGGTGCAGTTATCTAACTCGTTAGTAGCGGTATTTAGTCAAACTTTGGTGTCCAAGAAAAACCCTAAACCTGGTGAATATGGTCGGGTGATGGCTCAAGAAATTCTGGTTGTCACTCCTGCTATTTCCAACTTGATTCGAGAAGGCAAAACATCTCAAATTTACTCAGCTATTCAAACTGGCGGCAAATTGGGGATGCAAACTCTGGAGAAGGTTTTAGCTGATTTTTACAAAGCAGGAACGATTTCCTTTGAAGCAGCGATGTCTAAGACTTCTAAGCCTGATGAAATCCAACGTCTGATTGGTAATTCTACACCACAAGCCGCCGCAGGTGCGAAGCCTGGTGCGGCTGCCAAAGCACATTAAAGGAACTGGGGAAATGAGGGAGATGAGGAACTAAAAATGAAGTTGTAGTAAGTCTTTCCCTTATGTCTCATGCCCAATGAATAACAACTATTTTGAATTTATTTATGCCAACCTTTGTTGCCCGTGTTCGGGATTCTCAAGGAAAATCCCGAACAGAAAAAATTGTTGCCGAATCCTTAGTACAAGCTCGTACTAATCTGAGAGATCAAGGTTTTGTAATCCAAGAACTCAAGCAATCTCAAGGATTTCAGCCAGATATTGCCTTAAAAAAATTCCAGAATTCCTTAGTTAAGGTTTCTGTGAAAGACAAAGCCGTTTTTTCGCGTCAATTTGCCGTTTTGATGAATGCGGGAGTTGCGATAGTTAGAAGTTTAGGGGTACTTTCCGAACAGTGTAGTAATACTAAACTGAAACAAGCCCTGATTGAGATTAGCAACGATGTTCAAAGCGGAATGAATCTTTCAGAGTCAATGCGAAAGCACCCTGACTGTTTTGATGGATTATATGTGAGTATGATTCAAGCTGGTGAAGTTGGTGGTGTTCTAGACGAAGTATTAAATCGTTTAGCTAAGTTGTTAGAGGATGTTGCTCGTCTACAAAACCAAATTAAATCAGCATTGTCTTATCCAACCGTTGTGGGTTTTATAGCAGTTTCTATCTTTCTCGGGATGACCATTTTTCTGATTCCGGTTTTTGCGAAGATTTTTACAGAAATTGGAACTGAATTACCACCTCTAACGCAATTTTTGATGGATACTAGTTTATTTTTGAGAAGTCCGAAGGTTTTCGTGCTTCTCGCTGTTATTGTAGGAGGAAAAATTGCCTTTACACAATACGGTAAAACTCCTGTTGGCCGCATAACAATTGATCGTCTTTCCCTCAAAATGCCGTTGTTTGGTGACTTAATTCAAAAGTCTTCGGTTGCCCGCTTTAGCCGGACTTTTGGTTCTTTGACTCGTTCAGGTGTGCCAATTTTAACTTGCTTAGAAATTGTCAGAGATACATCAGGAAATCAGGTAATTGCCAATGCCATAGACGCAGCTCGTATGGAGATTCAACAAGGAGGTATGATTAGCCTTGCTTTACAAAGAGATAGTGTTTTTCCGGCTATGGCAATTCAAATGATTAGTATCGGAGAAGAAACTGGAGAATTAGACGCAATGTTGATGAAGGTTGCCGATTTCTATGAAGATGAAGTCGAGCAGGCAGTCAAAGCAATGACTAGTATTTTGGAACCGGTGATGATTGTAGTTCTAGGGGGGATGGTTGGAACCATTTTGCTAGCAATGTATTTGCCTATGTTTAAGGTTTTTGAAAAGCTAGGATAGGGGATTAACAATTAAGAGTTAGGATTTAGGAGTTAGGAGTTTAAACTTTTTATTTCTGAATCCTCAGCTTTAACTCTTAACTACTTAATTTTATTTCTAATTCCTAACTATTTAAGAAACTATGACTGTGCAAAAATCTCACTACGAAGCGAGTTTGGCGGAGTACAGCAATCATCTAGCTGCGATCGCCTTACTAAAGCAATATCGTCCATACCTAGAGATGATTCCCAGTTTGCGCCGTCCAGATGAAAGCGTCATTACTATTCCCTTGCCAATTGTCCGCCTTCGTAATACTGTGACAACAACCTCACAAACGATTTGCTTACCCTGTGATGTGGCAATTTTGATGTGCGATCCAGAGTGGAAAATCAAAACTGGAGCTGAAATTTTAGTCTTTATTCATCGTGCTAACGAAGACTTTTCTGATCTGTTAGGACGTTGGCGACAAACCCAAGTTTTACTAGACAATGATTATGAGTGGTTGATGCCTCTCCGTCACAGTCATATTTTAAGTGAGGGAGCTAATACTATATATCCTCTGTTTGTTGTTTTTAATGATACTTTAGAACGCATCCAACGAGGACTTGTAGGAGCCGAACTACCATTTATTATACAAACGCCAGATTTGCTGCTCGAAGAGAATTTCACAGACATTTTTTCTTCAGAAATTCCACCAGTCTAGAAAAAGGGAGGAGTTAAGAGTTTTAAACTGCAAGTTCTTAACAAAGCCAGAGATTTTTAAGTCTAAAGTTTAGGCTTTTAACTCCTAACTCCGCCAGTTTGGGATTTTAGATTTGAGGTTTCTCCTTCAATCAACAATCCAAAATTCAAGATCCAAAATGGAATGGCTCCTAACTATTACCTAACAAATTGGGGCATAATTTCAGCAGCAGTGAATATTCCATAGATGCCGCGTTGGTGCAATTGCTTACCAGCTTTAAGATAACCGAAGGCAGGGCCGCAGACATTAGCTGCCATACTGGTTTCATCTCCCAGAGTAAAGGTATGGGTGGAAATCTTACCTTCAAAGGTGCGTCCTGTTACCTTAACGTTGGTGCTGAGGGGCTTTTTAGGATTGCGAGTATCGACTACACCACCAACAGTAACGCGATCGCGATCGCAAATTCCCGCTACCTCTAGCATCACATCATCAGCGTGTTCCATATTTATCAAGGTAAGCACGCCATTAGTTTTATCTAATAACGCTTCTACTTCCGCGTCAGTCATGGCTCTAGCAGTTTCCACTGTGTAACCAGGGATATGGCCAATATCTTCCCGAACAGTGGCGCGGTAAGCTTCCCAGTTAGCAATTCCAACCCCAAAGGTGATTTCGACTTGATGAATTTCGGCGTAGCTTTGGGCTGCTAATGCGGCAGCGGCGGTTAACAGTCCAGGTGTAGCACCGCAGCCTGTCATGTATGTAATTCCGGCTGCTTGCAGTTCTTCTTTCATCGCCAGTAATTGTTCTACAGCAGTGGTGCGCTTAATTGCATCCACTAGCACTCCACGCCAACCAGATTTGATAAATTCCTTGGCTACAGAGGGTATAAAATCATTTGGTAGGTTAGGTAAAGCCAGAAAATACCCATCCACAGGTTGAGCTATTTCGATTAAATCGTGAACACTTTGATTTGTTAACGTACCAACTGGCTCTAAATAACCTACCGAACCTTGGGACTGGTAGATTGCAATGCATTCTTGAGTATTTAAACCTTCAGCAGCGTAAGCGTAACCTTTTTGATCTGCTGCTGCGACTAAAACCATTTCCTGTTTAGCAGCAAGTACTTTGGCGGCGGCTTGTCCGAGTCCACCGAAACCTAGTACTCCTATACGTATCGCTGACAAGATATTTGCTGTACTCATAGTCAATTACTGAAGTTGAATCACAAGCCTTCAAACTTTACCATCTCAGCTTGTGGCTGATGGCTGACAGCTTTTAGCTATAAAGGTTAATTATGCTTTATTATCCTGGTTTGTTCGCCAACCAAATCAGTTTTTCACTAGAAATTCTTGCTGAGTGATTTAGGCTTAAGCAAATTTTCACGCAAAATAGCATATTTTCAGCAGTAATAAAAATAAAATTGCTCTTTACTCAAGCCTAATACTAACTTTAGACGGTTTACACGGCTCAGGTTTAGCTTTATTACGATCAGTCTATGAAGCTTTAATGATTGCAAAGTTCGCTTCTATACGAAAAAGCGATAGTCTTATCTCGAAGTGGATAGCTGGAGAAACAATTTATTTTTCGAATGCAATTTTGAAGAAAATTGTTACACCAGAATTTAAAGAGTTAAAAATTATTTGGGGAGCATTGTGTAACGTATCCCATGTAACTATTTATTCATATCAAGTTTTCACTAACTTTGAAGATATAGAAAGAGAATAGCAGGCAACCTTGCAATTTTGATAATGTTATTAGGTTGCAATTTTCACTTAATTAATAAGCACTATGTTACTAGAGAAATGGCATATTTAGCCAAAGAATATCATAGTGAAGAGGGTGAGTTTCAACGTCGCCGAGATGCATGCCGCAAAGATTGCTGTCCAAAAAGCTACAATATTTATTTATGCTCAGGCTCGGGAAGTTATCAGAGATTATTCAAGGGTTTGGCAACTAGCTCCTTCTATAAATTTATAAATCCAAAGGAGTATTTTCACTTAATGATTAGTTGTGATGCAGAGGTTACTTGTCACCAGGTGCTCAAGAGATATAAGGCAGCAAGTGCTCTTTCAGCATACGCTGCGCTGCATCCAACCTAAGTGAGAACCCTTGCTAAAATAAGGTCAACCTAATGGTAATGATAAAGTTTTTCAAGAATTTTTATATTTTTGTAACTCAACTAGTTGGCTATACTACGTTTAATGCTTATTTTTAGGACTTTTGGCGCTTAATTGGCAGGCAGGTTGTTACCTTGACTAATCGATGAGGTTAAGAGAAACTAACTAAATACTGATGTGACTGCTTATAAATTTAATAAGTTTTGTAAAGATTCTGAGATATATATGTTGAAAGATGGAACATTGTTTAACAAATGGCAAGTTTGTATCTAAGTAAAAATGTTCCTACGGCTATATTTATAGCCTTCTGCTAAGGCAGTACAATTTAAGCGTACTTATACTGGTTGGCCAAGAGCATGGAGACATTAGAGTTCATAATCTATCCAGACGGTCGGGTACAAGAGAAAGTCACTGGTATTGTGGGGGCTTCTTGTGCTGAGGTTACAGCAGCAATAGAGGCACAATTGGGGCAAGTACTTAATCATGAGCCAACCTCAGAATATTTCGCCGCGAAGGTGCAGCAATCTAATGTGGCGAATACGCACACCACTTACAGCGATTGGTAAGTTTTCACAGTAGTTTAGTGTTATTAATTCACAACCACCATGTCACACTTTAGCCAAATTAAGACTCAAATCCGTAACCTTGATTCTTTGAAAGATGCTTTGACTGAATTGGGCGTAGACTGGAAACCCGGCCCACGCGAAGTCCGTGGCTATCGCGGTCAAACCCATCCTGCGGAAGTTAGTATTGAGCAGGAAAATGGCTATGACATCGGCTTTAGATGGAATGGCAAGGAATATGAATTAGTGGCTGATTTGCAATATTGGCAACAAGACCTGTCTGTGGACGGATTTTTACGCCAGGTAACACAGCGCTATGCTTATCAAACAGTTGTGAAAGAAACCGCTCGTGTTGGTTTTCAAGTCTCTGAACAGCAAAAAAATGAAGATGGTTCCATTCGCCTGGTAGTACAGCGCTGGAGTGCGTAATGGCTGATTTTCTGCCGTCGCCGGAAGAACAAGAAGATAATCGTTCCGGTTTGGAACCAGAATTAGGGGGTTTTTTACGGGATTCCCCAGAACGTTCTGGTTTAGAACCTGAATTGGGCGGTTTGCTGCGCCAAAATGGTGTTTATGTTGATGAAATTACCTGTATTGGTTGCAAGCATTGTGCTCATGTTGCACGTAATACCTTTTATATTGAACCAGATTACGGGCGATCGCGCGTGGTTCGCCAAGATGGAGACGCTGAAGAAATTATCCAAGAAGCAATTGATACTTGCCCGGTTGATTGTATTCACTGGGTTGATTACACTGAACTGAAAAAGTTAGAACAAGAGCGCAAATATCAGGTAATTCCTGTAGTGGGTTATCCAGTAGAACAGGCGGTTGCTGCTAGCGAACGTCGGCGTAAAAAGCAAAAGTTAAAGACCAAAAAATCCCGTTATTAAGATAAAAACGTTAAATAAATATAAGAAAGGACTGGTATATCCAGTCCTTTTGTTTTTCGTTATGTAGTTAATTTCTAATGTAAGGATAATTTGGAATTTTGAATTCCCTGTAAGGGCTAACTCCCTTCATTTGAAATTTAGAGGATCGTGCTGTGAAAGCAATTTTTCTACTTTTGCCTCGTCTAATCTTGCAGTTAATCTTCTATTTTCATGCAAGTCTCTAGTAGTTTTCGCCAAAGTAAAAGTTGAGCCAACAGAGAAAGCCATACCCATACCCATAAAGCCTTTCACCCAGCCATTTACAGGTAAGTTTACAATACCGAAGGTGGTCATAGAAATAGAAATCACAAAAGCTGCCCAAGTTTGAATAACCCAAGCTGCACTGTCTTTTTGGGTGCCAATTGTTTGCATATTTCCTACCTTTGATATGAGTTATTAATACCAATTCTTAATTCGTAATTAAGAAGCGTAATATTTCATCTGGATTTACAGACTTGTATCTATAGTTTAGTTTTGGAGAATTGGTGTTAACAGTAATTATATTTATTGGTAGGGTTACTGGTATCAAGAGTAATACCAGTTTCATAACTGGTCTTCAACAGATAAGCTCAATAGCAATTGTAGTAAGTAGAAACTGGCACAAGATTTGTACCAGTTTTATAAGTGGCATTAACAAGGATGAGTTTAGCTATTCATCTGGAAAAGTCTGTACCTTGCCATCAGGACTGAGAACAACTCGAATTCTGACATTTTGTCCACTTTTATTAGCGGAAACAAAAGGTTTGCCAACTTCAGGCATCCCAGCGTTATCAACGAATTCTCTTGCTGCCTTATTAAGGGGAAAAATTCTCTCCACTGTGCCGTCAACACTGACTATCAAACTGTACTCTAATGCTTGTCCTAGTCCAGTGGGTGGTTGCCAACGCTTGCTTAAGTATTCTCTAGCTTCTGCTACTTGAGGCGTGTCAAATAATGTACCAGTAGCTACTTCTCTGGATTTAGGAGTTTTGCGTCCGTCCCCCAACTGATCGATGAATGGATTATTCTCCGCAGTTCTAGATGAGGAAAGTTGTGAAGCAGGTTTTTCTCCAGGAGAAGGTTGCTGTAGAGAATTGATTCTTTCGTCTAGCTGTTGTGAGGTTAGTGGCGAGGTTTGGGTACGAGTATTGCCACCATTATTGGGTATAGTGCTAAGAGACGGGGGGGAGACTGGTGAGATATTAGTTGGTAAGCTGCTCGTGTTAGAAGAGAGCCTGGGTGGCAAATTTCTCAGTTGAGGGAGATTACCCGCTTGGGGATTTGGCCCTGTAGGGTTCTGTCCAAGATTTGGTACTATGGCTATTTCCTGCCCTGGGATTTTACTTGATGGTGCGTTAGCGATCGCGGAGCGTCTCGTAGAGAAGCTCGCCGCTCCCGTAGCGTCTCGCAGAGAAGGCATCACTCCATTACTAGGAAGGGTAGCAGTCTTGCTCTGGGTTGTTGTCACTGCATTATTGGGCAATAGAGATTGCGGTGCAGAGAAACTAGAACTAGGGGCTGTTAAAGGTGCTTGCGGTAAAGTAGATGTGGAAAGTGGAGGAGTGGAACCTAGCAAATTATCCGATGGAGGGATAATTCCAGGTTCAGGCGTAGGAAAGTTTAGTGAAGTTGAAGGTTCTAAAGCTGTCTTTACTGCTGCTGGATCTGATGTTTTAGCTGTCTGCTGTTCCTTTTCTCTAATGCTGTTAGCATATTGCCAAGTAATTGGTAAGAAACCTATACCTAACACTAATACTGCGGCAACAGGTGCCCAAGCAGGGAACCTCAGAGTCGAACTTGTGGTATTGAGAGTTGGGAGTGCCATAACATCAGTTGAGTATTCATCTAAAGCACTTGCCAAATCGAATATTTGCAGCAGAGTAAGTTGAATTACGGGACCAGATGAGTGGTTGGCGAGAGAACCGAGAAATAAGTTGTGAGTTAAATAGCTACTTGGTTCTAAGCGTATATTTGCCCCAGGAAACTGGGTGCTAAAGGAATTTAATGTTTTTGTTGAGGACTTTAATTCCGGCTCACCCATTGCTGTGCTTGATTCGTGGGTACCAGAGAAACTGACCCAAAAGCTTTCTGGAGACTGTTGGAGAAATTGCTGTACATAGTTTGTGACTGCATCACATAAAGCTTCAAGTTGCTCGCGATCGCCCCGAATTGGAACTCTTTGTTCTTCTGGTAGTCGGGGATCATCAAAGCGTAGTTCAAAGCTGAGGTGTTTGAGGACACTTTTCCCCATCCAACGGGACAGAGGCGAGCTTTGGGCGAATACTTCTAACGTGCAAGTAGGTGGTGTGTAGCGACGAATTACAGAATTTGATAGAGGCATGGCAGGAACTGCGAGGAAGACTATTTGGGTTTTGCAAAAAGTTAAGCCAGTTGCTTGCAAAGAAAAGTTGAAACGGTGAATTTCTTCTGAGTGAAGGAAGTTTGTCAGGTTTCTTCCGTTGTCTAGTCTTGTGCCAGGAGGAAGCAGTGCTGATAGTACATCGCCCAAGAGCTAATGACGATCAAAAGAGTTTCCCGATCTAGCAAACAAATCACAAGCAAATTTTGATTGAGGAATTTCAAATTTCAAATCTAAAATTTTGTCGAACGGTCTATAAGTGCTAGCCAGAGACGGCGATGCCCACCAGGGGCACTGTAAAAAAGTAAATCTACAAGCAGTTTTAGTGCCAGGTTGGTAAGTAAATCTGTTGAGATTTTCTCATCCTCTTCCATCCGCTCTTGGTAGGTGTTGCAAAAAGCATCAATATAGTCTCCAAGTAAGGCAGCCTGGTGAGGTTCCCGGTTATTTTCTGCCATTTGTTCCAACAGACCGACAGCGCGGCGAATTAATTCCTGGTGCTGTTTGGCTAAGTAGCAGATGATCAGAACAAGCGATCGCGCTTCTTCGACATCTAGCTTTTTTCGCCCTCCTTGACCTTTACGTAGGGGATTTGACTGGCGCAGTCGCCATAAAGCTACGCGGTCTGGCACTCTTGACTCTAAGTTCAGATCAGTTGCCGCCGAAAGCATAGCCTCTGAACCAATCCCAGTTAAGGTTTCTAACGCCAACAGCACCAAATCTAATTGGGTTTTGATATTATCCCATTGGACTGTGTTTGGGGCTGGAAGCTTGATTAAATCCTCCCACTGAGAATTTGGCGTGGCTGAGTTGGCGGCCGAGTGCATAACTTTTAGCATAGGTGATCAAGCTGATAGGGGATGTTGCTGTTACCCATTTTGAAACCAGACTCTCAAGCATCAAACTTGGTTTCCCATAGCTATGAGCCAGAGACTTCAGCTAGATTTTTTCTATGTGGTAAACAGCATGTATCTTTGTCTTACTCTAGATGAAAATTTATTTTCAACAAAGTAGAAAAGTATCAATTCTAATTAAGGTTTACCTGACTTTGACTGCTAATTCCGTACAAGAGTATAAATAAACTATGTTTTGAATGCTAACTGTTAGTTCTCGCTAAGTAATTGTGTAGAATGCCTCCTAATTTATTTGCGGTTTAAATTTTGAAATTTATTGATGTTTATTATTTAGTGTTGATGTATACATAATTACTATACAAATCTTTTGGCTCTTTGCTCAAGATGCTTTTTGCTGCTAGACAGCAGTTTTGCTTGTGTGCAGCCTGTTATTTCAGGATAGGCTGCACAACATCAGGACGATTGATGCCTCATTGAAAGCGATCGCAAATTTAAAAATTTGGTAAAGTCAGCGTTTGAAGATGTTGGCTAATTGATTTAATCCAACTTAGTTGGTACTATAACTTTTATCGCCAACCACACACATATCAAAATTCACTTTTACTTTGAGGAATAGAGGTAATAGTTTAGACGTATGCCAAACTTCATACTTAAGTATGGATTATAGATAATTCACTGAGTAGTAATAACAACACAATAATATAATAACGATGAAAAAGCATTTTTTTGCCTTTTCACTGATAGCTTGTGCTGTCAGTGTGATACCAACTAAGGCATTAGCAGTTAATCTATACGGTGCTGGTAGTTTACGCGATAGCCTGACTGAAGTAGCTGAATCTTTTAGCGAGAAATATGGGATTCCAGTAGAAACGCGATTTGGACCATCTGGTTTAACACGAGAATTTATAGAACAAGAATTTTCCAAAACCGGAAAATCCGCAGATGTTTTTGCTAGTGCAGATGTTGATAATCCTCAGACATTGTTTCAAGAAGGTTTAAGCGAACCAGTAGTGAATTTCACTAGTAACCGCATGGTTGCTGTTGTGCGATCGGGACTTGGTATCACATCAAATAATTTGTTGAATTTTTTGCTAAAGCCGGAAATCAAGTTAGGAACTTCCACGCCTATAGCAGATCCATCTGGTAACTATGCATGGCAGATCTTTGACAAGTCAGATCAAATTACACCTGGTAACTCTCAAATTTTGAAGAATAAAGCCTTGCAGTTGGTAGGTGGTAATCCTAATGCTCCAATTGTTCCTAATGGCAAAAATAATTTAGTCTATTTTCTCGAAGAAACAAAGCAGGCAGATATCTTTTTAGCTTATTACACCAGTGGTAAGACTGCCCAAGTAACAGCAGGTGGTGAAAATTTGCAAATAGTAGAATTACCTGATTATTTGGCAACAAAAGCTAATTATGGACTAACTACACTGAAAAATGCCGATCCTGATGGTGAAAAATTAGCTGAATATATCCTGTCACCAGAAGGGCAAGAAATTTTAACAAAGTATGGATTTAGCAGTCCCTCTACTTCTGTTCCTGAACATCAAGGTGCAGGTGGAGTTTTACTGGCTTTAGGTTTAGCTTTAATTTTGAATACAAAGCAACGAATCAAATCAGAATCCCGCAGCTAGAAAACTTATTAATCTTATCTTGTTCTTAATCAACATTTTGGTCACTTAACAAAGAAGTAAAACATGAAGAAGGTCGAAATTTTTCCTTTTTTCTCTCAAAAAATATCAAAATTTAGTCTAGCTGTGATAACAGGAATTTCATCAAGTATTCTCCTTGCTAACCCTATCCATGCAGCCACCCTTGGGCAAAATCTGATTATTAATGGCGATGCAGAACAAGGACAAGGAGATCCCATTGGTAATGCTGTTGGGACTGATATTCCCTTTATCCCTAACTGGATTACAACTGATAGTTTTAGTGTCCTGCAATATGGAGCAACAGGTTTTGAATTTACTAACCCTTTGGGTAATGTAGTTGCCGTTAGTGGACTTCCTGATGCTAATAGTTTAGGGCCAAGTGTACGAGGAAAAAATTTGTTTTTTGGTGGCGCTGATAGAGGCTCATCAAGTGCTTCTCAGCTAATTGATATAACTGACCTTGCTTCTGTAATTGATGCTGGTCAAGGAGCATACGATTTGAGTGCCTGGTTGGGTGGCTACGACACTGATTTAGATAATGTGAAATTTAGTCTTAATTTCCTCAATCAAGATGGTCAATCTCTGGACACAACATTCATTAATTCCCCCGCTCCAGACAAAAGAAATAACACAACTGGTTTATTATTCAAGTCTACGAAGGGTTTTGTTCCCGTTGGTGCAAGACAAATTAATGTTGTTCTGAATGTGAACTATGTTCGTGGGCGCGTAAATGATGGCTATGCAGATAACCTCTCGTTAGCAATTACCAAAGTTCCAGAACCTTCTTCATCAGGCTTATTACTAATAGTTTTCTCCTTTTTCATGTTATTTAAATTACCTAAAAGTAGCAAATTATTGCCGTAACCTGTATGAAATTCATCCTATTTTCTGGGTAAAAAATTAGAAAATAACAGGTGAAGAGAAGACAATTATCTTAATTTAGATTCAAGAGAAAATTTGATGTTGAAAGCAAGGTTTTTTACAAAACAACTAATTATCGCTCTAGGGTTAGGATTGACTACTCTTTGTACCGCAACTCCTTCTAGAGCCTTTGTTTTGACTTATCAAGGTGATACAACAAATCAGGAAACTTGGCGACGTACTGCACCTGGTGAGCCTCCCGATCTAGTAAGTGGTCAAAAAGATGGGACAATGGGTATGATTGTGCCCTATAGTGTTTTTGAGTTTACAGTAGAACAATCGAGTTTATATACATTTGCAAGTACTGTACCTGGAGCTACGACATCTACTGATGGAGCCTGGGATAATTTTCTAGTTTTATATCAAGACAGTTTTAATTCCACTAATCAATTGACCAATGTCCTCATAGCAAATACTACTCCTAATAATGGCAGTCCTGCATTCAGCCAAGAATTAACCGCTCAACGTAATTACTTTTTAATTACAACTGGTCGTAAAGTAACTGACTTTGGCGCTTTTACGAATACAATCAGTGGCTCTGGTAAAGTCGTAACAGTTCCAGAATCGGATTCAATATTTGGTCTGTTAGTGGTTAGTGGTTTTATCTATCTAAGGGTATCTGATTTTACTAATAAATTTAGGTATGGAAATGCACATCGTAGACAGTAACGTACCAACTATTTAATAAAGAGACTTGCAAACAGTAAATCTTGGTTGGTAGATTATCTCAAAATTCTGAAGATTACCATTTGCAAGTGAACTTTATTTGATATGAGCAACGGTAACACCAGTACCGCCATCTGCTTGTTCTGCTGGTTCGTAGTTGTTCACTCTGGGATGCTGTTGTAAAAAGGCGTGAACTCCTTGGCGCAGTTTACCAGTACCGTACCCATGAATAATCCAGATTGGGCCAGTAGCTTCTGAAATGGCTTTATCTAAAATGTATTCGGCATCAGCTACCCGTTTACCACGCAAATCGATAGTATTTTTGGAAGTGCGAATTTCTGGGACACTTTGTGCTGGTGGGGTTACTGCTGCTGGGGCTGGTTTGGCTTTGACGATTGGTTCGGGTTTTTGACCATCTAAAGATTCTACGTCTTGCAACTTCACAGTCATCTTCATTAGCCCAAACCGAACGCTTAACTCGCCATCTTCATCGGGGGCGGCGATCACATCCGCTATTTGTCCGAGTTTGGGAATGCGGACGCGATCGCCTACTTTGGGCATAAACCCAGCTTTTGGTTTTGCTGGCGTTGCTGGCTGATAAAGCTGGCCAATTTGATTCAAAGCATTGGTGGCTTGCTGGGCTTCTTGGGCTGTGGGCGTACCTTTTTGCAAACGGCGAATCACTTGGGCAATTTCACCTTTTGCTTGGACGATCGCTTGCTGGACTGCTATTTCCTGTGAAGCCCGCAAACTACTTTCCCTTTCCTCCAAACTTGCGGCTTTTGCGGATACCTCTTTGTATAAACGTTCTGCTTGCTGCAACAAACTTTGGGCTTCGGCTGCTTTGGTTTCCTGGCGGCGGCGTTGGGCTTCTAAGCCTGCAATCACCTGGTTAACTTCATCTGTAGCCTCTCCCACTTGAGTTTTCGCCTGTTGTACCACTTCTGGCTTTAATCCCAAGCGCAAAGCAATAGTTAAGGCATTAGAACGTCCAGGGATGCCCCACAGCAAACGGTAAGTAGGCGAGAGAGTACTTTCGTCAAATTCAACAGAGGCGTTTTCAAACCGCTCATCTTCGTATTTCAGGGCTTTTAGTTCACCAAAGTGAGTGGTGGCGATCGTTAGCTGGGCATGGTTGGCGAGATATTGTAACAAGGCGATCGCTAAGGCGCTACCTTCAACTGGATCGGTTCCTGCGCCGACTTCATCAAGTAAAACGAGTGATTGGGGATTGGGCATTTCCTTTTCCCCATCCTCGCTTCCCGATTCCCCATTTCCCAATGCTTCTAAAATTCGACTAATTCGGCGGATGTGACCAGAGAATGTGGATAAACTTTGCTGTAAGGATTGTTCATCGCCAATATCTGCTAGCACTTTGTCAAACCAAGGAATTTCCACTGGTTCGCGGGCGGGGACAAATAAACCCACTTTGGCCATCAATGCTGCTAACCCCAAGGTTTTTAAGGTTACAGTTTTACCGCCAGTATTTGGCCCGGTAATGGTCACTACCCGAATTAGCGGGTTGATCAGCAAATCTACAGGAACGACTGGTTGCCCTTGTTCATGCTGTTGTTGCCACACTAATAAAGGATGCCGTAAGTTTCGTAAGGTAATGGTTTCACTGTCTTGACGCTGGATAAATCGCGGGGGATTTGCTCCTAGCCAGTAACTATAACGCGATCTAGCGGTTGCCAAATCTAAAGTTGTGGCGATCGCTAACAACCTCTCTAAATCTGGTTTGACTGCGGCTACTTGTTCCGTCAAAATACGGCGAATCGCTTCTTCTTCGGCTTGCTCTTTTCTAATGATTTGCCGCAGTTGGTTGCCTAGAGGCACTACGGAATTTGGTTCTACGTACAGAGTTGCACCACTTGTAGAAGTATCGTGAACAATACCGGGGATGGCATCTTTTTGGGGCGCTTTTACGGGGATGACAAAGCGATCGCTCCGTTGGGTAATTAGTTGTTCTTGAACTGCCCCAGATTTCGCCTGTAAGATATTTTGGAGCTTTTGGGTAATTTGGCTGCGTAATCGCCGCAAATCTGTGCGAATTTCTCCCAGTTTTTGACTCGCGCGGTCAGTTACCTGGGCCCGTTCATCAATACATCGGTGAATTTCTTGTTCTAGTTCTGGATAAGTCCGTAAATCGGCAACTAACTCAGTCAGTATCGGCAAATCTTCCTGATTGTCGATGACACGGCGCAAACTTCTAGCACCAGCGAGGGTGGTGGCGATCGCTAACAGTTCATCTCCTGCCAAAACTCCACTGCGTTCTGCCCGTTCTAAGGAATCGCCAATATCTTGAATTCCCTCAAATGATAGTCCCGTGGTGAGGCGACTTTCCAGTTGGTAGACTTCTTTGGTTTGCTCTAACAACTGTTCGCTTTGGGTCTGAGAATCGGGTATTTTCAGATTACGCGCAGCTGTCGCCCCTAGCTTAGTTGCCGCGAAGGTGGCAAGGTGCTGGCAGAGGCGATGCCATTCTAATAGTTCTAAGGTTTCAGATTGGATCAAGGTTTCAACATCTAATCTGAAATTATCGTAACAATTCTAGCTCCTAGATGGCTAAATCTTAAAGGAGAAAATTTCCCTTTAGTTAAATCAGCCAGTTAGTGGTGTGGTAATCACTAAGTAATAAATAGCACCTCAAGCTATCTTTGCTGAGAAACTACTCCAACACTTAGCTATCATCAAAAATAATACAAAAACTAATTTAGGTAGCGACTATTTCCTTCACTAAAACGTAAGGTTGAACGATGAGAGTATTAAATCGCTTACTGCGTTCAAGATTCCATTCTCCCACCTGTACTGTTGTGGGTTTGGTAATTAATTGCTCATCAATCCACTGTTCTACTGATGGAATGTTATCACTGGCGATCGCTACTCCAACATCCACCAAGTTTAACTCCGGTGCTACCAAAATTACTGCATCTCGTTGTACATGAGGAATTAGCCACTCCCACTCTGCCTCATCCAAAATTTCTGTTAATTCCGCTTTTAAATCCGACATCATTCTTCAATTTGTCTTGGCTAACAAACTATTTTACATTAATTACTACAGACGCGATGAATCGCATCTCTACTCCACCTTTTGTACAGACGCGATTTATCGCGTCTCTAAACTTCTGATTTCATTTCATCAATTTCAAATAAAGATACAATTACTCCCGCGATTGGAATAGATATAAAAACACCTAATAATCCTGCTACTCTAGCGCCTACTAGCAAAGCAAAAAATATCACTACAGGATTAAGATTCAGCGCACCTTGCATAATTCGAGGCGCAATCAAATTGTCTTGTATCTGCTGGAGGATAATACAGGCTATCAATACTTTCAATGCTAACCAAACACCTTGAGATAAGACAAATAGAGTAACTGTGCTTACTCCTAATGTTGCACCTATGCCAGGAATAATATCAACGATTCCGATTATGATTGACAATATCAAAGCAAAAGGTACTTTTAATACTAAGAAAACTAGAAAGGTTGAACTTGTGAGAAATCCACTTAATAATAGCTGACCTCTAAAAAATCCTAAAAAAGACCGTCTGATTATATTTGTAAATCTATTGCGGCGCTGTTTTGGGACTATTTTTAAAATAAAATTCCATAACTTGTCTCCATCTAATAGCATGAAGAAAGCCACAACAGCAATTAATATAAAAGTCACAAAATTCGTCATAAAGCCTTGCAAAATTGCCAAACTAGTCACAAGAGTTGAGACAGCTTGATTCCGCAATTGTTCTTCAATAAAACTTAAATCTATTTGTAAATTACGAGTTCGTAAAAATCCTTCTAGTCCTTCTAATAAAGGTACTAAAGAATTTAAAAATGCAGTGATACTATCAATTAATTGTTGCCCTTGAGATAAAACCGTTAAGCCCACGGTAATTATCAGACCGCCTATAATTACAATACTGAGCAAGAATACGACACCAACCGCTACACCGTGGGGTAAAAAACGCCGCAGCCCATATACAGGATAGCTGAGTAAAAAAGCTAAAATTGCCGCAAATGTAAAAATAACAATGACTGCTTCAAAGTAAGCTAAAAGCTGTACAATTGCCCAGCCAGAAGCAACTAAAAGCAAAAAACGGACTAATGCCAGATTATTTAATCGCTCCCAAAAATTTTTGGCTTCAAAGCCGCTCATAATGCTGTTTAGTTTAGGGTGAAATTGATGGTATATTTGCCTAGCAGTTGCATTTAAGCACAAAGCCTGACTTCATTGCTAGAGCGGGTTGACCTTAAACATACAGAAGTTAAGAGGCGATCGCTACCTCCCTAAAGCATATACAGCAGTTTTCTTTCGTATGAAGTACAAAGCTACTGGTTTGAAGGCAGGGGGCAGAAACTCTTTATATTATGATTTTTAGTCCCGCATTTTATACCTTATTTACCAAAAAGGGGAAAAGGGGAAAGGGTAAGGGGGAAAGGAAAGGATAAAGAACTTTTTCCCACAAGGTATAAAGCCCCTATTTTTAAATAGGTCGAATAAAAAAGAAGATTTTTAAGACACGCAGTACGATAAAAATCAGTGTCCATATTTGAAACCCCTGCTTTTAAGTTACTGGTTCCCTTTCCCCTTTCCCTTTCTTCATTTGGAAACTGCGTTATCTAAGCTTGTATAGCTTATCGTCCTAAATCATGCATTTTGTTAATTACCGTGGCACACTTTTGTGTCAACGCCTCCAATTCCTCTTTATTAGTGGAAGTGGGAGCATCAATCAAGTTACCAATTCTCACAGTGATGGGAACTGCGTGAGGTAGGGACGAGCCTTTTTGCAAAATCTTCTCAGTACCACAGACACTTACTGGTAATATTGGGGCTTTTGCTTTCGCCGCTAGCAGCAGTGCGCCTCTTTTGGGGTCTGTAATTCGACCATCTGGGGTGCGAGTACCTTCCAAGAAAACACCGACAGCCCAACCTTTATTGAGATAATCTAAAGCAGAACGGATGGCATTGCGATCGGCACTTCCTCGACTCACCGGGTAAGCACCATACAATTTAATCGCTTGCGCCAAAACTGGGATATTAAATAACTCTTCCTTAGCCATGTACGCCACTGGACGACGCACACAATTAGAGACAATCGGCGGGTCAAAGTAACTAGCGTGATTACTTACTACTAGTAGCGGCCCTGATTGGGGGACATTTTCCGCACCATAAATCTGGCCCCGAAAGTAAGTGTGAAGTATGGGGCTAACGACTGACCATTTAAAGGCGTGGTAAAGCGCCAGACTAATGAACGGTTCGCGGTTTTTGTCCACAGAAGATAATGCAAATAAAACTGAATTTAGCATACGCATAGACGCTTTGCGGCTTCCCGCAGGGTAGTCCGCCTGCGCGGACTAAAAAAATTGAGTGTTTGAAACCCACGGAGGTGGGTAAAGCCTCCTGTAGATGCGGTTTCTAACCGCCTATTTAAAGTGAAGTTGAAACCAATCTACAGATGTGAGCCACTACTATTCAAATGGTAATCGCTGTAAAACTGCGAGAATTGCGATCGCTGCTAAAACAAAAGATTTTTGACTAATTGTTACCAAAGAGCTTGGTAAATATAAGGTTTAGGATTCGGACTCACTATCCGCTTTTTCGTTCAAAATTAATTCTGTAGCTTGTTTCCCTAAAAGGGCATTCTGGCTCCTGACTAAGTAAGTTTGCACAATAAAATCAAACTATGTAAATAAAAATGAACTAGGCTAAAATCCTTATACCTATTGCCTGTTGCCTGTTGCCTATTGCCTTATCCCAATGCTAAATCAGCACCACTCTGGATATTTTCTAATATTAAGTCAGGGCTGCTACGTTTAATCAAGCCAGTTAAGACTTTACCAGGGCCAACTTCTACTACTCGCTGGATACCGTTAGCTGGTAATTGCAAAGAAATTTCACGCCACCGTACAGAACCAGTCATTTGTTTGTTGAGGCGCTGCTTTAAAATCTCGGCATCAATAGACGGAATTGGTTCTACATTAGATAAGACTGGCACAGTAGCTGGTTGAAATTCCACAGATTCTAAAATGTTTTGGAATTCAGCCGCTGCTGGTGCGATTAAATGTGAATGAAATGCTCCAGAAACTTTTAGGGGAATAGCACGCTTGGCTTTAACTTGAGTCATCACTGCTTGTACAGCTTCAGTTGTGCCTGAAATTACCACCTGAGCCGAACTATTATCATTTGCTAGAACCACATCAGGCGTGTGGGCAATGACTTTTTCTAACTGTTCGCGGTCAAAGTTCATCAAAGCTGCCATCATTCCACCCACGGCATTATCCATGAGTTCTGCACGACGCTTTACTAGATATAAACCAGCCGACCACTCAAAGACACCCGCTACATAAAGGGCAGAATATTCTCCCAAACTGTGGCCAGCAACTAAATCTGGCTGTTGTCCTCGTTCTTGGAGAAGATCTGCAAGAATGCTTTCTATCACATAAAGACTTGGCTGAGTATATAGCGTCTGTGATAACTTGGCTTCTTCGTTTTGACAGATTTTGGTTACAGACCAGCCCAAGATTTCCTCGGCTTGGGCAAATTTGTCTTTAGCGAAGGGTATATCTAATAAGTCTATTCCCATTCCCAGCGTTTGAGATCCTTGTCCGGGAAACACCCATGCAGTTTTAGTCATTGATCATTAGTCAGTGGTCATTGGTCATTAACAAAAAACAAGATATTTTAGATTTTAAATTTTGGATTAAATAATTCAAAAGCGTTTGATTAAAAGATCGCAGCGTTCGTATAGCGTTCGGCTACAAAGTTCAAAATTTAAAAAGGTCTGAAAGCAAGCGAATTTAAACGTGAGAACAAATCTAAAATCTAAAATTCTTGATCTAAAAAAGAGCATTCACATTCATGTATGGAATCAATCTAAAATCTAAAATCCAAGATTGAGTCATTTTCCCCATTGGAAAATTGCCGCGCCCCAGGTAAGACCGGCACCAAAGCCGGATGTCGCAACGATGTCATGGGGTTTAATTTTACCTTGTCGTACTGCTTCATCTAAAGCTAAGGGGATGGAAGCAGCTGAGGTATTGCCGTACTGGGCGAGATTACTTATAACTTTATGTTCTGGGATATTTAGGCGTTGAGCAACGGCATCAATAATGCGCTGATTAGCTTGATGCAACACTAGCCAATCTATTTGGTCAACCTTAAGGTTAGCTTGAAATAAGGCTTTATCTATGATTTCTGGGACTTTTTGCACAGCAAAGCGGTAGACTTCTTTGCCGTTCATAGTAATAGGTTGATAAGTGCCTTTAGTGATGTTTACACCAGGGAGCAATTCTTGGGAAGCGCCTGCATAAGCAAGATTGAGGTGATGGTTTTGAGTGCCATCACTTTTAAGGGCAAATCCTAATAAGCGATCGCTTTTAGAAGCCTGTAATACTACTGCTCCTGCACCATCGCCGAATAGTACACAAGTCCGACGATCTTGCCAATCTACCCAGCGAGAGAGGATATCTGCCCCTATCAACAGTACATTTTTATAGACACCTGTTCTAATGTATTGGGCTGCTGTAACCAGACCAAACACAAAGCCAGAGCAGGCTGCTGTCAAGTCAAAGGCGACTGCGTTGGTGGCTCCTAATTGAGCCTGTACTTGACAAGCACTACCAAACAAATCATCAGGGGTGGAAGTCGCTAGCAAAATCAGGTCTAGGTCTTCTGGTCTAATTCCTGAAGCTGCGATCGCTCGACTGCCGGCAGCAGTAGCTAGTCCACTTAACGACTCAGATGACACCGCTAATCGTCGTTGACGAATTCCCGTTCTTGTGGCAATCCACTCGTCTGATGTTTCAACTAGTTCAGTTAATGTCTGGTTGTGTAGGGAAGTTGCTGGTACTGCCGAGCCACTTCCGGTAATTGCTATGCCTAAGTTTTCCACTCCTAATCTCCCAAGCTATCAGCTTTTGTCCTTTGTCATTTGTCCTTTGTCATTTGTCCTGTGTCATTTGTCCTGTGTCAGTTGTCGTTGACAAATGACTAATGACTAATAATTAATGACTAACCGCTTTCGCGCTCTAGGATATATTGGGACTGAATTCGTTGTAGCACCTGGTTGTCAACAGCTTCTTTAGCCATGCGAATAGCATTGAAAATTGAAGGTGCTTGTGAGCTACCGTGACCGATAAAACAAACTCCTGCCACGCCTAACAACAAAGCACCACCATGTTCTGCATGATCCATGCGTTGCTTAACTCGCTTCAGGTTTGGTTTTAAGAATGCTGAACCGATTTGACCATGCAATCCTTGGGGTAATTCTTCCCGCAGAATTTGCAGAATCACTTCTCCAACTGCTTCGGCAAATTTTAACAGTACATTGCCCACAAAGCCATCGCAGACAATTACATCGAAGTGACCGGAAAGCACATCACGCCCTTCGGCATTGCCAATAAAATTAATTTGAGAATTTTCGCGGAGCAGTTGGTGGGCACGGACGGCTGCATCATTGCCTTTAGAGTCTTCTTCACCGATATTCAATAAGCCCACTTTTGGTTCGGTTGTACCTAAGACATACTGACTGTAAGCCGATCCCATGACAGCAAACTGCTCTAAAAACTTCGGGCGGCAATCTACATTTGCGCCGACATCAAGAACTAAGACTGGCTTACCAGCAACAATTGTCGGAAAAACAGTCCCAATTGCTGGACGATCGATTCCCGGCAATCGCCCTAAGCGGAGCAAAGCCGATGCCATAGCTGCCCCAGAGTGACCGGCAGAAAATACGGCATCTGCCTTTTGCTGCTTGACTAAATCCATTGCCACATTGATAGAAGCCTTGCGTTTGCGTCTAACTGCATTTAAAGGCTCCTCATCCATTGCGATCGCTTCCTCAGCAGGAACGATCTCCACCTGCGCTAAATTCGTTTTTGGCGGCAAGGCAGCTTCTATTTGTTGGGGATCACCAACAAGTAATATCTCTACACCCAATTCTTCCTTTGCTCGCAGTGCGCCAGCAACGATTTCACCGGGTGCGTGATCCCCTCCCATTGCGTCAATTGCGATCCGTACGCGAGTCGATCCCATTGCTCAGAGCTTTTAGAAACCTTATAAATTTTACCAGATGGCTTTGCCGAAAAAGCTTAACTTTCTGACCGCCAAATTACTTCTGTTACTATTGCAACAATTTTTGCTGGCAAGCTCAAGATAGCACGAATTGGGTTTTGGGGAATGGGGGATGAGGAATGGGGCAGGGAGCAGGGAGCAGAGGGAAATGACCTAAGCTTTGAGTCGACAAGCTTTGCGGAACATGGATCTGATTCCCCCACTTCTAGTAAGTGGTTCTCAAGAGAGGGGTCGAATCCCCTTTTTGCACTCTGCTCCCTGCTCCCTGCTCCTCTGCCTCCTACTTCCTACTCCCCAATCCCCAACACCCAGTTAACTAGCAACCGAACCCCGTAGCCAGTAGCGCCTGCGCCGTTGTAGCCGTTTTCTTTATCTGTCCATACTGGGCCGGCAATATCTAAATGTGCCCAAGGGGTTTCTTTGACAAATTGCTTGAGGAAAAGGGCAGCCGTAATCGCACCACCTGGACGCGGGCCTGTATTTTTCATGTCCGCAATCCCAGACTTTAGCCCTTCAAAATATTTTTCTTCCATTGGCATCCGCCAAATTTTTTCCCCTGAGGTTTGGGCAGCTTTTTCGATCTGGGAAGCTACGTCATCATCGGGAGTGTACAAACCTGCAATATCATCACCCAAGGCAATGACGTTAGCACCTGTCAAGGTTGCTAAATCAACGATCGCATCCAACCCTAATTTCTCGGCATACACCAAAGCATCTGCAAGGGTTAAACGTCCTTCTGCATCGGTGTTGTTCACTTCAATTGTTTTGCCGTTTGATGCGGTGAGGATGTCTCCAGGGTGCATGGCGCGACCGCTAATCATGTTTTCAGCTACCGCCGAGATAAAGTGAACTTCAACATCTGGCTTAATTTGAGCAATTGCTTTTGCTGCCCCCAAGGTAGCAGCCGCACCGCCCATATCCATTTTCATGGTTTCGATGCCGCTACCAGCACCTTTAATATTGAGTCCGCCGGAATCAAAGGTTACACCTTTACCAATAATTGCTAGTTTCTTTTTCGGTGTACCTTCTGGTTTGTAAGTCAGGTGAATGAATTTAGGTGGCAACTCGGAAGCTTGTGCTACTCCTAAAAAGGCACCCATACCCAACTTTTCACAGTCTTCTTTTTCGAGAATTTCTACTTGTAAACCGTAGTCCTTGGCGATCGCTTGAGCAGTTTCGGCTAAAGTAATTGGTGTTACCGCATTGGCTGGTGCTGCCACTAACTCCCGTGCCAAATTTACCCCAGAAACGATTTGATTGGCGAGGGTAATGGCTGCTTCTTGTCCACTGAAACCTAGTAAATCTACGGTTTCTATTTGCGATCCTTTATCTTCTGGTTCTGATTTAAAACGAATATCTTGGTAAAGTGCTAATTCAACACCTTCTGCGATCGCTTGGGCGCTTGCGGCTGGATCGTTATTCCATAATGGGAAGCTAAATCCCAAAATTTTGCTTTTTTGCTTTTTTGCGACTCTGGCTACCGCAGCAGCAGCGCGTCGCAAAGTGTCGAGTTTGAGTGCATCTGGTTTACCCAATCCTACCAGAATCAATTTACGCACTGGTCTACCAGGATTCACCCGTGTGAAGATGGTACTGTTGGCTTTACCTTTAAATTCTTCTTCAGCAATTAGTTCTTTTAAGACCCCAGAAAACTTTTGATCTAAAGTTGCTAGTTCTCCGGTTAACTCTACTGCATCTTCAAATAATCCTATTGCCAAACTATCGCCTGCCCACTCTAGCAAAGGCTTATCACTAGGTTGAATTGTCATTTTGGGATTTTGTGTAAGTATTCCTTCTTGTACCAGTATTGCTCAAAATTCTTGTTTCAGGATGAGGGGAATGGGTATAAGGTATTGGGCATAGGGCATTGGGCATTGTGGAGCAGGGAGCAGTAGCTATAATTTAGTGAATTAGTGCAAGTAGTACTCATTGACGAGTCTTTTATCCTCGTGAATCCATATCAGAACTCCGTTAACGAGGCTTTTATACTCGTGAATCCACATCAGAACTCCGTTAACGAGGCTTTTATCCTCGTGAATCCACATCAGAACTCCGTTAACGAGGCTTTTATCCTCGTGAATCCATATCAGAACTCCGTTAACGAGGCTTTTATCCTCGTGAATCCACATCAGAACTCCGTTAACGAGGCTTTTATACTCGTTAATGAAGCTATGATCTTCATTCTTTTACCTGACTTTTCGCGTTATGTGGAAAAGTCCACCAAAAACCTAACCCCCTAACCCCCTTCCCGACGCGGGAAGGGGGAATATTCAAAGTCTCTCTCCTTTTAGGAGAGAAATTTTCCAGATACCGTGAAAAGTCAGATTCTTTTACGTCCTGCTTCTTGCCCAATTCCCCATTCCCTATGCCCCAATTGTTGTATCAATGTTAAATTTTCTGGCGATCGCTGCTATTATTTCTTGCTCAAGTGGTGTAGTCTTATGGTCAAGCTGGGCAACTTTTTTACACTGAACGAGTAAGGGTATAGCAAAATCACGATTCAGCTGATTGAGCAGTATATCTAAAGACTTAGGTGATTTGATATTTTTGGCAATGGCATCCAACGAGGTAGGACTGAGTTTTAAAGCTTGTAATTCTGGCAAAATTTCTTCCAAAGTCTTATCTGGATGGCTAGCCAGAATCATGTGAACTAAGATTTGATCCATGACGGCTTCTTGAGCGATCGCACTTTCGAGATACTTTTCACTTTCTGCTTTTAATGTTGCCAGAGTTTGTGGCGATGCCAGAGAAGTTGATTCATCTAGCTTGGCTTCATAAAATCGACAAGCAGCATAACCCAATGAATAGATCATTGTTGCATTTGAACTAGCTGCGATCGCAGCACCCGCTAAAGGCACATTTCGCAGTAAGCCTAATCCCGCAGCTTTCAAAAGACGACCTCCACCCAAAGCCAGACCAAAAATTGCCAGGACTTCTCCTTTACGGGCAGGATCTTTTAAATCCAGCCCGTAGTCAAATGCAATTTGATAAAGCATTTCTGACTGCAATTTTGTTGTCGCTGTTAAATCAATTGCCAACAACGCCACTGCTATTCCTGGCAAAATACTAGTGGCTAGTCCAACAGTGCCTGCTTGAGTCGCTTTTTCCACCATGATTCGGTGAGCAATCTGGCTGGGTGATTCATTTGGATACTTTTGTTTGAGCTTGTTTACCGCAGCTTCTGCTTTTTCCAAATCAACAGCATCAGGAGTACCAATTAACCAATTTAGATTTAATACTCCAGATAGTTTTCTAATCAACCAATTTTCGCTGAGGCGATTCACAACCTGACCACTGGTTTGAGTTGTTTGCTCAATTAACTTGTGTGTTTGTTTCGCTGTCGCTTCTCCCACCTCTAATGCTGTGTCTAAAACTGCTTTGCCAGTCTGAGCAACACTTTGAACAAAAGACTCTAATTCAGACGGTTCATTTTCTACTGATGATTGAGCCTGGATTTTTATTTCTGAAGTTTCATTAGGTGAATTAACTGATTTATTCACTACTATTTCTTGTTGGGATTTGTCTGCCATTACTTGACACCATCTTGTAAAGCCTCTCTAAACTTGTTGTAGCGAATTATGAACGGCTCTACATCTCTCTATAAACGTAAATATCAGCTTAAGATTAACTATTTTCTGGCTTGCCCCAGCCATCACGCAAGTAGAAATTAAAGCAGATCGCCAGCTATTTTTAAAGCGCCTGCTGAAAAGTCTTGATGGCATCCACATGATTCACCATAAGAATGCAACATAACAACAAATCCAGATCGATCCCTTTGACTTCTTCACTACTGGAAACCCTCTCATAGTGAAGTGCCTTGTCCTCTTTCCGCAGGTAATAAACTTCTAACACACCATCTTCCCAGAACCACACTTCTGGAATCAAGAGCTGCTGGGGTCATTTGAGTCTCCAGTCTGTTTCCAGATGAGAAATAATTTCGGCGTAGAAAAGCAGTTTGTTTATTTTAACTTCTTTTTGAGATCAGGGCGCTCATCCTATCCTCTCACCTCTAGCCCTGTACTGATATCAGCATTATTTTCTAAAAAGTCGTTATCTTTAAGAATTTCATAGAGATTAATATCTTGCTCTAGCAAGCAAGCGTGTCCGCACTCGGGCAGCACCACAATCTTGTTATTTGGTAAGATATTCCCTATCCGCTTCACTTCTGTTACAGAAGGCAAAAGGCGATCGCTACCACCGGCAATCAACAAAACTGGTTGAGTTAAGCGACTTAGTTTTTCCTCATCAACTTCAAACTCTCGCAGTAAAGACAATCGCCACAGAACGGTTTCTGCTGGTACAGAACGCATGGTTTTCAGCAGTTCATGGCGATCACTCCGAGAAATGCGAGGCAAAGATGCCAAAAACGGCAACAATCCCAGTGCGCCAACATCATACAATTCTGATGGCACTAGGTAAGTAAGTTGAGATGCCCAACTCAACCAAGGGCGAAGACGAAAGGACGAAGCTGGGTTAATTAAGATAGTTCGCTTAAATAAATGGGGTGCTTGGATCGCTACTTTCATTGCCAAGCAACCACCAAAGGACTCACCACACAAGTAAACTGACCTGTGAGAGCTTTTTTCTAATTCAGCGTCGATTAAGTCCAATACACTTTTTGTTAGCACATCCCAAGTGTTAAGGTCTTTCCGGGGGAGTGCCAAAGAACGTACATCAAAGCCAGTTTCTAATCCAGCAGTCTGCGATCGCAATAATTGACCTGTTCCATCCATTCCCGGTAAATATACCAATAGCGGATACTCTGGCTGTACTCGTTTAGGAGTCAGGAAACAAGGCTTTAACTCAACTTCAGAGATAGTCATTGGTCATTGGTCAATGGTCATTAGTCAATGGTATAAAACTTTTGAACTGTTAATTGTTCCGACAATCCAAAATTGTTCGACTGAGCAAAGTTGAAGTCCAAAATCGAATAGCTCTAATAGCAACCTTGACGAAGTAAATGGCTAATTTCACCATGACAGTGTTCTGTCAGTTCAGCCACAACAGTTCTGGCTTGTTTCCCGTGATATTTTTTTTGATGTTGGGGTGTTATCCAATAAGGGCGACCGATTAACACCGCAACCCGGCGATAAATTACCAAAGGATGCCAACCAGCTTGATTAAATAAAGGTTCTGAAGGGTCAAATACACTCAAAAGCCTTAAGGGAAAACCATTCGTGTTTACCTCTTCTAAGGAAGCGATCGCGATCGGCAAAATTGCTAAATCTTGCACATCAGCTCGCAATGCTAAATGGGCAAATCCTCGTTGAAACTCACCCACCTGGTTTGGCTGAGTAGATTTCACCATTGGTGCAGTCCCTTCTGGAAATACTCCCACCATCTGCTTAGACTGCAATAGCAACTGCGACTGCGAAAAAAAGCTTTGTTGGCGGTTTTGAGTTTCCTCCAAAGGAAAACACCCCAATTGACCGGTGACAATCTCCCGCATTACTGGCACTTGTCCCATATAGTGATGGCAAGCAAAGCGAATCGGACTTGATAACGCCGCCATTAATATCAGCGCATCCATGAAGCTGCGGTGATTGCTGACTACCAAAACGCTAGCATCCTGGGGAATGCGATCCTCATAATAGCGAAACATTTGTGTTGAGAGTGCCGCCACCAAAGTGCGAGAAATCTCTAGGGGGCTATTTCGACTCATACCTAATCATCAATATATTCCGGTAAATATGGCGGTTTATCTTAACTTAATTTTTACATTTCTTTACTACTGCCATGACCGTCTTAAGATAGAAATATCTGATCTATAAAACCAGCTAAGTTTTCTGCATTCTGCATTATGTATTCTCGATCACAATAATTTCTAATAGAAAGTATTCAAAAAAATTATGATTAGTTACTTTTTCTCATATAGGCAATAATGATTTGAATAGATACATATTACAAAACAATTTTTGACCTGATAAATTTGCTACTATTAAGGTGTTATTGGAAAAAATGGAAATATTATTGTATAATTGCGTGGTTTTGCCCACAAAAGTAAGAAGTAAAAGGTTTTAATAAGTTAATTTTTATTTTGTATGAATCTAGTGAATAAAACAGAAAAAACATTTGCACTGACAACACCACTATATTATGTAAACGATGTCCCCCATATAGGCAGTGCTTATACGACGATCGCAGCAGATGTAGTAGCGCGATTTCACAGGCTGCTAGGGCATCAGGTATTACTAATTACAGGTACAGATGAACACGGACAAAAAATTCAGCGATCGGCAGAAAGTTTAGGCAAAGCGCCACAAGAGTTTTGCGATGAAGTTGTCCCCAGTTTTATTAGTTTGTGGCAGTTACTAGACATTAAATACGATCGCTTTAGTCGGACAACTGCACCTCGTCATGAAGCGATCGTCAAAGAATTCTTTGAGCGAGTCTGGGAATCTGGTGATATCTACCAAGGACAACAACAAGGGTGGTATTGCGTATCTTGTGAAGAATTCAAAGAAGAACGGGATCTGCTAGAAGGACATCGTTGTCCGATTCATACTAACAAAGAAGTTGAATGGCGAGACGAGCAAAACTATTTTTTCCGCTTATCTAAATATCAAAATAAGCTGACAGAGTTTTATCAATCTAAACCCAATTTTATTCAACCAGAAAGTCGGCGTAATGAAGTCCTCAGCTTTGTCAATCAAGGACTGCAAGACTTTTCTATTTCACGGGTAAATCTAGATTGGGGTTTTCCCGTACCAGTTGATCCCAAACATACCCTTTATGTTTGGTTTGACGCGCTGCTAGGTTATGTCACGGCATTACTCGAACCAGATGCAGAACCAACTTTAGCAAATGCTTTAGAAACATGGTGGCCAATCAACCTGCACTTAATAGGTAAAGATATTTTGCGCTTCCATGCAGTTTATTGGCCGGCAATGTTGTTGTCAGCTGGCTTACCCTTGCCAGAAAGAGTATTTGGGCATGGCTTTTTGACTAAAGATGGTCAAAAGATGGGTAAAAGTCTGGGTAATACCCTTGATCCTGTTTCGTTAGTTCAACGCTATGGTAGTGATGCCGTTCGTTATTACTTCCTTAAGGAAATCGAATTTGGCAAAGATGGAGATTTTAATGAAGTAAGGTTCATTAATGTTCTGAATGCAGATTTGGCAAATGATTTAGGTAATTTGCTCAATCGCACCTTGAGCATGGTGAAGAAATACTGCGTTGACAATAATGTTCCATCAATCGGCAATGAAGGAATTTCTGACGAAAATCCTTTGAAAACAATAGGTTTACGTCTAGGGGAACAGGTGAAAGAAGCATATAAGGAACTAGCCTTCAGTCAAGCCTGCGGCGCTATCCTTTCACTGGCACAAGCCAGTAATAAGTTTATTGATGAACAAGCTCCTTGGTCATTATATAAACAGGGACAGCAAGAGTCCGTGGAAAAAGTTCTCTACGCAGTTCTAGAATCAGTTAGACTGGCAGCTTATCTGCTTTCCCCAATTATTCCAAACATCAGTAGCGATATTTATCAGCAACTGGGCTTTGGAATAGACTTTAACGATCAAATACAAAGTTCAGTTACCGCTCCTTTTGCCACCCATGCGACATGGGGGATACTATCTAGTAAACAACAGTTGGGTACATTCCAACCAGTTTTTAAGCGAATAGAACCCCCGAAAAACGATTAGTCCTTATCAAACTCTGATTTTGTTCAATTTCTTATTCTCTCAAAAAATTTATCGGGGCTTAATTTATTTATATTAACCCCGGAACATTATCATAAGCCGCTGTGACTAGCATCTAAAAGTTCGTAATTTGTATCAAAAATAACAGGGATAAAAATCGAGGTATCACAATGATGTTGAATAATTTTGAAACCGATTCAATATTTACGCCAGAACAAGTTTTGGAGAATCGGGGTAGGGTCGCCATATTTATTGACGGCTCAAATCTATTTTACGCTGCACTGCAACTAGGGATTGAGATCGATTACACGAAGCTATTGTGTCGATTGACTGGAGGTTCTAGACTTCTACGGTCTTTTTTCTACACTGGTGTAGACCGGACGAACGAGAAGCAACAGGGGTTCCTGCTGTGGATGCGTCGCAATGGCTATCGAGTCATTGCTAAAGATTTAGTCCAGCTACCAGATGGCTCTAAAAAAGCTAACCTGGATGTAGAAATAGCAGTAGACATGATGGCGCTAGTAGATTCTTATGATACCGCAGTTTTAGTCAGCGGTGATGGGGATTTGGCTTATGCGGTCAATTCAGTTAGCTATCGCGGCGTGCGGGTAGAAGTAGTAAGTTTGCGTTCGATGACCAGTGACAGCTTAATTAATGTAAGCGATCGCTACATCGATTTAGAAGCCATCAAAGAAGACATTCAAAAAACCCCTCGCCAAAGCTATCCATACCGACCGTTATCTGGTATCGGCTTTTTGGAAGACCCAAGAACTAGTGATGGACACCTAGAAATCCAAGAATAATGGCGTATCAATTTCATAAAAGAGGGAGACAGGGGGAGAGAAAGATTCAAAATTATTCCCCCACTCCCTCCTTCCTTTTTTTACCTTTGATTTTTTTCTTGATATTTGGTTTAGTAAGTTGTGGGGGTAAATCCCCTCCAGCTTCTCAAGAAAATTCTGCGGCTTCATCTAAGCAAGATAGCAATTTAACCTTCTTTGATGTCACCCTAGAACAGGCAGATGAAGTGGGAAGACCAATTTGGAAAGTCAGGGCTAAACAAGCAAAATACACCAAAGAAAAACAAATTGGTCAAGCTGAAAGTCCTTATGGTGAACTATATCAAGATGGTAAAATAGTTTACCAAATCAAGGCAGATGTCGCAGATATTGAACAAGATGGGAAGCAGTTATTTCTTAAAGGTAAGATATTTGCCACAGACCCTAGTAATGGAATTGTATTGCAAGGTAATGAATTAGAATGGCGGCCCAAAGAAGATTTGTTGATTGTCCGCAACAAAATTAACGGTACTCACAAACAACTACAAGCTGTAGCGCAAGAAGTGCGAGTTAAAACCCGCGAACAGCGCATGGAATTTTCTGGAAAAGTAGTAGCAAATTCCGCCGATCCCCAATTACAAGTAAGAACCGAGCATTTAGTCTGGAATATTAAAGAAGAAAAACTGATTGGCGATCGCCCCATACAAATTGATCGCTACAAAGATAATAAGATTAGCGATCGCGGTAAGGGAAATTATGCCGAAGTCAACTTAAAAACAAAAATTGCCACTATTCAACAGAATGCTCAATTAGATTTACTAGACCCACCAGTGCAAATAGCTAGTAACTCTATGACCTGGAATATGAATGCAGAAACTGTTACTACAAATTCGCCTGTGCGAATGTTCCAGCGTGTCGAAAATCTTACCGTGACTGCAAATCAAGGTGAAATGAAAATCCCGCAAAAAACGGTTTATTTAACAGGTAATGTCAACGCCATTGGTCAGCGTCGCCAGTCTTTGCAATCTAGTACATTAACTTGGTATTTAGACAATAAGTTAGTTGAAGCTCAGGGAAATGTGGTTTATCGGCAAGTTGACCCACCGTTAAATTTTACAGGTGAAACAGCCGTTGGTAATCTGCAAACAGAAAATATTGTTGTCAAAGGTGGCAGTTCTAGCGGTAGGGTAGTAACAGAAATTATTCCCCAAGAAAAAGCCAATCGTTAATAATTAAATAGACAGTTATAAACCTCAAGTACACGAGGCTTTACCCACCTAAACGAGTTAAAAATAAGGGGATTTTACCCCTTGTTTTTTATTAAGGAACTCCAAAAAATCAATTATCCAATTTCTGAGCTTCACTACGACTTTCCTGCCCCCTGCCCCTAAAGTAATGGGATCTTTTTGTATTTGGAAGTCCCTTAGCTCACACAGCTAGGCTACCCTACGGAAAAGCTTGACCTAAGTTTGTGTGCCTATATGCACGAATTGAATTTGCCATCAACACCCATAGGTGTAAACTCATTAGCGATTAACATTACCCTCTAGGCTAGGATCTTAATATTACAAGTCCTTTGATAACCCATGAATGGATCAAACCGATTAGGTAAGGAATCCTTGCCAATATCCCAACAAGCAGAACATTCCCAGCATCATGATACAGAACATGAGCATACAGATCATACTCATGGGACTGGAGAGCCTGCTCATCCTCACGTCCATAGCGAAGAGTCTTTACGGCGAATTGCCAATCGATTATCGCGGATAGAAGGACATGTTCGTGGTATTAAGACAATGGTGCAGCAAAATAGCCCTTGTCCTGATGTTCTATTGCAAATTGCCGCAGTGCGAGGCGCATTGGATAAGGTAGCGCGAATTGTTTTGGATGAACATTTAACTGAATGTATTGCTAGAGCTGCACACGAGGGTAATATTGACGTTGAAATTAAAGAATTAAAAGCTGCTTTAGATCGATTTTTACCTTAAAAATCTTGAAAAATCAAAAATTCACTGGCACGACAAAACATTTTGTAGAGATGCAATATTTGCTGTATTTACTCAGGTAAAGGGTTTTTTACGCCAAAATTAGCATAAGTGTTTTACAGTCATAGCTGATAGTCTAGGTAGCTCCAAAGAAGTTGCAAGGGGGTAAATTATACCCTTCAAAGTATATTAGGCTAGGGATATTTTGACATTGCCATTACATATCTTCCAAAAATGATTTTAAAAAAATATAAATTTAACTATTTTTTAAATGGAAATACTAACAAACCTCTAATTATTTTTTTACACGGCTTTATAGGAAACATTCATGAGTTTAATGAAGCCATAAAATTGCTATCTGAAGATTTTTGTTATCTCACTCTGGACTTACCAGGACATGGTAAAACTGAAGTTTTAGGAGGTGATGAATACTACCAAATGGAATCCATTGCTCAAGCAATAATCAATTTATTGGATGAATTAAGAATAGATAAATGCCACTTAATTGGCTACTCGATGGGCGGAAGATTAGCTTTATACTTAACTTTACATTTTCCACAACGTTTTATTAAAGTTGTATTAGAATCAGCCTGTCCAGGTTTAGCAACAGAAGTAGAACGATTAGAACGAATTAGGCGTGATGCTCAAATAGCTAGAAAATTAAGCAGAAGTATTCTTCAAATTGATTTTGCTGCTTTTTTGTCAAATTGGTACAATCAACCAATTTTTGGTTATATAAAAAATCATCCACAATACGATCGCATGATAGAAAATCGCTTGCAGAACAACCCGCAGGAATTAGATAAATCATTGCGCTTTATGGGGACTGGATGCCAACCTTCTTTGTGGGAGAAGCTACAAGAGAATAAAATTCATATACTCTTACTAACTGGTGAATATGATAAAAAATTTATATCTATTAATACAGAAATAGCTCAAATATGTGAATTTGCACAGCTAAAAATAATTAAAAATGCTGGACATAATATTCACTTTGAAAATACATTAGCATTTGTAGAAAATATCAAAGATTTTCTGTCTACAGCAAATTAGAAATTAAGATAACCTCACGGCTTCTTTACTGGTTTTCTGGAAGGAGTTGGCGATGGTGTTAAATTTGGGGCTATTGGTTGATTAGCTGCGGTTAATTCCTCTTGCAACATTTTCTGATAAACTTTAGGCAAAGAGCTACTAACAGAATTAGTTTCTATACCATATCCTAGACTTGTCCAGGTGGGGGAGAGCCGCCGCAAAACATCATTTAACTTTCCCTGACGCAGCAATTGAGAAAGATCGGTTCCCCAAACTTTAGAATCAGTTAACCAACGGTAAACGACTATATCTTGATATTCTGCTTCAAAACTATAACCAGTCCAAAACATCATCTGCATCGGTCTTGGGTGATAACGAGGGGCTAAACGATACCAAGTAATGTTGATAATTTGATATCTGCCAGCAGCCGTAGAACAATTACCTGTATTTGGTCCTGTGATAATTGTGACGCATATCTCAGGATGTCGGCTAAGGTCGTTAACTTGCTGTCCACCGTATAACAGCGAATAAGGACGGTTTCCACTGGCTTCACTCGCGGATATGGTTCGCATTAAAGCACGGATATAGGGATCGCCCTGTTTCATCACCAAAGGTGGCTGTTTATCTGCAAAGATGGGATCGGAAGGCGATCGCAAGTCTCCAATATACCATTGCAACAAATACACAAAGCCGAGAATCGCGGCTATTGGTCCAATAAGTTTTTCAACACCTTTGAATTCAAAGCCTTTCAGAGTCCGACTCCTTCAAATTCGCTCTCTTTGCTAACAAAAATCATCGACGAACTCATTCTGACTAAGTTCACTTCCATCCAATACAGTATTTTTGTAAAGGCACAGTAATACTGTGCCCAAAATGCTTGTTGTATCTAAGCAAGACTTCTACAGGAATTAAACTGCTTAATTAGGCAACGTTAGCAAATAATTCTCCAAAACTTTTGGAAGCTGCTTCAGGCTTGGCTACAATTTCGACAATTTTATTGCGTGCATCCGCTTCAAACAGCGCCTCAACAGCAACTTGGGCAACTTTTTGCCTGGGGATGCTACCGTCAAACAATGTATCAGCGCTCTGCATCACGATCGCGTCAAGGTTATCTTCATTCTTCAACCCACCAGGTCGCACAATCGTATAAGTAAGACCGCTTTTCTGGATATACTCTTCAGCTTGCTTTTTCCACACCAAAATCAGCCAAAACAAATTCAGTGGATGGAAGAACTGCGAAGTACACAAAGAAGAAACTAAGACAAAATGCTCAATTCCCTTTGCTTTGGCAGCGTCTACTAAATTTTTAGTCCCTTCAAAATCTACTTTATAGGGGCCAGTGGGGTCAAAACTAGGTTTTGCACCAGTCGCAACTAACAAAACTGTGCTATCTCCCAACGCAGCAGTAATACTTTCTGGTTGTAATACGTCGCCTACAACCAACTCGGCTTCAGGAGACAGAATGCCCTTAGCTTTCTCTATATCCCGCACCAAAGCCCGGACGGGAATATTCCGCGCTATCAACTCTTGCACAATCCGACGACCTGTTTCACCCGTTGCCCCTGCTACAAATGCTTTCATGAGAAATGCTATCCTGGGAAACTATTGTGTGCTTGTTTAGTTCTTTAATTTTAGTAATTCTATGGAGTTGATGGCAGATTAATGAGGTTTTGGTCAAAATGGGATATTGATGCGAAACGACCCAGGCACGTGGGGAATTATTAATATAGACAGAACGCCAAAATATACAGTAATGCATTTATGCTTTCAAGACAAGGCGAATATAAATCCTGGGAAATAACAGAAGCAGTTTTACCTGTAGCGTCCAACCAAGAAGAAGCCAAGAACATATTAACAGACACAAATGTAGCGACGATCACAAAATTTTACGGTCGTTATCAAGATTTTATGGAAATGCCTGCCCCAGCAGAAAAGGTTGCTGAGTATCTTAACGCTCACGCCTTATGGTTTTCTCGTTGTGCTGAACCCATGAAAGTGCAATTACTTGGGGAAAATGGCTATGCTCTAGTAATTGGTCGTTTTGGTGCTTTCGGTTATGAAGTAGAACCGAAAATTGGTTTGGAATTGTTGCCCCCAGAGGAGGGTATTTACCGCATCCGTACAATCCCCATTCCTGATTACCAATCGCCTGGTTATGACGTAGATTATCGGGCATCTCTACAGCTAATAGAAAACGATGCTTGCAGTAGCGGCGAGGTTACGAGAGTCGAATGGGAATTGGATTTAATAGTTGATTTGCACTTTCCTCGGTTTATCCAGCGATTACCCAAGTCTATAATTCAATCTACAGGCGATCGCTTACTTAACCAAATTGTCCGCCAAGTTTCCCGCCGCTTAACTCGTAAAGTTCAGCAAGATTTTCAGAAATCTTTGGAAATACCCTTTTCTGGGAATTCCAAACAAAAGCGCTGAGTCAACAGTCCTTTGTCATTTCTCATACACTAATGACAAAGGACAAAGGACAAATGACTAAGCTTTAGTAAGAATTCTTTGGACAATTTGCACGCCAGTAACAGCCTGCCAAGCAAAAAGTCCCAAAAGCGTGAAATTTAGCAAAATATGGGTTGCGCGTGCCCAGTTTGCCCCTTTCTGCATATAAGGGGACAAAGCAGCAGAAAATGCAATCAGACCCGTCATACCCAGTCCTGCCAGCAGGTGAGGGCCGACAAATAACTTGCCATTATTGATGTAAGTGACACCCATCCCTCCAATTGCACTTGCTACCATCAAACCTAAGAGTATAGACCCGATTTGGTAGTGTCTAACGTTGTATCTACCTTTAATCAGTTCTTTCTTTTCTTCCCCCTGAGCATTTCTGGTACGCTGTAATTGCAGCCCCAAGTAGGCAGCATAAATTGAGAGTACTAATAGCGCCCACATCAGCACCGGATGGAAGAAATTCAGCCAATATTTCACCGACGCAGAAAGTTCCAAACTCATAGTGTTCTCGCCTAATTATTAAATCTTCATAAAAATTAGCATAACTCTATTCTCTGTGCTTCAAGCTGCACAAATTAAAAGAGTCTAAGGGATGAGGAGAGAAGACAAGAGTTAAGCATCCCTTACCTTAGAATGCTTGCCAAGACTGCGTTTCTTAATTTTTAATTTTTAATTTTCAATTTTTAATTGCATAACCCTCTTGCCAAAGTGCATAAACAATCTCAGACTGAGTTTTGAGGGTAGACGAACAAAACCCCCTGTGTGGGATCTCATTCATGACTGAAAACAACGATACTTTGCTGCTAAAAGCTGCTAAAAGTGGTGATATTAAGGGGCTGTGTGCGCTACTGGCTGTTGGCGCGAGGGTAGATGCGTGCGATCGCCAAGGTACTACGGCGTTAATGTTTGCTGCCAATTTAGGCTACACCGAAATTGTGCGATCGCTCCTAGATGCCGGGGCAAATATCAACTTGCCCAGAAAACTCTATGGTTTGACGGCTTTGATGTTAGCAGCTAGTGCCAAACAACTTGACATTTTGAAACTTTTAGTATCCAAAGGTGCTGATGTCAATGCCACTAATGAAGATGGCAGCACAGCTTTAATGGCCGCAGTCCTCAAAGGTCACATCAATGTAGTGCGAGTCTTATTGGCTGCTGGTGCGGAGGTGAATATTGCCGATAAAGATGATGATACTGCCTTGAAACTTGCCATTAAGCAGGGAAACATAGAAATTTTACAAACAATTCTCCAAACTGGTGTTGATGTCAATATCCCAGATCAAGAGGGTGAGACACTTTTAACATTAGCCGCAGACTTGGGGCATCTGGAGGTTGTGGAAGCACTGCTAGCGGCGGGGGCTAATGTGAATGTAAAAAACGCTGATGGTGGAACTGCATTATTGGCAGCAGCAGCAGGGGGACATAGTGCGATCGCAGCAGCTTTACTGGATCGAGGTGCTGAAATTAATCTCCAAGACCAAGATGGTGAAACTGCCCTACATCTTGCCGTTGTGGAAGGCTACATTGATATCGTGCAAGTATTACTTAACAGGGGTGGAGATGTCCAAATTAGGAACCGTCTGGGTGATACGCCACTGCTTGTAGCAGCATTGCAGGGACATAGCAAAATTGTCGAGGCCCTACTGTGTTCTGGGGGAGATATTAATGAGAAAAATCTTGGTGAAGTACCTTTGACGTTGGCTGTATCACAAGGACACACCCAAACAGTGAAAGTGTTATTAGACTATGGTGCTGATGCCAACACTCTAGGAAATGATGGCAAAACTGCTTTAATTAAAGCAACCGAACGCAAGCACACAGAGATCATACATTTGCTGCTGGCAAAGGGGGCAGATGTGAATTTTCAAGACTCAGCGAGAGCAACATCATTGATGTGGGCTGCCTCAGCAGGTTATGGCGAAATTGTGCAGTTATTACTCCAAGCTGGGGCAGATGTGAATTTAAAAAACCGTGGTGGTTATACTGCTTTGATGATTGCAGAATTTAATGGTTATAAAAATGTAGTGCGGAGTCTGCAAAAAGCTGGAGCGCAAGAATAGCTATTTTAATTCTGAATTTTTCAACTAAAATCTTTTCAGGAATGTCTTGACAAATGATTAAATGAAGGTTGTTAACTTAAAGACTAAGTAAGTTGAAAACTGCCAAGTTTAAAATTTAAGAAACAAAGAAAGCAAAACTCCGTCGTAACTGTTGTGAACTTGCTACGGCGGAGAAAAGAAAAATTAAAACGCCAAGAGGGAACAGGCTAAATGCTTGCGTAACAAGGATAACAAAAAAGCAAAAATGAAGAAGTAAATTTACTTTTTGCCTTGTACATTTTACTTTTTACCTGTTCTCCCCCTTGACGTTTCCTACTGTGCTAGATGTGTAAAATATATAGTTTTTGCTTAAACAGAAATGTATTCTAAGGATCATTTTTTATGTATTATCCTAATGACTAAATACAAGCAAGTCCTGAAAAAAGGTTAATTTGCGATTATTTGAGCGATCGCTACGGAAATTTAAATAAAAATAAATTAAAAATTAAATTTGGCGTGGTAAATATCCAGTTGCCATAACCAGTTGCCATAAAATTAGGTATTTATTCATGATTTGACCAGGAAAAATGGTTAATGACTATAAAATTTGCAGAACAACTAGTGTCATATCATCAGTGTTTTGCTTATCATCACCAATGAATTGCTGAACTTGGTCAAATAAATAATCCACAATTTCCTCTGGTCCGTTACAGTACTTGCAAGCCGTATTGAATCCAGCGACAAAGTTATCTTCATCGAAGCGATCGCCACCAGCCGCCGCCGCATCGGTCAAGCCATCTGTATAGTAAATAATGGTATCCCCAGGCTCTAACTGTACCTGAGCATCTTCATATTGGCTGTTAGCATCCAAACCGATTAGCATTCCTAGAGTATCTAAACGGCTGACAGTTTTCGTGGCTGCGTGCCACCATAAGGGAGGATTGTGTGCCGCATTGCTATAAGACAGAATTCGACTGTGAGGATTATATTCTGAATAAAATAGTGTTACAAAACGGTGAGAATTTTCCAAATCCGCATACATAACTCTATTTAAGTTTTGCAGAATTTTTGCTGGGGAATTCCCATGTAGCACTTCTCCTCTTAGCATTCCTCGCATCATCGTCATAATCAGCCCAGCAGGGACACCTTTGCCCATGACATCCCCAATAACCAAACCCCAGCGACCAGTCTCGGTGTCGCCTTTAGTCTTAGACCGAATTTTATTCTGATTGGTAGCAATAAAGTCGTAGTAGTCACCGCCGACACGATTTGCAGGCTTACAACGGGCAGCTAGGACTGCACCAGGTATTGTGGGACATTGACGTGGTAGAAGTCGCCGTTGAATTTCTGCACCAATTTCTAGTTCTTGGTCTAAGCGTTCTTTTTTTCTTAGTTCTACAGCTAGTTCATCGTTTTCGATCGCTACTGCTGTTTGGTCTGCCACTAACCTAACTAACTTTTGCCTAGTTTCTGTCCAACTATATTCTGGATCGCGGCTCAATACATAAAGCCATCCCCTTTCTGTATGCTTTACCAGAATTGCCGTACCAAAGATTTGCACATCTGGCCCCAAATAGCGATGCATCTGGTCATCCAAAATCCCCGTCGCATTCGCTAGAGGGGCAGCATTGGGCAAAAGCGTGATTTGACTGCTGGCTATTTCTAGCGCTTTGCGGATATTCTTGCGCTGTCCACTATCTTGCCAATGTAACTGTTCTAACCTGACTTGACCATTAGGTTTGTAGAGAAACAGGGCGCTGCCGTCTGCATCTGTCACTCTTGTTGCCATTAGCGGAATCAGTTCCAAAAACTGATTCAAATTATTGAAACTTCTCAGGGCAAATCCTAAAGAACTGAGCAAATCTTGAATTTTGTTCTGTTCCCGGTGCAACCTTGCCACGAGTTCTTTGAGTGCCACGACTGGGGTGACATCCGTCGCGGCACTACTATTGTTGTCAGTGGGTTGAGAGGGCAGTTGAGACACAGGCACAGGTTCTATTGCACTTTATATTGGCAGATTTTAGATTACTTGTAAGCTTTTTGGCTTTCGCATTGCTAAACCATATTTAGACAAGACTTGTCAGTTTAGCAAGAGTATAAAGACGTAACAGGCAACTTTTATCAGTATTTTATTTGCTTATTGTATTTTTGATGGAATCTTAGTCATTTAAAATCATGTATTTTTAGTCAAAATCCAACCCGTAAAAATTACTATAGCGGTTCTAAATTATATTGAATATAGACCTAATACCGAGCCTTGTAGAGAGATGTATGTACACCTTAGCCTTTTAGGAGAAAGGTCAAAGTGTATTGCATCAAAACGAGAAACGCTATAGTTTTGGTGATAGTTCAGAAAGCTTTTCCTTTTTTCATAACTTAATTCCCAAAGCATATCTCTAAAGTCAGAAAAATACTTTATTCAAAGAATAATTTATAACCCTTTCAGAGTAATTGTTTGGGTATAGGCAACTAGGAAATTAGAAGTCTTTTGACTGAAAACCTCTATAAGGGCTCAAATTGAGCTTAGTTTTGTAAAAACAGACTTACATTCATTCCCAAAGCTGAGAATATGTAAATTAAGTCTTTAAATACTTAATCTGTATACCATAATTACCGTGATAATCGCCAAGGATGACACTAAATCTAGAAAAAATCTCCTCCAATAACTTTAAGTCAAAAGCCTGAAACAATGTTGTCGTTTAATCATCAGAATTCAAATCTCTCGATTTACTACAAAAATATTTGTAGATTCTTTCGCAAGTAGGGGCTGAAAATACACCTGGGAGTGTTGAAACAGCTTACTTACACTAATTCGCTTTTTGAGTCCACAGTGGACGATTTTCCGAATTTCTGATGGTCGGAAGCTGTCCTTTTGGCAAGTATTGAGCAAATAGCTGACGCTCGTAATTCCACTTTTAAGTAAGTTAGGGGCAGCGTGCAGTTCTCTCGACTTGCTAATGCAGTCGCTTCATGCTACGCATAGCTTGCTTCTCCGACAGCAGTACAAGTTGCCATAGCCAATATGAGTTAACTACGGAGGGAAAATACCGCAGTGCTTGACTCACCCGCGTTGGCTCTTTAATGTACTTCTTACCCCTCAGACTGCTGTCCATCCCACACCACAATAGTTAGATTTGTGGGGGTGAGTATCTTGTCTACCCTTTAAGTTTCTACAAAATGTAAGTTTACGGGCTTTTGTGTGTAGTAACTAAATGTCTTGCTACTCCACTTAAAAAGCCCTTAAAGGGGTGAAAAAGGTCATTAGCTTGAAATTTTAGCAAAAGTCACCCAGTTATTGTGACAAATTTATGATTTTAGGATTTTAACTGTTTCTAGTTAGTTCAAGTGATAATACCAGATTCAGTTATCCCTAAATTTATCAGTTTGTCAAGAAAAATTTTTAACTCCCAATTTTTCAATTAGCTACTCAAGAGAGCTTCGACAAACTCATAGCTCGAAAAGGGACGTAGGTCTTCAATTCCTTCACCAGCACCAATAAAGCGAATCGGTAAACCTAGCTGTTGCACAACGGCAAGGGCAACGCCGCCTTTAGCAGTGCCATCTAGTTTGGTTAAGACAACGCCACTCAGTTGGGCAGCTTGGGAGAAAACTTCAGCTTGTCGTAGTCCATTTTGACCTAAAGTTGCATCTAGAACCAATAGCGATTCTACTTTGGCATTTGGAGCTTTTTTGTCGATAATTCGCCGGATTTTACCGAGTTCGTCCATTAAGTTTTTCTTGTTTTGTAGTCGCCCAGCAGTGTCTACCAGAAGTAATTCTGTTTGCCGTGATTGGGCAGCTGCGATCGCATCAAATACAACTGCTGCCGGATCTGTATTTTTTCCAGGATTGGCAATTACTTCTACACCACTTCTACTACCCCAAACTTTCACCTGTTCCACAGCGGCGGCGCGGAAGGTGTCTGCTGCCCCAATCAAGCATTTATAGCCAGATTTTTGCCCCAGGTGGGCAATTTTGCCGATGGTAGTAGTTTTCCCAGCACCATTTACCCCGGTGATTAACCAAATGTTCAAAGTTTCTTTTTCTGGGGTAAAGCTAGTTTTGTGGGATGCAATGCTTGGTGCATCCAGCATATCCCGGAGAATTTTTTTCAGATAAGCGATCGCTTCTTCTGGTGCAGTAACTTCTTCTCGAAGTTTTGTTTGTAGAGCATTAATAATAAAGTCTGTCGCCTCTACACCCACATCAGCTTGCAGCAGTAATGCTTCAATTTCCGTCACAGCAGCTTGGTTAAGCGGCCCTTGACCAACGATCGCCTTCAGTTGGTTGAGAATACTCCGGCGAGTTTTGTCTAACCCTTGCCGGAGCTTTTTCAGCCATGTTATTTCTTCAATAGAAACGTCTTCTGGATTTCTACCTTGAGCTGCTAAAACTTTCGCTGACCAGACAAACCCATCATCAAATACCAGTCCGGGAATTTCCTCTCCGATCTCTGAGGTTGCAGCTACTGGCTGTACTACCTCCGGTTCTGGAACTTCAATGGCAGTGGCTATTAGTTGATCTAGTTTTGCTTGCCGTTCTGCCGCCGCCCGTTCTAAGAAGGATAAATTAGCTGGTGCTGTTGGCTGCGTTGCTTCTGGCGTGCGGGTTTGTTCAATTTCGTTTGTGGTTATTTCTGAGCTTTCGACATCTGGCTCTTCAGCAATTGCAATTACTGAGGAATCTTCTGTATTTTCTTCCTCAGTAGCAGTTTGGATAATTTCTGGCTGTGCTGTTTCTAGGGTTGTACTAACAGGTTCATCAATTAGTTCTGATTCAGTGATTTCCGCAATTGCCGTTTCTACAGTTTCAGGTTCTGCTGAGGCATTTTCTGAATCAGGTGGGGTTTCTACTACCTCTGTTTGTTGTTTTTGCTGAATATTTTTGTAAGCAGCTTTAGCAAACGCCAACAAGTCTGCCGTTGTGTCTGGTGCAGTTTCAGCAGTTGAGGTTTCGGCTGGCTCTGGTTGGGGTTCTTGTGCAGGAGTAGTTTCTTCCTGTTTTTTATCAGAGGGAGTCTCAGAGGAATCGTTATATTGACGGCGGAACCAATTAAAAACCATTGCAGCAGTATTAGTTATATGAGTTATAAGTTATAAGTTATGAGTTTAATTTAACTTTGCACTTTTTCTTGAGGTGAAAACTTCCCGGTTATCCTCACCTTTCATGCCTAGTTGGAAGAGAATTAGTTTCCTTCGGTTCGCGCAGCGTCTCCCTTTCTTCCAAAGGAGAGCTAGCGCCAAGGTAAAAGTTTCGCTCGGAGGAAGCCGCAGAAGCGGCTACAGACTTTTCTCCATAGCAGTATATGAATTAGGCACTGTTACTATGCTGTTTTTTTCTGCTCAGTGACTCGGCGCAAAACACCATTAATAAATCGATGACCGTCGTCTCCACTGTAGCGCTTGGCTAGCTCCACAGCTTCGTTGATGGCGATACTATCTGGAACTCCTAAGAATTTCATTTCTGCCACAGCGATTTGCAGGATATCGCGGTCAAGTTGGGCCAGACGAGTTACTTGCCAATCCACTAAGGCAGTAGAAAGGAGTTCATCTATAATGTGTCGATTTTCGTTGACGGTAATCACAAGCTCTTTAGCGTAATTACGGACTCCCTTGTCCTGATTAGCTAGTTGAATCAATTCGGGGAAATCAACTGCCGTACCCAATTGATTGATTGCTGTCTGGGTGCAGGCGATCGCTTCTTGAAGCATTGTTCTGGCAGAATTGAGGTCGGAAGCACGAGTTTGGCTACTTAAAAGGCGATCGTTACTGCGTTGCAGTTCACCTGCGGCATTATTGAGGGTATCTTGCACTTCTGAGGTCAGGGTGCGTACTGCTCCTAGCACCAATTTGGATACTAGCTGATCGTCTAGTAGTGTATCTAATTTTTTTGGGTTGACTGGCAATTGGCTAAGGCTTAAAAGCGCCAATTCACGAGCAATTTGCTGGGGTTTACGAGGTTGCATAAAAGTCAGGGGTGATTGTGCGAGAACTGATTAACTAGGCGGGACAAACTTACAAGTCTATCAATTTTGGCACAGTCAAACAACAACATTACGCATTTGCTTGTGACTTTGCCGGATTGATTTTAAGTTTCTTCAACGGAAATAACCTGCCGATTGGCTTCGTCGTGTTTTACTTCCAGATTAGACTCTTTGGGGAAAACCAAGGGCGTGTTAGGGGCGACAATGCCACCTGATACAACTATCTTAAAAGCGTCTTCAATGGACATGGAGAGGTTCACCACCTCGTCTTCAGGAACTACTGCGTACCATCCGGTAGTTGGATTTGGGGTGGTGGGGATAAAAACACTTAGGACGGGGCGGGACATCTGGGCTTGGATATCACTGCTGATTGCACCAGTGACAAAGGCGATCGCCCAAATTCCTCGGCGGGGATACTCTACCAAAATTACCCGGCGAAATTTGCCATTAGAATCTTTTAGTATTGTTTCTAAAAGCTGTTTGAGGGTTTTGTATACCTGCCCAGCTAAGGGAATTGCTTGTAATAATCGCTCACCAAAATCTAATAACCACCGCCCTGCAATATTGCGAGCCATCAGGCCCATCAATAAGATACATAGTAGTGGCACAGCTAATCCTACTAATAAATTCAGTAAATTTACTACAATTGGATTTAACCCATCAAAAGGATTCAGTTGTTTGGGAATTTGCGTGAGGAAATTGATTACCCAATTAGCAATGGTAATTGTCAGCCAGATAGTGGTTGCGAGGGGAATTACTACCAACAAACCAGCAATCAGGTCGTTTTTTAAGTCCTGTTTTAGGCGATCGATTACCAAGCCCCGATTCTCCTGTTTTAAGCTAGAGGAACTTTTGTTATTGGTATCCATACCAGCAAATTCGTCAAATAGCAAAGGCTTTACTTGAAGCAACTTCTGCCGCAAGTAACTATCCAAAATGCTAGCAGCTTGGCTACTACAGCAAGAATACGTACTTGTTGCTGTAAATCAGCTATTTTCCTACAAGCATAGACATAGATATAAACCAATCCGATGGCGGCTGGTTATTCTCAGAGGATGTTACTTTTCCTTGTAAGACTTGTAAATGATTGTTGCAAGTCATGAGGTATTACTAATCTATCGCGCTCAATCAAAAGCTGCTCATGATTGTGAAAGTACCACATGGTAAACCGAGGAGTTATTTTATAGGGTCAGCCACTTTTGATCGGGAGCGCTTTTTATGAAAATGGTCTGTTAAAAACATTAATTGATTATGGCGGTTTTGTTTAAATGTAAAACACGGTAGGGTAGCACAGCTAGCTGTGCTACCCTATTCATCAAAATTCTGATTTTGCGATCGGGCGGGTAGGTGATCGCTGCTTGTTGATTTTATCGGGAATCCTTCTAATCTCCAGTCCCCTTTACACCACATCAGCCTGTGTAGTTTCCGAATCTGCACACTGTATCTGTTGTGGACTCTCTTGTGCCAGAATTGCTGTTACGTCTAAATTAGGTTTTGGTAGATACTTCATTTCCCAAACTTTGAGCAAAATTAAGTATTCGTAGAATGCCTGCAATGTACACCAGGCAAGTCCAGCGTGTCCATCTAAACATCCGCCTAACATAAAATACATATATACAAAGCGTAGCAACGGTCTGGCGGGTAAACGCAAAGACAAATCTTTCAAGGCGCGGCGTTTTTCGACTTCCGATTTACCAAAGAATAAATCTTGCCAGTTGACCTTTCCCTGTTCTAGCTGATACAGCGTTTCTTGAGCTTCATCTGTAGAATAACGGTTATGCTTATCAATCCAACGGCTCAAACCTTTGCTACAAGTGTAGTGGGGGTATGTTTCTTTTAAAAAGCTGGTTGCACCGTCACAAACTTCCCGCTCAGTATGACCATAGTCTGTAAACCACACCTTCCCGTGGCGGAAGAGACGCATTTGGTAACGGGGATACTGTGTGCTGTAGCGAATCCAACGATTCATGAACATGACACGTTCAGCCACGTAGTAACCAATGTAATCAAGATTCTGACTTACCTTTTCGCATTCCGCGAACAGTTCTGGTGTCATCCGCTCATCAGCTTCGAGAATATAAACCCATTCGTGCTTCGGGGGGATAGACTCTAACATCCAGGTGCGTTGGCGGCCGTGGCTTTCAAAAGCGTGTTGGACAACGCGGATGGGATAGCTACTGGCAATTTCCACAGTGCGATCGCTACTGCATGAATCCACAACAATAATGTCATCCGATAGCATCGCTGATTCGATACAAGCAGCAATATCTAGTTCTTCGTTATATGTCAGTATGTAAATTGAGAACATTACTCAAGTTCTATAGCGATTTTACTCAGTGATAATTGCCTTTTTATTTTTATTAGCTATTAGGCGCATGGCAGTATAAACCGAATAATTTTTGTATAAGTCTTACTGCCATGCCAATAGTGGATTAACGGGCGGTAGCTTTAGGTTTACCACCTTGTACAGCACCCATACCTTTTAAGCCTGTCCAGCCGATGATAATGTAACCAATGGATAATAACAAACTGCTAATTCCAATCCGCAGTCCAGACTTCCAAGCAGTGTCTTTAGCTTGTTGTTCTGCTTCTTCTCTGCGTTGGCGAACTTGGCTCAGTTGTTGAGTTCGCAGTGTCTGAATATCTGTTTGTTGTTCGATAGCTTTGTCAAGCGCTTGGGGATCTGTTTTAGCCTTCTTCAGTAACTCTTTGATATTTGGGGGAATTTGAGAGCTTTCAAGCGCTTGCTTGTATTTTTGATCGTCTTTGAGGATTTCACTAAACTGAGCTTTGGTTTGGGTTCGCAGTTGATCTAATTGAGCTTTTCCTTGCTCAGTATTCAGTTGTGCTTGCAATTGCGATAAGCGAGTGTTGAGTTGAGCTTCTGCCTGATCTGCTTCTTGGGTGATTCGATTGAGTGTTTGAGTCTTAGCTTGATTGACGTTATTGAGGTGCAGGGGAAAAATCAGCAAGAACATCAACCCTAAAATACTTGAGAGAATCACAGCGGGAAATCTTAAATCGATCCCTTGGGGGCGATCGCTTCCTGCATCAGCGTTTTCAATCCAATAGGCAGCAAACAGCAGTCCCAGTCCTACTAGAGGAACAATCCCCCGATCGACTAGCGCTGTTGCCAAGTTGATTTGCCATACCCGATCAGTCGGTTGAAAGGGTAACAATAGAATCAAAAAGTCCACAAAAAACGACAAAATGCAGATTATTCCAACTACCTTAACGGTGAGGGCAGTACTCACGGAAGTAAAACGGTTAACCATAGTTTTTCAAACTGGCGGTGAATACGAGTGATTTTCATATTTCAAGTTACTTGAATATTGTGCCTATGACCGTGACTGTTGTGTAGAAATACAAAGCAGATTCAATATTGGTAAAGGCTATCTGCCTCTTGGTTTTCAACTAGGCCACAGTAACATTTGTTATGTACAGTGTCTTCAGGAAATTCCTAGTATTTTAAAATCTAAGTATAATCCGTAACGTTAGAAAAGACTCATTAATTACCCGATTTCCCTTGTTTTCAGTTCTCAATCGCTTGCAACATAGGCATTTTGTAGGGGCACACAGATGTGCATTGGTGTCAACTTAAGAAGATTTTGCCCAAATTTGTTGGGTGTAAGCGTCAATCTCTCGATGACGCTTACGCCTTGCTTTAACTAATCCAAACAGCTTTTGACGTTCCACAAGATAAGGAACAGCCTCATGTGCATCACCACGGAGAACAGCTTGTGAAAAATGGTATAAAGCACGAAATACCATTTCTGTAGAAATTCGGTCTAAAGGTTGGTTGAGGGCGATCGCTATATCGATACATAATTGGTTAAGAACAGCATAAAAAATCCAAGTGGCAAAAATCTGGATTTGTACGCCATTGTTGTCCCCAACCCAAATATAAGCTAAACCTAAAAGTCTTTTTGTGAGCAGAAAAGCATCTTCAACGCGCCAGCGCCTGCTCCCTAATTCACAGACAAGATGAGCAGATAACATTTGTGGGTCGAGTACATTTGTCAGGTAATAGTACCAAGTTGAACCCCACAAAACAGAAACTAAACGTACTTGGTGCTGGCAAGGATTAGAGCGATATTCCCCCATAGATATAATTTCATTACGGTAGAATGAGGCATTGGTCAAACAACGTATCACCTTGTAAGAAGTTTTTTCTCGCAGTCTTGTCAAAAAAAACTTATCAGCTTCTGTGAACGCATCAAACCAAGGAAACTTAAAAAATCCTAAATCAAAAATCAGCAATCCACCAATTGGTAGGCGTTCAAGTAATTGTTCGCACCAAGTTTTATCATTGGCTTTGCTGTTTTGCGTATACCAGGTTGTGACTGGGTGATGGCTAAATGCTTCTACCACCATCATAATTTTGCCAGCAAGTGTTTTTTCTTGTTCTTGTAGTACTTTGAGTTTGCGTCTTAGTGCTTCTAGGGTTGAACCGTCAGCAATCCAGATGGCTGTAAATTTGGCGCATACTGGCTGCCAATTCTCTGGTACTGCCTGATTTTGTGGCTGCACATTCATTCTTTCCATTACTTGCTCGAAAATTTGTGCAAATAATTCTATTGGTAGTGTTCTCAATCGTTTTGAAACTGCTTGGGCACTCACTTCAATCCGACCTGCCCACAATAATCCTTCTTCGCATAGGACTCTTTGTACTTCTCTTAATCCAGGAATCTGACGATATACTAAACTCACAACGAGCGCCATCATTACCGATAAGGTCAGTATTCTGTCTCGGAATGGTTTCTTTTCTTCCGTTTCGTACAATTTCAAGGGTTTAAAGTTGAGCGGAGATAGTAATGAGTAGATTTTTTGTTCAATTTCCTCTATTGGCGGCATCGGTACTTGTTTTTGTTGCCGCAGGTCTGGGTTTCCTGTTCGCGCTGGGCGTTTTCTTGCCATGATGTATCTCTAAGAACATCATTAGTAATGTTCTTAGATTACATCTTTTGCTTACTTTTTGCTTAAGTTGACACCAATGACAGATGTGCGCCCCTAGTGGGTTGTGCATCCATATAAAAATCACTATATCTCCCTCATCCTTTCACCTCACCCACAAGGGCTTGCTCCCAAATTGGCAGATCCTCGGGTCGGTCAACATCAGCTAAAGGCGACAAATTCACGTGTGATAAATAAAGTTTCTGGGCAATGTCTACGGTTTTCTGGAATACTTGAGCAGTTCCCCACTCAATGTTAACGAATAACTCCGGGATAGCTTGGCGCAAACCAATTAAGTAATATCCACCGTCGATCGCAGGTCCAAGTACGAGGTCAAAGGTGTGTAACTTTTCAAAAGCTGTTGCTAAAATCTGGCTATTTACTCCAGGACAATCTGTACCGATGATAATTACTTTTTCTGCACCAGATTGAAAAGCATCGAAAAGCGATTGTGCCATCCGCGAACCTAGATCCCCTTCACCTTGAGATTGGTAAACCAAATCTAACCCCAGCCAGTCTTGCATGAGTTGCAAATCGCCACCTGCAAATCGCACTTCCACAGATATGGCAATGGCTTTTTGTAATTCTTGAACCTGAAATATTGTATATTCAGTCATTTCCCGTTGAAGATTGGCAGCACCAAGATTTCCTAAAGCAGGTATCAATCGGGTTTTTGTCTTACCTGGTTCTGGATAGCGAGTAAAAATAATTAAGTGCTGTTTTGGGTTTGCTGGTAAATTCAGCACACAATACCTTTTTTAAGAAACTAAGAGATATTTTAATAGACTTGTCGGGAAATAAGAGAGAATAGACAGCAGTGGTAGGGAAGAATGATGCTGAATATTGAAGGTGCGCTGAAGCAAGACCGACTGTTGAGGGCATTAACTGGGTTGAACCGGAAAGCATTTGATGCCCTTTTGCCCACGTTTACCACGATGTACCTAGATACTCAACAGGCCAAGCCTCGTCAACGTGGCCTGGGTGGAGGACGCAAAGCCCGCTTACTTACAGCCCAAGACAAATTGTTTTTCATCCTTTTCTATTTCAAATGTTATCCGACCTTCGATGTGGCGGGACTGCTCTTTGATATGCATCGCTCCCAGGCACATGAGTGGATGCATCGATTGCAGCCAATATTAGAAGCGGCTTTGGGACAGAAGATGGCGCTGCCGGAACGCCATCTCGAAAGCATTGAAGCATTTTTGTCACGCTTTCCAGGAGTGCAACGAGTGATGATTGATGGGACAGAACGCCCAATTGCGCGACCTCAAGAAAGAGAACAACAACAACAGAATTACTCCGGTAAAAAGAAACGTCATACGCGTAAACACTTGGCGGCAGTTGATGAAACCAAACGGGTCTTGATCTTAAGCAAAGCACGAGAAGGCAAACTGCATGACAAACGTTTTCATGACGAAGATGACATTGCAGGTAGTGTGCCTGATGAAATTCCGATTGAAGTAGACTCGGGCTTTCAGGGATTACAGAAGCAGTATGACAATCTCCATCTTCCTCACAAAAAGCCCAAAGGGGGCAAGTTAAGTGACCTTCAAAAAACGGAGAATCGTCAATTGAGTCAATCCCGTGTAGTTTGCGAAAATGCCTTTGCTGGTGTGAAGCGCTACAACGCCGCCAGTGTCATTTATCGTAATCGGATTGAAAACTTTGATGACCATTTGATGCTGACCGCAGCAGGATTATGGAACTTCTACTTGATGGCTGCTTAAGAGAATCCCAATTACAAGACCAGCATTGCCTCACTTATCTTTTATTTCCCGACAACTCTAATAGCAATACTTGTCGTCATCGGTTGTAGTATGCTCCTTTGCCGTTCGCATTGCCCCTAAAATCGTTGAAACAATAACACAACGCTTGACTTTACCACCAGACTTACTCGATAGTGTGATTCGTCCTAGATCGTTAGGGCTTTTAGCATTCCCTCTGTAGTCAAATTGAACTTTGCGTATATTATTTGACAGTTGCAAGGTTGTCTCAGAGTCTAAGCGTACATTGGAATCTATGTTATTCCAGTTAGCCGTAGATGGGTTTATTGTAGCAGGATGAACAGCCCATTGAATAATGCCGTCTTGCTCGCGAAAACTGGCTTGCCAAGTCAACTTTTCCTTAGTGGCTTGCCTTCGGGCTTGATGAATAGCAAGCTGAACTTCGTTTTGAGCAGTGTTGAGACGGCGAGTCTCTACAAAAGCTAGCCAATTAGCTATTCCCAGCGTAGCTAATATACCAATTAATACAACAACTACTAACATCTCTAGCAGGGTAAAACCACTACAGGAGTGCTTATTCAAAAGCTTCTTTGCATTAACTAGAGACGGTAAATGCACCTGGATATCCATTTTTGTTTTCTGAGCGCTTTTCAACTACCCAGTCGTTGAGCAATGTTTCAGTTTCTTGCCTTCTAACTTGACGCTGGTTAGTAATAATGTCTAGCAAGGTCGGCAGAATAAGGATTATGACAATTTTCAGTGACAGTTTTAGGGTGAAATTTATATTCTGAAGTCTTGAAGGGTCATAAATAAAATACTTACATAAAAATATAGCAGCTGCTATACCTTTTTTTCTGTTTAATGGCTTTTGTAGAGCTTTGCAGACCAGGTATTTATATAAATTTGCCAGACAAAGATTCCAACTATCCTTTAGTGTCGTTCCATTAGCGTCTCTTAGAGAAGGTCTTTCCTTATAGGCCCTCTCAAGCACTTGTAAACAGGATTTTTCCTGTCTAACAAGATTGCAAGAAACTGAATTAGGAGTTATGCGATATAAGATTTGTACAGATGGGACGCATATAAAATTAAACTTATAAGCTAATCGCAGCCACATATCCCAATCCTGAGCCGCACCTAGAGATTCATCAAAGCCACCTAATGTAATTAAAGCTTTTCTACAAATTAAAGGATTGGAGCCATTCTCTAAAAAATTATTTAGTAACAAACTTTCATAAACATTTCCATTAGCGGTAACTCGCTTCCCTGAAAGTATAAATTCACCCTTTTCATCAATATAATCAGTCCAACTATAAGCAACTTTTGCAGTAACGTTTTTTTGCAAAGCCTTTAATTGATGCTGAAGTTTATCAGGTGTCCAAACATCATCTGCATCTAAGAAACTAACAAATTTTCCAACAGCATGGTTTAACCCTCGATTACGACTAACATTTCCGCCAGCATTAGGATAGGAAAATACTTGTATTCGCGAGTCTGGAATTTTTCTAATAACTTCTAATGTTGAATCTTGAGAACCATCATTTATTACAATTAATTCAAAATTATGAAAAGTTTGATTTAAAACAGATTCAATAGTTTTTTTAATAGTTTTTTCACTATTGTAAGCTGGGATAATCACACTAATTAATGTTTTGTTTAAAGTTGACTTAATCATTTTATATACTTCTTGTTTTAAAAATTTTGTCTAACTTCCATCTTAAGGAATAAAAGGGGCTCATCATACTAGCTAAGTAAAAGTTAATCTCAAAAACTGCTATTAAATTACTTTCTAATTGACCTCTATACTTAATAAGATGGTGTAATAATCGGTGTAAATTTCCCAAAATAGTTTTAACGAAAAGTATTGGTTTTTGCCAATTTTTAGCATTGATCAAGCGGAGCTGGAAAATACACAGGCCACAACCACGCGCTAGTACTAGTAAGTAATCTTTTTCTAGCCGCCAATGTGGAATTTGATGATCGATATGCATCGCCGGATTGTACCAGATTTCCCAACCTTCTTTGTGCAAGTATAAGAGAGCTTCTGTATCATCTCCAGCAACCATCAATTTAGTTAGTCTACCTTTAAAAACCAATTGTTCAGGAACACTTTCACACCAAGCTTGTTTACGGACGACTAGCGCAGCCCCTGGAGGAAGTCTTAAATTATCTGCATCAAATAAATATGGTTTTAGTCCGTGTTCTCTAATGGCTAGAAAGGCTTGAATCCTTGCAAAATCTTTTGGGGGGTTTACTTCAAAATCTCCATGAATTTGACCACTCCAGGCACCAGCTTGAGGATGTTCTTTGCCGAAAAGATAAGATTGTAAAACCCAATCATTTGCTGGAAGATTATCATCATCTATGAATGCAATAAACTCGCCTCTTGCTTCATTTATAGCCCGCATTCTTGCGAAAGCTATTCCCTGTTCTTTCTCTAAAAAGTACCTCACTGAAAAATTTTTATTAGAAAAATTTTGATAATACTCACTTATTTTATTTGTATCATCTTTACTATTATTATCAATAATAATAATTTCCCAATTAAGATTTTCTACTCCTGTCTGATTGAGTAGCAAATCTAAAACTTTCGGTAAACGTTTGGCTCCATTGTATGTAGGAATAGATACAGTAAAATCTAAGCTGCCAAGTGTATGTTTATCCATAAAAACATTATTTCATTGTTTTTTAGTTAAATAGCCATTCTTCAAAAGGTAAAAAGGACTAAATAAGCTGCTTAAAAACAGTTGCATTTCACAAGCAGCAACTAAATCACTTTTCAACAGAGTATTGTATTTAAGTAAGTGTAAAGCAATTTTGCGTAGGTCATTTATCATATAAGCTAAAATGAAAAATGGCCTATACATTTCTTTTATATTCACCATTCTAGTTACACAACGGCTAAGTCCAATACCTCTAAAAAACGGAATTAAATAATCTTTTTGTAAACGAGAAGTTGGTATTTTGTGAAATATTTCCATCTCTGGGTTATACCAAATTTCCCAGCCTGATTTTTGAATGTAAGACAGCATTTCTAAGTCTTCACTGGTAAGCATATTGCCTTGAACTCTCCCAGTTAAAATAGGCTTATCCGGTACACTTTCTAACCACGCTTGTTTACGCACAACAAGTCCAGCAGAGGGAGGTAGTAATTTTTTAGCTGGTTCATATAATAGCGGTAAATTACCTCGCTCTGTAATTGCCAAGAATGGGGCAATTCGCTGAAAGTTCTCTGGTGGTTCTATTTCCCAGTCAGGGTGAATTTGGCTACCATAAGCTCCCACTTTGGGATATTTTTCACCAAAAGTATAAGCTGCATACACCCAATTTGATACTGGATAGTTGTCATCATCTAGAAAACCTATCAATCTACCTTTAGCTTCTGCAACTGCCCTTTTTCGGGCATAGGCTGCCCCCTGTTGTGCTTCAAAGCAATACTTCAAAGGGTAAGGACATTGCCAATTTTGTTGATAGGTTTCAACAACTTTAGCTGTGTTATCAGTGCTGTTATTGTCTACAACTATAATTTCCCAAGATAAATTGTCGGTGTGAATTTGGTTTTGTAGTCGTTCTAATAGTTCTGGCAAACGACTTTCACCGTTATAAGTTGGGATCGCTATAGTAATATCAAGGTTTTCAGTCATTTGATAAAATTTACATTTGATATCTTGATTAAAACGCTTTTTATTTTATACATTGAGCCAATAGCTAGTTTATTAATGGCTCTTAAATAAATCTATCGAACATTAAAACTGCACCTTATATTTTAATTTTGCTATCAATGTGCAGTTTTATGTACAGTATTATTGCGTATCTTTGAATTAAGATTGCTGCATAAGCTACTTAACTGCATTTATCATCTTTTGCTGTAAGCATTGAACCTAAGAGAGTTTTCACAATGACGCATCGCTTGGTGCTACTAGCCGATGTAGAATTTGCAGAGTTTGGTACAGCTACCACAATTTTTAACCCAGGTGCTTCTGTCGCAGGGGCTGTAATTGTTCCAAAGTTTGCATTTGGTAAAGTCCCCATATAGTCAAAGGTAATTTTTGTTGATGCACTTAAAGTGTCAGATACAGAAGAACCAGCAGTATTTTCACTGCTGAGATTCGTACCTATCAGAAATTTATTAGAGCTAACTCCTATATCCGCCCCTAAAGGTTTCCATGTGGGACTTCCATCGCTACGATAAATGGCAACCTCTACATTTTGGGTTGTGCTATTTTTCTGAAAACTGACACTGTAGTTAAGTTTTTTGTTTTTAGCTTCGCGCTGTGCTTGTTGTAGTGCAGCTAAAACAGCGTCATTAACTTTGTTCACTTGCTGGCGATTTACAAAGGCAAGCCAACCAGGAGCTGCGATCGCTGATAAAATTCCAACTAAGAGCATTACTACTATTAATTCTATCAGGCTAAAGCCAGCATCCTTTTGGAAGTATGCAGATACATAGCGAAGTCTGTTCGCCAGAGATGCCTGCTTGGGTGTTTCCACTACAAATTGTTTAGGAATTTTGTTTAACCTCAATAAAGCTGCGCCTTGCATACAATACCTTTCATTGATTAGCTAGAGGTTATTTACTAAATAAAAATCCGCGTCCTTGGACTCGAATGCTTGAACTGGGAAAATAAGTTTTTGTGTTATTAGCATAAGCTAGGTTATTATTTTGCACACGAGCAAGTGCATTACCTCTGATGTACACCTGGGCTAACACGTCGTTGGCATCGACACAAGCAAAAAATCCACTTGTTTGACTGCCTACAAGGTTTGGACTAGAGCAAGGTGCGGTGCTACTAGGGGCAGTGGTGCTAATGTAATCAACCAAAGTTACGACTTGATTACTATAATTTGCTGATGCAGCCTGCCATTGATCCATCTTGTCTTTGAGTAAAGTACCGTTTTTATTTAGTGATGGTGGATTAAATCCACTATCAGTTGCACTTCCTGTTGTATTAGCATTAGTTGCATTCACCGGTCCTCGAAGTTCAAATCTACCAATGCGTGCCTCTTTAGACCAGGTAGAGTTTGCACCATCTGTATTGGTGATTAAGTAATACGCTACTAATGAATAAGCAAAGCCATCATCTGTATTTGCAGCACTAGTCTCAGTGCTGGCATTAATACCAACACTATCAGCTATAAGCTGACGTTTCCAAAAAACAAGTATTGGTTTACAAATAGTGCTATCACTACAGCTAGTAGCAGATTTCAGTGGTGGTATTTGGTTTTTAATTCCTGAATTAGTAATAGTAGTATCTGCATTTCTAGTAACACCATCAGCATCGTAGATGTAAACTGCTTGTTGTAAGTCACGATTGATATAATCCAGTGCTGCTTGGATTTCTTGCTCAGAAGTTGCCTTAGCTTGTTCTTTGCGATCGCCATCTAAAATGTTAATCATAAAAGCCATTAAAGGCGTTATGATTAGTATTGCCATAACCATAGCTACTAGCAGCTCAATCAGGGTAAAGCCGCTAATTGTCTTATTTATTCCAGAGCGTTTTAATTGAGTACTCAGGATAAATTTCAGTGAATTTATCATGCTGCGGTTTCCCTTTTATTGAGAGATATTTAAAAATAGACTTCTTGCATAAATATTTATTTGCCTCACACAAAGACGGATAAAAAGAGTGTAAGATTCAGAATTTTGCAAGAAGTCTAACCAACATTTAATTGCAACCACCTGTGTAGCGGGCACAAAGGTCGCTATATTTAGGCACAGTGTCGTTGATATCTGTTGTCATTTCCACTAAAGGTGTTGTTCGCTGACCTATACCTCCGGTGAAAGTAGCTTGTGTTGTCTTAGTTGTAGAAGTGTTCTTGAGTAGAGTAGTACTATCTTTGAAAGCATCTGCTCTGTAAACCCGCACACCTAAAGCATATCCACTAATAGCGCTGGTACTAGCTAAGTTGTAGCGAAAACCCTCTACAATCATGTCTGTAACACTGGTGTTTTCACAGGCACCACTACTATCAAAATCAACGCAGTACAAAGATGTCCCCGTTGGAACGGTGCAGTAAGAGTTTGCTGCACAAGTTAAAGTTCCCGTAGCTGTGGGAGCGGCGTATGCAGTTAGGGTATCAGTACCCGTAGAGGTTGGGGCCGCGATTTTCTTAGTTTTGACCGCATCAATATATGATTTGGCAGCTTGTGTGGCTAATTCTATCCGTCGGGATTGTACGCGAGTTGCCACTGACAGGGAAAGAACTGGTGCGATCGCAACTAGCAAAATGCTAACTACAAGTATCGCTACCAAAGATTCAATAATTGTGAAACCCCCTTCGCTGGCTCGTAGGTAGGATCTAGCTGTCTGTAACCTTTTGTTTTTAGCTTGTTTCCCTATCATCATGGCAATTTACCTAATATTTAATTAAACCGAGTCATCTGGTATGGATGAAGGACAACTACTTGTTGGGCGATATTCATTGGGAACTGCATTTGCGTAAGTTACTGTCACTCCTGATGCTGGTATACCTGTTTGGTTACTAGCTTCACCAGCACAGAGTAATGTTTTCACCCAGGTATCATCTCGACCAACTTCTCTAAAGTACTCATTCGGGCGACCTGATGGAGTTAAGGTAAATCTTTGGGCAAACAAATCTGGTTGCTCTGACAACAGACCAACATCAAACCCCCAACTTCTGTTTGTTGGTGCGTTGTAGAAAGGTAACAGACCTGAGCCGTTCGGAGTTGGATAAGTGTCTAGTGCATAGTCAAAAAGGCTCAGATTAGCGGTAGTGTCATTGGCGGTATTAGTTGCACCAGTTGTTGATTTGGCAGCGAAAATAGGTGAAATTGGGCCTGTAGAGAAGCTACTTCGCTTCAATTGAATAAAACTGCCACTAATTTTGGCTGTTTTAAGATTCCAGTTTTCCAAAAATCGTACAAAGTTTTGGAAACCTGCTGAGGTTTCAGCCGCTCTACTGGGGCTATTTCCTAATACAAAGGTTGCATTATATACAGTGATGTTATCACTAGGTTGTTGTATCCAGTTATCTCTAAACTCATTTTGTGCTGTTCCGTCACCCCTGATGCCAGTGGTACTGCTTGCGTCATGAATCTGCAAAACTGGGACTAAGAGCGGCTGACCAGTTGAATCGGCACTACCATCGCCGTCAGCATCAATAGGAAGGTAATAGTACAGTCTGTTGTTAAAGTCGTAACTTACTTTTCCTAAATTTGCTATAGATGCATCTGTTGATGTTCTAAACCAGAGAGCATTTTGCTTTGCTCTTGGTAAACCTCCTGAACTATAAGCAAACTCTTGGATTATTCCAGAATCATCTATACCCAAGGGTACATATTTATTACTACTTCCTTGCTCCTCCAATTGGTTAGAAGCATTACGTTTAAAGGCGACCCGACGAGGATAGCGTGCATATTCTGAAGTGGCAAATACAGCAGTTGTACCAGCCTTGTGTGTAGTGATACTGAAGGTTTGACCTACTGCCGCAGATGCTTTCAGGCTGGTTGATGGATCGACATACCAGTCATCTGGGCCACAATCAGAAACCGAGAGCTTGGTACATACTTCCATTAAGTACTCTCCAGGGTTGTTTGTAGCCGTGGAGTTATTAATTCTTCTTTGAATCGGTGTTACCCCATTTAGTGCATAAGAGCCTAAACTCAGGTTGGGATAATTTATCTGACCGCTAGCGGTGGATTGCCAATTGGTACTGGTAAGAAAGTCATTTTCCCAAAAGCCATTTTTCAGGCGGTCTCGTCTTCTTGCATCTAAAGTAGGTATGGAGGGAAAGTTAGTAGTGTTTAAGTTACCTTCAACTGCAATACCAGTGTTATTGTTCAGATCGTAATCGCCTTGGCTACGCACACCATCTATAAATGACCCAGATAGTAAGGTCATGGAATCGGCAATGATTGTTGCTGGTCTCCAAAAGTCACCTCCAGTAGTAGGACAACCTGTTCTTCCTTGACGACACGCAAATCTATCTTCGCGAGTACTGCGACCATAGAAGTCGGTACTTGCTGAAACTGTAAATTCCTCAATTTCCGTAGTGCTACTTGTACTTGTGCGGTGCAAATTGAAGTTACCCTTGATATATACGGGTAAATTTGTTACTAAAATCAAACCTTTCTCTTTGGCATTGTAAGCATTGGTACTAGTTCTTGCTAAAGTTCCCCCATTAATCAGGCGAATGCCGTTTGGCCGGCGTGTGGGGTCAAGTTTAAAATCAGTCGGGCTGAGTAACTCTGAGTTAGATGTGCTACTTACATTACCTTCAGTGTATGGCTCACTCGCATCGCGCAAGGCATCATCTCTAGAGGCGTAAATAATGCCGCTATAAGGCAATAAATACTCATTTGCCGTTATTGCTGTGGTCGCTAGTGAACCTAAATCAATGTCAGTTACCCGAACCTCTAGGGGTTGGCGCTGTTCTAAATCTAAGTCGTATGTGCTTGATGTGTTTGAGGGACTAATCTGCTTGGCTTCTCTGGCATCTAGAAAAGATGCTTCTCTGATTGCACCATGAGCAGGTTGGTTAGTAGGAGTAACAAAACTAGTTGGACTACTAAAAATGGAAATAGCACAAAGTGCTGTATCAATTGCTGAATAATCAGCTAGCTGCAAACCAGTACTAGGTACTGTGGTAGCAGTTCCAATTTTTGTGAGAGCATCTTTTAAAGGTTGATTAACCCAACGCCCATTAGGGAATTTTAAGTTGGCTTGTAGTTGTAGACGAGTTTTGTTAATTGTAAAAGAGGTTCTTCCAGGAAAGTTGTAAACAACGCCATTGTTTGAGCGACCGTTGGTAGTATCTACACCATATCCACCATCTTGATTAACTTTGTTTTTAGCTGTATCTGCGGTCGAGGGATCGTAGTAGCTGCTCACACAAGCGATCGGTTCTTGGTCAGTGCCATAGTCTACTTTGTAGTGATAAACAGCCGTCGCTCGCATTTTGAGATCGCCTGAGCGACCATTTCCTGGTGTTGACATCGGCATTGTGTCAGGCCAGACAATTGTAGTATCAGTTGAAGGAGCTGTTAAGAATGAACCAAGGGCACTAGAACCTCGTGGGTAAAACGGGCCAGTTATTGTATTTGGAACACTACCAGAACCATCTACATAAATACCTGCACCAGTAACAATCCGCACACCGCCCACACTATCTAAATCGTTTACAGGATTTACTGTGGCATTTTCTTCCCAAAAACCATTTCGGTCTGATAAACCCAGGTCTGTAACAGCTTGTATTTGAGTATTACGCCATCTTTGTTGAGCATCTGAACCAGTTGGTCTAGTCCAATTAACAACAGTACCACCACTACTAATTAACTGGTTAGCTTCTGTGCCAACATATTGAGTGCCTTGTTGCCATAAAGCAGGTAAGTTGTTACCTACAAGAACGCGATCGCCTAATTTAGTCTGAACGCCTTCTTTCTTTTGTAAATCTGGATATGTCTCCTCTAGCTGAGAAGTAGTTAAAGTGATACTTGTTGCACCAGTAAGCTGATTACTAGCATTTACTGGCTCTCTCCAGGTTTGTTGAGGATCTAAGCTGGCAGTAATAGCGGTATATCCAACTGTTTGATCCCCTCCTGTAGCATCTGCTACTTCTGCAAAGGGTACTCGACGGGTACGATTTCGCAGATAAACTTCTATTTCGTCATAAAGGATATTTTTTGCTGTGGTGATATCATCAGTATCTAGTACTTTGGCTGTGACGTTAGTTTTCACATCACTTGGATAACCACTAGCGTTAACAGCAGCTTTGAGAGCACTACCAGTAGTTGTAGCTGCGGCATTACACGTTGTGCATAAAGCGATCGCAGTAGTCTTCATCGCAGCAATACGCTTATTGAATGCAGCATCATTAAATCCAATTTCTGCACCACCAGTACTGCTTGTAGATTTATTGGTGTTGTTAATATAATCTGTGTTAGTGTTATTACCAAAACCTTGAAAAAGGTCAACGTTTACACTTGTACCAGTATTATTTTGAGCAAGACTACCATTTCCGACATTTCCTCCAACACTAATCTGTCCATTTTCTTCATTGTAGAAACAAGATGTTTTGCTGCTAACTTGCCGTAAAGTTATATTACCGCCACTGTTAATCACCCCTACTAGTAAGTTGGCATTTGTATGAATTCTTCCATTCAGCAATAAGGTTGTACTACCTACTATCACTTCCAGATCGTTTTCAAACCAAACAGCATTATTTGAAAGGGGAATACGAGTGCGGTCTTGCTGAAATTCTAGTGCTACAACGCTTTTATTTCCTTTATAGGTTTCGTATTGTGTAGCATCTAAGCCGCCTATTTGAGTGATTGGTACATTAACACTATAGACAAAGAAGCTTTTACCCAAATTGCCACTGTTTAACTTATACCAACTTGAGTTACCCACTAAGCTAGAAAAACCACTTGCACTACCGCAGTTCTGATTTGAGCTACCATCCATTGGTGGGGTTCTAGCTTCTAGAGTTTTTCTTTCACGACTAAACTCCCCTGAACTGTTTCTAGGTGGTGTACGAAAGTAGATTCCATAGAGAGTAAAAGTGTCCTTTTTGCCATTATTATCTGTATCAACGGCAAATTTCCAAGCACTTTTTAATGTTTCATCATTCTCTAAAGCGCTACTAGTATCAATGCTGTTATTACCGTCAATATCAAAAGCTAGCTTCAGGCGAGTCTCATCACCAAGCCTATACTTATCTTTTTTCAGAACATCATATAAAGCGCTATCAGAAGGAGTTCCTCGTGGTAGTGTTGGGTCTTGTAGTAGTGCATCTATTTTTGCTCTAGCACGGTCAATCGCGGGGTTAGCAGCGTTGAGTACAGCTTCATTCACCCGGACATTGCTGGCGTTTTTAGAGCGTTCAAAAGACCGAAATAAAATTGCAGTTGTTAACAGTACGACTACCAAAATTACCATCGCCACTGTTGGTAACACAAAGCCAGCATTCGCCGAACTGTGTCTTCTACGATTGCCGAAAAAAGCCCTTAATAGCCAAATAATTTGCTTGTTAATTGCAGATAAAAACTGCTTGCTAATTTGTTTGAAGGTTTTTTGAATTGCCTTGACTAGCTGACGTTTTCGAGGCATAGCTGCTTCCCTGTCAAGTGGTTGTTATTTTTTTATTGTTTTAGACATAGGACTTACACAAAACTATACGCTGTAGGGGCAATTCATGAATTGCCCTTACCTGAATATAGGGTTTCGGCTATTGTTTGCGTAAGTCCTAAAACATCTCGAACTATGCCTGTAATGTATTTTTATAGGCATCAGTTGAAGCTATATTTATTTAACTACTGCATCTTGTTTTACTAACTTTCAAATAAAGTAGGTACAACAAAAGACAATTTGTTAAAGTTATATCATTTATGAATTGTTCATTTTATCCGGTAAATACTGATTTTTTGAAAATTATTTAGTCCAAGTCTGAGAAACAGTAAGAGCATAACTTCACAGTAAATTTGCGGAAATATATTTTATTTAAAGGCAAATTTATGAAGATGGTGTTAACAGAGTAAACTTATAATACCCAACTGTTAAACGAAAGATATCACTTGGGTGTAAAATAATTACATATAGCGATTATCTCTTCGGTGCAATACTGTCGAAACCTCATCCTACCCTGGCTTTAATCCACTCTTTAATAATGAGAGGGACAGATTTTGCGTGGTATAACCAGGGTAAGATTTTCTTGATATATTCGGTAAACTGTAAATTACGCCAAGAGATATTTATGTGTACACCGTAACTTCTTAATAGGTAGAAATAAGTTTCTTAGCTTTTCTTGTATTTTTGCGTAATAGTCGCTTTTTTATATTTGACTATTTTTGTTATAAAATTGAGTTATTTTTGCTTCAATATATTGAAAATATTACAAATTTATTGATTTCCAATTTCAGTCCAGTCTCTTTATAAAGGCTACGGTGTACACACATCTCTCTTAGAAAACCAAAATGTTGTATATCCTCCTAAATCCTCCTTTTTAAGGAGGACTTTGAGAGGTTTTTTCCCCCAATAAATTGGGGGGCTGGGACGATAAAAAGCTTGTGGGACAACTTTAAAACACTTGTGTGTACACCGCAGCCTTATAAAGGAGAGGGGATATAGATTAAGCGCTAAAGTATTTTGCTACTGGGTGGTAAGTAATAATTGCAGTGGTCGATTGTTCTGGATAAAGTTGTTCACTTTCATCCATATACAATTTAATTCTGTCAGTCTGCAATAATTCCAGTTGCTTGTATTGGTCTTGGATATTCGGGCAAGCTGGATAACCAAAACTATACCGTGAGCCACGATAGCGTTGTGCTAAGATGTCCCGGATATTGTCGGGTTCTTCAGCAGTAAAACCTAACTCTCGGCGAATTCTGGCGTGTGTCCACTCAGCTACAGCCTCTGCAACCTGTACCGCCATACCGTGAAAATACAGATAATCAGTGTATTGGTTATCAGCAAATAGCTTTTGAGCAAACTCTGTTGCAATCTCTCCTACAGTCACCGCCTGCATCGGGAAGACATCAATAATTCCCGATTCCTTTGGTGCAAAGAAATCTGCTATGCACAACCGTCTTAATGACTTTTGTCTAGGAAACTCAAAAGTTGTAATCTGCTGTGATTGGTTCTCTGAGTCATATATATGTAGAGAATTCCCCTCAGATTGACAAGGGAAATACCCATAAATTACCTGGGGATGCAACAGATTTTCTTCAATAATTCGCTGTTTCCAAGTTTCTAAAATTGGGTAAACTTTCTCCGCTAAGAAAGCTTGATACTCTTCCTTGGATTGTTCCTTTGGTTTGCGGAATTGCCACTGTCCAGCAACCAAAGCTTGTAAATCTAAGTGCCAGAATATTTCCTCGATGGGAATATCACTAGGCTGCAATAATTTCGTTCCCCAGAAAGGCGGTGTTGGACGTTCAATATCCACAGCTACAGCTTCGGAACGTCTCGTATCTACTACTTTTGGTTCAGCAGATGTTTCTTCAGCAGTCTTAGTTTTTGGTTCTTTGTGACCATTAGTCGAAACTTCAGCAGTTTCCACTTCATTCAAAAATCCCTGCAAATCTTCCCAGTTACCTGTAGCCTTTGCTGGCATTAATTTATCCATGAAGTGCAAGTCAGAAAAGGCATCTTTGCCATAAACAACTTTACCTTTATAGGTATTTTGGCAATCTTCATAGACAAACTTGGGAGTCAATGCAGCACCACCTAAAATTACGGGGACACTAATTCCCTTTTCGTTGAATACCTCCAAATTCTCTTTCATGAAGGCGGTGGATTTTACCAGCAAACCACTCATGGCTATACAATCAGCTTTATGCTGTTCGTAAGCCTTGATGATGTTTTCCACCGGCTGCTTAATTCCCAGGTTAATCACCTTGTAGCCATTGTTGGACAAGATGATATCCACCAAGTTTTTACCAATGTCGTGGACATCGCCTTTCACAGTGGCAATGATAAAGGTTCCCTTAGCATTGTTGCCTGATTCTGATTTTTCCATGAACGGTTCTAGAAACGCCACCGCCGCTTTCATGGTTTCCGCAGATTGCAAAACGAAGGGTAACTGCATTTGTCCAGAACCGAATAATTCCCCGACAACTTTCATGCCATCTAGCAAAAAGGTGTTGATAATTTCTAAGGGGGGATGTTCTTCTAAGGCTTTTTTCAGATGTTCTTCTAAGCCAATGCGTTCGCCGTCGATGATATGGCGTTTCAGGCGTTCTGGGATAGGGAGACTTTCATCTAAGGAGCGATCGCGTTTTGTCGTTACCCCGGCAAACACTGTGGTAAGCTCTCCCAAGGGATCGTAAACGCAAACATCACCCTCAAACTTCCGCTCATCATAAATCAGCTGCCGACAAATTTCTTGATGGCGTGCGTCAATCTTCGATAGCGGTAAAATCTTGTTAGCGCTGACAATGGCTGCATCCATTCCCGCCGTCGTCGCTTCGTGTAAAAACACTGAGTTCAACACCATCCGCGAGGCTGGTGTTAAACCAAAGGAAATATTGGAAACACCCAAAATTACATGACTTCCAGGCAATTCTTGACGAATGCGCCGGATGGATTCAATTGTGGCTTTACCGTTTTCTCGGTCTTCTTCAATCCCGGTGGAAATGGGTAACGCTAGGGTATCAAAGAATATTTCTGTGGGTGGTATGCCGTATTCTACAGCTTGACGGTATGCACGCCCCGCGATCGCAAACTTTTTGTCTGCTGTCCGTGCCATCCCATCTTCATCGATAGTACCAATGATTACACCAGCACCGTATTTCTTCGCTAACTCCAACACCTTCAAAAAGCGCGGTTCCCCGTCTTCATAGTTGGTGGAGTTCAGCAAACACTTACCACCAGCAACCTTTAAACCCGCCTCCATCTTTTCCCATTCGGTGGAGTCAAGCATTAAGGGCAATGTCACATTATTAACAATGCGCGAAACTAATTCGTGCATATCTCGCACGCCGTCGCGTCCCACATAATCGACGTTGATATCAAGGATGTGTGCGCCTTCTTTGACTTGCGCCCTCGCCATTGAAACGAGTCCATCCCAATCTTCGGCATTTAGCAAATCGCGGCACTTCTTGGAACCACTGGCGTTGAGACGTTCGCCAACTATCAAGAAGGAGTTATCTTGATCGTAGGGCTGAGTGGTGTAAATTGATGCTGCTGCTGGTTCTAAGCTTGGTTGTCTAACTTTTGGCTTCAGGTCTTTAGCTACTTCTGCCAATTGTTGAATGTGTTCTGGACGCGTCCCACAGCAACCCCCGATCACTTGGACACCCAAATCTTCAACAAAATGCATCAGCGACATCCGTAATTCCAACGGTGTCAGGCGGTAGTGCGCTTGACCGCCAACGTTTTCAGGTAAACCCGCGTTGGGAATACAGGAAACGATGAAAGGTGAATGTTCTGACAGATACTTGATGTGTGGTTTCATCAAGTCTGGACCAGTCGCGCAGTTTAAACCGAGAATATCAATTGGATAAGGTTCCAAAATTGCCAGCACAGCACTGATTTCTGAACCAACCAACATTGTGCCCATGCTTTCCATTGTCACAGACACCATCAACGGACGGCGATCGCCTTTTTTGGCAAACACTTCTTCAATTCCATTCAGCGCCGCTTTAATTTGCAGCACGTCTTGGCAAGTTTCCACCAGAAATAAATCAACACCACCATCCCACAGCGCCTCTGCTTGTTCGGCAAAAGTAGCTTTCATGGTGTCAAAGTCAATATGTCCCAAGGTAGGGAGTTTAGTTGTGGGGCCGATAGAACCTGCCACAAACCTGGGTTTTTCTGGTGTGGAAAATTCCGCAGCCACACGTTTCGCCAATTCTGCGGCTGTCTTGCTGAGGTAATACGCTTGGTCTGCCAAGTCATATTCTGCCAGCACAAGGGACGTACTACCAAAGGTATCCGTTTCAATGACATCAGCACCAGCAGCAAGAAAGTCTCGGTGAACCTTAGCGACAGCTTCGGCTTCGGGTTTAGTATGGACTAAGTATTCGTTACAACCTTCATACTGTGGGCCGCCGAAGTCTTCAGCAGTGAGGTTTTGGGTTTGTAAATTGGTTCCCATCGCCCCGTCGAAGACGAGGACTGGGCTATCTGGACTACGCAGGCGTTCAAGGAAAGAATGAGTCATATTTTCCTAGAAGAAATGAGGACCTCAAGTGAGTCTTGTGATACTCGACTTACTTTATTATTTTCCAAAATTTTGGAAGTTTCGGCAGTATGTAATGAAAAATTTTGATGCCGTACTGGAATTACTTATGTGTCTATAATATCACTGTATAGTGAGCTAGTTAATATAGAGGTTGTGCTATGGAAAGAAGGAAAATTTTGATTGCAACTAAAACATACCCTTCAATTAGCACCAAATATCAAGAAACAGTCTGTACAGCAGGAGTTTTGTTAGATGATGACGAGAAACCAGTTCAGTGGATTCGGATTTATCCGATTCGTTTTCGTCAATTAGATTTTGATAAGCGTTATCCAAGATGGTCAATTATAAGTGCTAAAATAGAAAGAAATGAAAAAGATTATAGAGAAGAAAGCTTTCGTATAGATGATTCTTCAATAGAAGTAATACGAAAAATTGATACTAGTAAAAACTGGGAAGAGCGAAAAGCCTTGGTTTTGCCACTAGAATTCAAATCTATTCTGGATATTAAAGAACAAGGTAAATCTCTTGGTATTATTAAACCACAAACTATAAAAAAATACTTCTGGAAGAAGGAAATAGAACGGGAGTGGAAGCCAAAACAGCAAGCAATATTAGATCAGATGGACTTGTTTGAGCCTTCAGTACAGTTAGATAAAATTCCTTACAAGTTTGGTTACGAATTTTTTTTCTAAAGATGGGAAGAGACATCGTTGTACAATAAATGATTGGGAAATTCAACAACTTTATAGAGGCTGTAGAGATAGATCAAAGGAAACAAGTATGGAGAATAAAGAAAAGGAGGCTTTAGAAAAAGTACGCCAAAAATTAGAAGACGAGTTTTTAAACAAAAAAGATTTATACTTTATCATGGGAAACCTAAAAAATCACAAAAATAGCTTTATGATTATTGGGATATTTTACCCACCATTAATAAAAATGTAATATTAAAAGTTGATTATTCCAGGAATTTAAAATGAAGATTAAAGATATTGCTAAAACAAGATGTATACTTACCTTCGGATATGGCAATCGCAAAGACTACGATGCCTTCTTGGAATACCTACAAAAGTTTGATGTGGGATGTGTTGTAGATGTGAGGATGGTTACTCGTGCTTGGAGCCGGAAATGGTACGGCGACAAAATTAAAATATTCTGTGAATTAAATAATATTGAGTATATTTCTAAAACTGCTTTAGGTAACACATCTGGTAAAGAAAATTGGATTCCTATAAATCAGGAAGAAGCAAAGAAAGCTCTACATGAAATTGCACAAATTGCTCAAACAGGTAATATTTTATTGTTGTGTGCTGAAATGAACCCGAATCGCTGTCATCGAAAAGAAGTTGCTGATTGTTTGGGAAACTTGGTATCAATTCCTGTTAAGCATTTAGAGTAGTAAACTACAATTTTTTTACTACTTAGGGAAGAGTGCTTAATAGACCTCATCTCAGAAGAAGCGATCGCAACCTATAGCTTTGGTGGTGCGATCGCTATTAGAATTATCCCTAAGCCTGTAATCCCTCCTAAACATTGGTTTTAGCTATTTACTGATAACCGGCTGCTTGTAATAGAAACAACTTGGCATAACGCCCTTTTAGCTGTAACAATTCTTCATGAGTTCCCTGTTCTATAACTTCGCCGTTTTCTATAACTACGATTTTGTCAGCCATTCGGACTGTAGAGAAGCGATGGGAAATCAAAAGTACCATCTGATTTTGAGTAATAGCGCGAAAATGATTGAAAATCTCAAACTCAGCTTGGGCATCTATTGCTGATGTTGGTTCATCCAATACTAAGATATCTGCTTGCGATCGCATAAAAGCACGAGACAAGGCAATTTTCTGCCACTGTCCCCCAGAAAGTTCCTGTCCTCCCTTAAACCAACGACCAAGTTGAGTCTGGAAGCTTTGGGGTAATTGGTCAATAAAAGATTGGGCCATGCCTTTTTCAGCAGCAGTTTCCCAACGGTTTTTATTTTCGAGATGTTCTACATCACCTACGCCAATATTCTCGCCCACACTAAACTGGTAGCGGACAAAGTTCTGGAAAATCACACCAATACGACGACGCAACACATCGACATCCCATTCCTGCAAGTCCAAGCCATCTAAGAAAATTCGCCCAGAGTCGGGGGTGTAGAGTCGGGTAAGTAGTTTAATTAAGGTAGTCTTACCGGAACCGTTTTCACCGACAATTGCCAGTTTCTCTCTGGGTTTCAAGTGTAGCGAAATGTTTGTCAACGCTGGCTTAGAACTTCCTGGATAAGTAAATGATACGTTCTCAAAACGGATACCATCTTGGGGATTTAAACCAATGGTTGCCTTACCCCAAGACTTTGGTACTTCTTCTTCTAGAAAATCGTAGAGATTTGATAAATATAGGTTGTCTTCATACATCCCTCCAATAGATGTGAGGGCATTAGAGAAAGTTGATTGTCCTTGGCGAAAAACGGTGAGATACATTGTCATATCTCCCAAGGAAATCTTACCTCGCACTGTTTCTAGTACAATCCAAGCATAAGCTAGGTAAAAAGCACTAGTACTGACTAAACCCAGGAGATAGCCCCAAAATCCTCGCCGTAGGGTCAAATCGCGGTCTTCGCCATAGAGTTGATGAAACAGGTTGCGGTAACGTCCTAGTAGCATCTCTCCCAACTGGTAGAGTTTGACTTCTGTGACAAAATCTTCTCTTGCTAGCAGATTTTCTAAGTAATGCTGTTGACGAGTTTCTGCCGCCCGCCAACTAAATAGGCGAAAGCCTTCTCCAGCAAACTTTGTTTCGGCAATAAATACAGGCATCGCTGCCAAAATCAGCACCACCACCGCCCAAACTGAGAAATTTACTAGTAAAATACCGTAGGTAATCAGGGAAAGAGCATTTTGCACCAACCCAAAGGTGCGGTTTACTAACGAAAGTGGACGAACTGATGCTTCTCGTCGGGCATTGGTCAATTTGTCATAAAATTCTGAGTCTTCAAACTGCCTAAGATCCAGTGTCAGCGCCTTTTCTAAGATGAGTACATTCACTCGCTGACCCATTAGCGCCCGCAATAAAGACTGACAAATGAGGATTCCCCGTTGACTACCTGCTAGTAGAATTACAGCGATCGCTTCTAATCCTACATAAAATAGGGAAGGATAAATATTGACAAAACCATTGTTGTGTGAATTAACTTGAGAGGCAAATACCACTGCATCAACGATTAATTTACTGATGTAGGATATCGCCGCCGGTAAAAGACCAGCCACTAAAGTTAAACTCGCCAGAAGAATGGTAAGCGTTCGGCTGGTAGTCCATACCAAGTTCACAGCCCGTCCACTGTAGCGGAAAACCGTCAGGGATTGGCGTAGGATATTTCTTTTTTTTTAATTTTCATCTTTTTTTGGACAAGATACTCCAGCTTGGGCGGATCTTCCTGACTTTATTTAATCTTTATTAATTTTACCAAAAAAGAAGTTAGAACTCAGGAGCCAGAATCACGGGTGTGCGACTAAGTGGTGGCTCTCATGCTTACATTTTTATCCCCACAACCTCCGACCTGCTTTCCCATTTAATTTTTGGTGAGTATCTTCCAATAATTCTGGAATATCTAACTTTTCTGGACACCGAGGTAAACAGTCTCCGCATTCTGTACAGCGATCGCTTTTCATTCCAGGGAACCAGTGACCAGCATTTTCAAGCATTCCGTAACGATATTGTCCATAGTCTTTCATGTCGTATGCCACTACGAGATTACGTAACCGCAATACCTCTGGAATATTGATATTTTCTGGACAGGGCAAACAAGCATAACATTGGCTACATTTATCAGTTCCCAAAGCAAGTTTTTGGTGATTTTCTAACCTCTGGAAAGCAGAAATTTCTGCTGATTTTAGCTCTCCATCATGGTCAGCAACTTGCAAAGGTTCTATTAATTCATCTGGGTTGGCTGGCCCTATACTTAAAGTATTAATACGGTTGTCACCAAGTAAAAAACGATAGCTTAGTTCTAAGGGGGAATACGGGTGACACAAATCTTTTAGGGTTTGGGGTGGCGTATACAGCTTTCCCCCTTTGTCAGCAGGGGAAATAATGAAAATGCCCATGTCCTTTTCGGCAGCTAGTTGAATTGCTGGTGCGTGCCGTTGAAAAAAATAGTAATAATGCAGATTGACAAACTCAAAAAAATTTGTTTTGATAGCTGCCTGAATTAGCTCTAATGACCCGTGGCTGGAAAAACCAACGTGTCGCACTCGACCATCAGCAACAGCTTCCTCTACGGCTTTCATACAGCCATTTTTGGCTTGCACCCACTCCAAATGTTGCCAAGTGTTCAAGCCATGAACCCCTAAGCAATCTAAATAATCTAGCTGTAATCGCTCTAGAGATTCGTCGATGTACCGACGCATGGTGTCAGCATCTGCTGTGGCTGAGATTTTGGTAGTGATGTAAAGCTTCGTTCGGGGTATTGACAACCCAGCTTTTAATGCCCTACCAAGATACTCCTCGCTTTTGCCGTAACCTCTGGCGGTTTCTAGATGATTAATTCCTAGCGCTAAGGCTTGTTCAATGATCTGGTGAGCATTTTCAAAAGAAGCCAGGTAGCGCATTGTTCCCAGAGAGAAAACCGAGAGGTGCAGATTCGTTTTCCCAAAGCGTCGGTATTGCATAAATTGAGTCCTGAGTAGTGAGTGCTGAGTAGAAAGACGATTAATATTGTCTGTACAAGAATGAAAAAGTGAAAAAGAAAGAATAAAGAATTTATTTTTAAGATTCTCTATTCTTTCTCAGCACTCAGCACTCAGCACTCAGCACTTTTCTAGCTGTCGCCATTACCAAAGCGCTTGATCAAATCTTCAGGACGGAGATTAGAAATAAATTCACGGAAGGCTTGCTGTTCGGCTTCATCTGCATCGCGGTCAACAGGGATAGAAGCATCGGCAATGACTTCTTCCATTACCCAGATAGGGGTATTTGTACGGAGAGCAATGGCGATTGCATCGCTAGGACGTGCATCAATTTCTTTTTTGACCTCGCCTTGCTGGACAATCAAAGCGGCATAAAATGTATCCTTTTGTAGGGAATGAATGATCACCTTTTCTAGAGTCATATTCCAAGTCTCTAGAAGATTCACAATCAGGTCATGGGTTAAGGGTCTGGGAGGCTTTTGATTCTCCAGTGCGCCCATAATTGCCCTAGCCTGTTCCTGACCAATGTAAATTGGCAAAGCCCGCCGATCTGAAGAATCTTTCAAAAGGACGATCGGGCTGCGGGTTATGGCATCTAATGCTATGCCAGCGACTTTCATTTCAATCATTGCCTAAGCCTCTACAATGCTTTGAGAGCCTTGGATGCTTTGTAACAAATAGTACCCCTTTTTAGGCGGTTTGGTGACAGTAATAAACATAAGCATTCGTTCTCTATAATTGCTTCTATTAAACTCCGAACTTGTGGTGAAAACCAGAGTAAGTCAAATTGGTCTTCTTAGACAATAACCTTCTTACCCAAGTATGCCTTGTGAAGGATGCTAATGTGTTAATATTCCTATACGAAAAAAAGTCAGAAAATATACTTGGATGTTCGACATTTCTGTGACAATTACCAATTCATTTCAGGCAAATTTAGGCAATAAATAGAGTTAGTTTGACAAAAAAGCCGTGTTTACAGGATTAATCCAAGCATTAGGAACGATAGAACCCTTGGGGGGCGATTCTTGGCAAATTACTTGTGTAAGCCATTCTGGTGAAGTAATTATGCAAGATTTGGCTTATGGTGACAGTGTTGCAGTAGATGGCGTTTGCTTGACAGTGGAAAAAGTTTTAAAAGACGGGTTTATCGCCACAGCTTCACCGGAAACGCTACGCCGCACGACGTTGGGAGGTGAGCAAACTCAACAGAGATATGTCAATTTAGAAGCGTCGCTAAAGGTGGGGAGCAAAGTTGGCGGTCATTTTGTGATGGGGCATGTAGATGGCATCGGTCGATTGCTAGTGGCAGAACAAACGGCTAGTTCTTGGGAAATGACCTTTATTGCATCTGATGCGATCGCACGATACATTGTCCCCAAAGGTAGCATAGCTGTCAACGGCATCAGTCTCACAGTAGCCGCTTATGACTCAGAACTCTCTCAGTTCAAGGTGGCGGTAATCCCCCTCACATACAGCGAGACAAATCTTCGCTATTTGGTTGCTGGGAGTTTGGTGAATCTAGAAGGGGATATTCTCGGCAAATACGTCGAAAAATTCCTTTACTCTGGCAACCCAAACACCACAGTTCATGATGAAACAAGTTTAGATGGCATTACACCCGCATTCTTAGCAGAACACGGGTATTTGTAATTGGGAATGGGGCATGGAGAATTGGGAATTGGGAATGGGGCATTAGTTATTCTTGCCATGCTTCCCATGCTTCCCCTGCCCCCCTGCCCCTCAGCTTCTTCTAGCTGCCTGGTTCTTGACTAACCTGGGCGGTCTGCAAACCTCGTACTAACTGACTGAGGGCGCTTTGTAATTCCACACCTGGGTCAGTAGCAACCCAACCGTTAGGTGTTAGGTGGCGGACTTCAAAGTGCAGGTGAGGGCCTGTGGATGCCCCGGTGCTGCCAACTCGGCCGATGAGAGTTCCAGGTTGTACCCATTGACCGGGTTGAACAAGGATTTCTGACATGTGACCGTAGAGAGTTTGTTCAGCCGATTTGTGATTCAGGATAACGGTTAAACCATAACCACCCATCCAGTTAGCAGTTTCGACTTGACCAGCTGCTGCTGCTAAAACAGGTGTTCCCGTAGGCGCACCTAAGTCTGTACCAGCATGGAAGCGTTGATTACCTGTAATTGGATGAACTCGCCAACCAAACAACGAGGTAATGGGAGCGGGTATAGACAAGGGATACATCATCCCCGTCCCATTATAGGCAACTGCCCCTGTGTAAGGGATTTGTGGCAATACCGATGCTAGTGAGAAGTCGTAAGCTACGTTACTGGGACGGGGTGCAATGTTGCCATCTGCCATTGGTGGCGGTAAAGTCCCGCCACTGGGTGCAATAGGAGTGGCACTAACTCTTGTGGGACTGAACTCGCTGGGACTCGGGATAAACCGATTTGGGCGATATGCGGTCTTGGTGTCACCACTATAACCATTTTGAGTAGCACGCCATCTGCTAGTGTTGCCAGTCGTTGCAACTTGCCGCGCAGTTGGAACTACTGGCAGTTGAGCGTTTTGACTTCTTCTTAGCCAATTAGGTGCTACTTTACCATTAGAATCAGCTACATTCCTTTGGGGTACTTTGGCGCAAACGCCGCCTAATACGCTTTGTCCTGAAGGTAAAATGGCTCGGCAACCACTAGAGCGTTCTGTGAGAATTACAGAATTCGGTGCTTGATAAGTACCTGTAGCACCACTGTCATAACTATTAGGATCAATATAGGCGTTATTATAATCCTTGGTTTTACCTGGCGTTGCACTAACAGAACTGTTGGAGTTATTCGATGGTTGAGCAACTTCTGGGAGTTTTTCAGGTGCATAGCGGACAGGGGTATTGGGTTTTTCCTGTCTCACCCTTGCAGGAGTAACCTGAGAGGTTTCTACTTTGGGTTTTGACTGTCTGATAATAACAACAGGTTCAGCAGCTTCGATTTTGGGCGTAGACTGCCTAATCGGTTCTTTTGATTGAGCTACCTCTGGCTTGCGTAGTCTCTGTTTGAGTCTGGCTCGCCGTTGGGAAAATTCCGGTTGCGCTTGAACGGCTTCAGGTGCAACAGCCTGTTTTTTAACACTTTGACTTCGCTCAGTGTTAACTGGATTTGGAACTACTGTTGGCTGGGAAGTTTCAACAGTGGGAACGATGTTATCTACTTGTGTTTCCGTTTGGGCAAACACAAAGCCGCCGCTAAGGAGGCTGACGCTACTCAGCCAACAGAGGCTCTGAGCTGGTAGTGTTGAGGCAAAACGTTTTTTTGTTAGACCTTGCTGCCATAAATGCAAACGATGATGGGCAGAATTATTGCGCTGCGTCATTTGTTCTCTCAGTTGTGTGTAATTAGCCTAAAGAGATGATGCTAGTGGTTTGTCTTGCCCAAAGAGCGAAATTTTGAACAAACCTCAAATTTAAACGGAAGATTTATGGTACCCCAAACTGATTGTACCGGGTTGAATATAAATTTCCGGTGTAATTAGTTCCTTTGTATCATGTGTTTCTAAATCAACTCGTAAATTTCCTTGAGGTGTCACCCCAACTACAGTACCTAAAAGATTATTGACATACACCCGATCGCCCATGTTTGTAAGCAAGTCTAGATAGCGAGACAAGAGTATGCTTACTCCTTCTTGTTGAAGGCACTCCATACCGGATTCTATTCCCAGTAAGACTTTAGAGGTGAGTATTTCCAGACTAGAAATTGGTCTGAAATCTTGGGAAGCTTGCCACGATTCCAGATTGATTCCAGTGTCTGGTACTGGATTTGTCCAGTTAATACCAACACCAATTACTGCTTGGGTGATTTGTCCTTTGTTTACTTTGGTTTCTGTCAAAATGCCGCCTAGTTTGCGACTATTTAAAACTAAATCATTGGGCCATTTTATCCCAACATCTATACCACATTGGCGCAATTGAGACGCAATTCCCCAAGCAGTTGCGAAAGTTAGCTGGTAGCTGTCAGTAGCTTCTATTTTGCGATCGAAAGAAATCGCCACGGAAACATATAATCCCCCAATTGGAGAAATCCACTCGCGTCCCCATTGTCCCCGCCCAGCAGATTGCTGAGTGGCGATGACTACTGTTCCTGAAATAGCCCCTTGGTGTAGTAAGTTCCAGAGGGTTTGGTTTGTTGAGGAGACACTTTCAAAAAAGTGGGGGGAAAAGGGTAAATATGTATACTTACGCCCTGCTTTCAAGGCTGATTCCAAGTTTTGCAGATTAAATCCCACAGCAGTTAACCCAAATTCCGTTGTTCAAGTTAGCATTGATTGGCTGATGAGTGATTTTTGTTTAGGTTTGGTTGAAGATGCACACTTGGCACTGGCGCAATTGGGAAGGACTGCCTTATCTAACTTGTAGTATTCTGGAACATTGGCATCACGGCTTCTTTACCCAGCAGTTTTGGCCGCGATCGCCACAAGTTATCACAGAAGTATTGCAACCAGAGGCATCAGTCTATCGCTTAAAGCAGGTTCATGGCAATACTGTTCTCACCCCCCAAGAAGTTGAAAGCTTTTTAAGCACTGCTGAGGATGATTTAGCATCGGCGGATGGTTTAATGAGCGAGCAGCCTCTCCAAGCCGTTTGGGTAGCTAGTGCAGATTGTACACCCGTGCTAATTGGGGATGTGAAAACTGGACGGGTGGCAGCATTACACGCGGGTTGGCGAGGGACTGCCAAGAAAATTGTGCCCCTAGCGATCGCTCGGCTACAATCTCAAGGCAGCAAACTTGATGATTTACGCATTGCAATGGGCCCGGCGATCGCTGGTGAGGTTTACCAAGTCTCCATCGAAGTGGCTGCTGAAATTGGGGCTAGCATTATATCACATAATGACGAAGAAAAAATTTTAACTGCATTGCATGAACTACCAAATTCACCTTTACTAGAAGATCCTGATCCAGGAAAGGTAAGGCTAGATGTGCGGCGAGTGAATACCTTACAACTGGAAAATATGGGGATTAGTGCAGAACAAATTGCGATCGCACCTTATTGTACTTTCCAAACTCCAGAGCATTTCTTTTCTTACCGCCGAGAGAAAGAGAAAAAAGTTCAATGGTCAGGGATTGTCAGTGCTAAAAGGTAAAACTGGTTTTAATCTTGGTGTTCTAAATTGACACCAGATTTTAAGGCAAGACAGTTCAGAAAAGACCAAAACACTTGTAGAGACGGCGATTTATCGCGTCTCAAAACCCACGATTTTGTACAAGTAGCGCTTAACCCAAGCGTATTGGATTTTAAGGTTCAAATTTTAAAAGCTGTTTTTGACGCAGTGAACTAATTGCTAAGACTAAAATACTCAGGGTGATTCCTAGAATTGCATAACTCGGTAGCGCGAAGATAGTTACTTTCAAAAAGTAGGGTAATTTCCCTGCTTTCACGTCCCAGCGATTTGCTAGAGAGCCGATGAGCCAGCCATGAATAACTGCTGTTTGCACTGCTAGAAAGCAAACCCCTGCTAACCAAACAGACATTCTGCTCATAGAGAATTTATAATACCTGATTTGATATAGAAAATCATTGAGCAAAAAAACAACCGCAGGTATTAACATCACAGTACTAGTTTGCTGTGAATAATTAATGGCAATACTCAAGCAAGAAACTAGTACTATTTCTGCTAAGTATATTTCTTTTGACCAGGCTGTAAGAGATTGTTGTAGATACCAATACCAACCCACGAAACTAACAAGTATCAGGACAATAAAGTCTGACAATAACTTGGCAAATAATGGATTATTGGGTAATAATCTTGGACCCACTACCATCAAATCTAGGCGAGTAATCGAAAGATAGGGACTATTTGATGGATCGTTAAGCCAAAGTGCAAATCCACGAGCCGTATCTGGTAGGTATTGTGTCACAGAATTGCCCGTCAAGGCTAGACCTAAAAATACTAGAGAAGTTCCTGTGATAACAGATACAAAAACTAGAGAAAAACGTCTTTTTAATAGAAAATATAGAATGAATAATGCAGCTAATGTTGGTTTACAAACGGCAATACCCAAGCAAAGTCCTGCTGGAATATCCTGATATTTTCTAGCCAAGATAAACATCCATAAAATGAGAACCGCAACGAAAATGGCAAGATTACCAACTTGAAGATCGCGAACTAAACCATAAATTAAAGCAGCCGAAATTGTGCAAATAGTTCTAAAAGCTGGCGACTTCGATTCTAGGAGGATATTCACTCCCCATAAGGCTAAACCGATTGCTAATATATGCATCACAATCCATATTGTAAATGCAGTATTGATCGAAAAATAACCGAGAAACCAGATAAGAGGAATAATATTAGGTGGATAGACAAATGGTGGAATAAATCCACACGTTTTAGTTAGGCTACAGAAACTTTGGTTAAAAACCTCGACATTAAAAGGACTCAAATGCTGATGAGCCAATTTACTCGCCACATAAAACCATTTAAAATCCCATAAAGGTGGATTTGGCTGATTTAGGAAATAAACTAGCCAACCTGTATAACAGAGAAATCTTGTAACGACTAATACAACAACTGCTTGGATGATAAAGTTAACAATTGGTTGACGCAAAAATTGCATCAACCGTTGGATAGCAGAAGATTTTAAGAATAAAGAATTTTTCCAGGCTGCCTTTTCATCATCATCTAGCCGCCAATTATTTTTGAGAACCAATGCAACTACAATTACTATAATTAGGTTCCAAAAACCAAAGTTTATCATCAGAATGATCTCAAGAATTATTTCTGTATATCCTAGATAACATAACTGTTATAGTTTGTCATAAAATATACTTGAGTATTTTTATAATCAATTTACAAAACTTTGATAATTAACGATCTAGAATCCCCGTCATTTATGGCTAAGGAGTGTCAAATAAAAGCTTGGCTCAATAACTCGCGGTGGATTAATGCCCTATCTACTAAAGATTGTATTTGGTCTGGTGATAAAGGATCGCCATTAGCATAATGCTCCATCCAAGTTAGACTAATCAAATTGGGGTCATTGGGTAAACTCGCCAAATCCCACCCAGGCATTTCTAAGTCTTCCATAAGACGATTTACCTTGGGGTCATAACTAAGAGCAAAGCAGCGACAACCTTCAGCCGCAGCCATAATCAAGCTGTGTAGTCGCATCCCAATTGCCATCTCCACGCCGCGAAACACACCTTTCAAAAGTTGTGGATCTTCCAGACATAAAATCTGGCTGACATCTTTAAGGTGGGGTTGAATAGCTTCGGCAATACTTAAATCTTCACTTTTTTGAAATGGCAGTAATAAAATGAAAGCCTGCGTAGCTTTTTGAAAATCCACCAAAGCACGAGTTAAATTTGCTAGGCGTGTTTCTGTAAGTTGGGGATGCGATCGCAACGTTACCGCAACTCTCGGCGCAGGTAAATCCCAAAGTCCCGGTACTGGTTTCGATTCCAACGCCCAAACCGGGTCAGGAGCTATAATACAAGGAATTTGCCAATCAGATAATAAAGCAGCGCTGGCGCGATCACGGACACTAACTTTGGTACAATTACCAAAGGTTTGCCGCGCTAACCAACGGGTTTGCGGACGCACCAACGGGCCAATACCCTGCGCCCAAGCAACAGTTTTCAAACCCATTTTCTGCGCCAATGCCATCATTCCCCCATAATAAAAGGGGCTGATAGTGCTGGTAACATCTTGAATAATACTCCCGCCGCCCCAAATCAAGGCATCACTTGAGCGTAAAGCTTGCAGTACAGCTAAGGGAGCCATGCGATCGTAAGTTTCTACATTGTAGCGATCGCGCGTTTCCTCTGGATTTCCCGAAAGTACCACAGGGGTTACGTGAGATGGTAACATTTGCAAGAGCGTTGCTAACAAAGCCTCGTCACCACCATTACCTTTACCGTAATATCCAGACAATAACGCCCGCATCTTGACCATTTTGGATTTTAGATTTTGGATTTTAGATTAACAATTTTTTTTAAAACGTTGATGCCATCCTGCCAACAAAAGATGAATTGTATAGTAGGAAAATAAGGACATAGAAAAACAAAAAGATTAATACTATTGACTCTTAACTCCAGTACAGACGCTAAATTCCGCGTCTTTAATTCCTAACTCATAACTCCTAACTTTCTTATGCACACCCTATCGATTCCCACCTGGATTATTCATATTTCTAGCGTTATAGAGTGGATTGTTGCCATTTGGTTAATCTGGACTTACGGCGAACTCACTAATAACCGCAATTGGTGGGGATTGTCCCTTGCTATGTTACCAGCTTTAGTTAGCGCTATGTGTGCTTGTACCTGGCATTATTTCGACAACGCCGAATCTCTGGAATGGCTGGTAACACTTCAAGCTACCATGACCTTAGTTGGTAATTTTACGCTTTGGGCAGCAGCGTTTTTGATTTGGCGTTCTACCAAATCTTCTAACACTGTTGAACCAGAACCTATCAAATTAGAGCAATGATTTCTAAAGAAACCCTGTTTGCACTTTCACTGTTTCCCTATTTGGGTTTCTTGTGGTTTATCAGCCGGAGTCCGCAAATGCCGCGTTTAGCGCTGTATGGATTTTACGGTACTCTCGTTTTTGTGGCTATCACCATCCCAGCCGGAATTTACGCCCAATTGCATTATGGCGAGTCTTTGGCCAATGTAGATTGGTTGCATGGTGGTGCAGAAGTATTTTTGACTCTTTCTAACATCTTGCTTGTGCTAGGTTTTGGGCACGCTGTCAGGCAATTACAAATCAAAAATCAAAAATAGAAACCCCAGCGCTAGCTAGGGTTTCGATTGCATTGAGTTATGAGGGAGAAATAAATGGATGTAATTCCAGCGATAGATTTACTAGAAGGTCGATGTGTGCGACTGTATCAGGGAGACTACGATCGCTCGCAAGTGTTTAGCGAAAATCCCGTTGATGTTGCCAAACAGTGGGTCGATCAGGGTGCTAATAGACTGCACATAGTTGATTTAGATGGTGCCAAAGCAGGTAAAGTAGTAAACCTGGGGGCAATTGAAGCGATCGCTCACGCGGTGTCAGTACCCATTGAAATTGGTGGAGGATTGCGCGATCGCACCAGCGTGCAACAATTATTCAATCTAGGCATACAGTGGGCAATTCTCGGAACTATCGCCGTCGAACAACCCCAGCTAGTACAAGAACTGTGTGCAGAATTTCCTGGACAGATTATTATTGGCATTGATGCCCGTAACGGTCGAGTCGCAACTCGTGGTTGGTTAGAAACCTCAGAAGTTTTAGCAACCCAACTGGCTGTACAGATGCAAGAATTGGGTGCAGCCGCCATCATTTACACAGATATTCACCGAGATGGTACTCTCATCGGCCCAAATTTAGAAGCTTTGCGAGAACTTGCGGCGGTAATTTCCATCCCGATAATTGCCTCTGGCGGTGTAAGTTCTCTCACCGATTTGTTGAGTTTGTTGGCGTTAGAACCTCAAGGCGTGACTGGCGTAATTGTCGGACGTGCTTTGTATACTGGGGATATTTTACTCAAAGAAGCATTACGAGCGATCGGCCCTGGGCGGATTCAGGATATTCCACCCAATCTAGGTTTTTCTAGTTTTGCTTGACATCTGTCAATATGTAGAGCGATCGCTAGTTATGTAAATACTAGCGATCGTGTTTGTAATCGTTATCGTCTTATACTGCCTGTACCTACCTTCACCTTCTGAGATCCTTCGACGATTTGGTAAAGTTTGTCTTCAAGTTTTTGCATACATGCCGACCAATCAAATTCAAGTATGGAAGGGCGAGCGTGCCGAGTCATATCTGCCTTCAAATCGGGATTTTCTAGAATCGTAATCACCTTTTGAGCGAAGTCTGTGGGGTTGTTAGGTTGGGCAAGAAAACCATTACGACCAGGAAACACCTGTTCTGAAGTTGAGGGTGCAACAACGGCAACTAAAGGGGTTCCAGATGCTAGGGCTTCGTTATTTGTAGTGCAAAAGTTTTCAGTGACAGAGGGATTGACAAAAATATCTGCTCTAGCAAACCAGCCTAAAAGTTCTGTACCGTGGGATTCGCCCCATATAGTAATACCCGATCCAAACTTTTTAGCACGCTCACGAATCTCTTCATCCATCGGGCCACTACCAACAATCACCAGATGAACATCAGGAATTTTGGCAGCTATGACTGGAAAGATATCAAGTAGTTGGTTGACATTCTTTTCCGGGGTAATGCGTCCGACAAACAAAAGAGTTGGTCGGTTATCGTTAGGAATGGGATTGTAACAAATATTGCGCGGATGAAATTTTTCGCAATCGATGCCTTGATAAGGGACATATTCAGCGCGTTGGCATTTCAATTCTTCGTATTTAGTGAGTTGTTCTTTAGAAGAAAAGTAATTGAAGTCATAAGACTCACTAAATTGCTTGACTAAAGTAGGAATGATCGGACGAACTAAGTTAAAGAATTTATCTCCAAAATAATACTTGATATACGCAACGATATCAGTATGGAAAAGTGAGATTATTGGTGTGCCTGTTCTTTTTGCGTATTCGACACCAATTGGACGACCATAACCTTGCAAGAAAAATGAGTATAAACCTCTCATTTGCGCGGCTTCTTCAACCAAGATAATATCAGGCTTAAATTTATCCAGCAACTTGGTATCACTCCAATGCCGATAATTTAACGGTTGAGGAAGAGACTTATAGAATAATAGGGGTTCTGTGGGAAATGCGTAAGCAGAGAAATTGGGAAAAGACTCAATTTCATCCAAACCTGGCATGGGGCGATCGCCAACATTTTTGGGGTAGCGATCGCTGATTTGCGGATGAACTAAAAAAACCTCATGTCCTTGCTCTAGCAACCAACGGACTCGTTGGTGAACTGCGACGGAAACACCAGTCAAGAAAGGAGCATACAATCCTGTAAATAGTGCAATGCGAAGTTTTTGCTTAGTCATAATAAAGAGGAATCTTTCACGAAAATGCTGGTTTTCAATTTAGGATTTACGCAGCTTATGTTTCATGAACATTCTGATCTTCTAGTTCAGAAATTCCCACTAATACGATTAGACTAAGGATTTACGCATTTTCAAATAGCCGAAACTCTCAATTGTGAAGCGGATGTTTGTAAACCTGAATTGGAACTATGAAAACATCCAAATTACTAAGTCAAAATTCCCCTTAATATATTTGTCTAAACCCTTGTCATTTATGCAAATACATTTTGATAAGTAACAAGGAAAATCATGTATTCTGACAAGGTTTATAGCTAATATAGTTGTACTAAATATAAGATAATATAATTTGAAGACTAGGGAATGTTTAGTGTAATAACTTTCATGCCCTAGTTCATATTTAGCGATTTAATTCAAAGAGAAACCTTGCTATCAATGGGCTGATCTAACCATTGATAAGGGCGATATTCCACTAGCCGGACATTCCAAGGCCCTTGAACCCGATAAGAGACACCGCGCCAGGTGACTGTTGAGATCCAAATGGATGATAGCATCGCTAGCCCATAAACCCACTGTGTTAGCGGAATCCCAATCAACATTTTAATGATTGTAGCACCCGATAATTTTGCGTAGACGTGCAACGGCTTGTCGATAGACATCGCCTGGTCATTAGAGCGAACCACTCGCTGTATTTCTAATTCCAACACGAGCATTATCAAAAGTAGTCCGACAGTATAGACACTGTAGCAGCCTAATAAGACAACCGCAGCTTCCCATTTTGCCTGTAAGAAGGACTCTAGAACTAAGATGATCAGTGCAGTAGGAAACAAAATGCTAGAAACAGCTTCACTAACTAAAGCTAACCAACGTGGGTGATACAGTCGGGAATAAAGTATCAGGCGCTTAAGATAGTCGATTAAGTTGGATAAATCAGTCTCTTCACGATTGACAATTAGTAGCGAAGGCACAAACTTTACCTGCAACCCATGTTTTTTGAGAATGTCGTGCATCATAAAATCTTCGCCTAAAGCTTGTCCCCACTTATCTAGCAGTTCTGTTTGGCGAAGTACTTCTGTTTTCACAGCCAAACTCCCACCCCAAGGAATCTGGAAGATAAACATTTGCACAACTGTGGATACATTACCGATGTACCGCACTAAAGATCCCCAATACCTACCTGTAGGTACATACCAACGATTACCTGTTGTCGCCCCTATTTTGGCATCACCTAAAGGACTGACTAATTCTCGCAGCCAATTGACATGGACTATGGTGTCAGCATCTACTAAGGCAACCACCTTGTAGGAATCATCCAACTCACGGACAGCTTGGACTAAGGAACTACATTTGAGACTACAATTGTTGCGTACTATTCTCAAAGGGCTAATTTGAACGTTGGTCGCTTCTTGCTCTGTGATGCTTTCACTGGCAATTTTCCAAGCGGGGTCTTCGTGACTATCAACGATCAATTTTAAATCATACTGTGGATAGTTTTGGTTCAGGAGCGATCGCAAACATCTAGGCAAAAACGGATCGGCTCCGCGTAAGCAAAGAATCACTGCTGTTTTGGGTAACTGATCATCTGGTAATAAGTTTTTTTTAGATGAGCGCAGATACCATATAAAAACAAGCGTTAAACACACCTGAATAACCAGCCAACCCATCAAAGACTTAGACAGAAATATTGCCAAATCTTCCATTAAATTTTTAGTCTCCGGTAGAATATCGGCTTGTTTATATGTAGGTGTGATCTAAACCGTAATTCTGAATAATTGGTAATTAGGGGAGAGGTGACAGGGAATAATCTGTACCCTGTAACCTCTCCTCTATGACCTTTATGAATCCAGCGAATACTTCATGATAATGTTGACTGTTGTATTTTTATTTACAACAAAACTGGCATCACGAAATTTTGGTGTACCTGTTTGTATTGACACAGTTGGGTTTTTGGAAATTCCAAAACCTTCTGTGGGAATACCAAAAAAGTCTTTATTGAGTTTATAATCGCCATTTTGATCGTCAACAACGGCGACAGCATAAGTTCCAGGCTTCAAACCGGAGAAATCTTTTCTAACAGAATTGCCAGTAATCTTAGCGCAGCCACTTTGAGATCCACTAGAATTACTCATCGGAAATCCTTTTTCACTTGCGTAAACTCTAAAGCAAATCTCACCTTTTTTGTGTTGTATGCCATTTACCACAACACTAAGTGTTGCAGTTGGTTCTGCATTCACTGTTTTACCAAAGCTGAGGCTCACTAAAGTAGCAAGTAAAACATGAGACAAATGAAATCGTTTCAGCATAATTTTGTAGTGGAAAATAGGTAATTTTGGGTTTGAGAACAAGCTATATTTACCAGCTTTTTCTGAACTGATTGGTTCAATGTATGACTTGATGTTTTCCAATTGCTGCTGGTTGCCGGCCTTTCCAAAGCACTTGCAGCACTCTTAGTAAATCTTTCAGCAAAAGATATTCTGCCCCTTTTAACTGCTGATGTAGGCTTCTATAACAACAAAGTCGCTCATTAAAACTCAGGGGACTACGCCATATAGAGAGTAGATACTCCCAAATTATTCTCCAATGTGGCAATAAAATTTGTCCTTTCTTTGCTGAATCAAACCACACTGCATAAGCATAGAAATCAGGTAGCATACTCAATGAGGTTTTTTTAGTGTTGTTAGCAAACAACAAATAATTAGGGAAATACATACTCATTGATTGTTGCGGATGGCTTCTGGCACAAAATAGGTATTCAGGGATTTCATAAAACCTGCCAAGAATACCAAGTCTTAACAAGAGAATTCCATCTGCATTACCGTAACCACCCATAGGCGGTATCATTCTCAGGGCACTGGCACGAATTACACCGTAACATTGATAACATAAATGCTTGGTCAGCAATTCATGAAAACGCTCGTGTGGTTTTAGGGCATCTGCCTTGAGTTTGATATCGTAGTTTTGGAGGAAATTTCCCTGTTCATCAATGAAATATGTTTGGGAGTGACACAAGATTATGCTAGGGTCTTGGTCAAGTACCTCAACACACTTCTTGATAAAATCTGGAGCATGTAGATCGTCATAAGCGGCCCATTTAAAGTACTCACCCGAAGACAATTTAAAGACGCGATTGAAGTTACGAGCGCAACCGATATTCTTGTCATTGCGGTAGTAACAGATACGTTGGTCTTTCTCGGCATAAGCTCTACAAATTTCCTCAGTTTTATCTGTAGATGCATTATCTGAAATAATTAGCTCAAAATCTTCAAAAGTCTGAGCCAAGAGTGAATCTATGGCTTCTTTGATAAATTTTTCGCCATTGTATACAGGTAATCCGATGCTCAATCGTGGCTGATTGCTACTCATAACAAGTATTCGGAAAATCTGTGGATTATTTTATGCTCAATTGCAGACAATTGTTAGGCAGATGCAACGTAGCCATTGAAAATTCAGAAGCCAGAAGTCAGAATCCAGAATAATTTGATACTTTAAGCTGAATAAAATCAATCAACCGTGCTATAGCCTATTGATTTTATAATCATCCTGAATTATGACTCCTGAATTCTTAAAATCTGTTGACTATTTAATCAAGCTTTGAATATCTGTTTTTTGCAGCCATTCATGTGTTCGCTGCATTCCTTCTTCTAGGTGAATTGTTGGTTTATAATTTAACATGCTTTGTGCTTTGACAATAGAACAAGCATAAGGACGAGTCATAAAATCTATAGACTCTGGTAGGATATCAACTTTTTTTCGAAAAAGTTTTTGTCCTTGAACACGTAGCTTTAGAAACAACTTGATTTCATCTTTCGGTAATGAAAGGGGTGCTGATAAACCTTCCATTGCTGCTAAACGCATAAAATACTCTTTCCACGAAGTTTCTTGTCCGTCGGTGATATTAAATATTTCACCATAGGTTTCTTTTTCTATCGCTAGAAAGATGCCATCAATCAGATTATCTATGTATACATGATTAATAACTCCTTTGCCATCGTTAGCACAGGCAAATAATTTTTGACGCATCATCAGAACTGGTCTGACTATCCAGGGTATACTTCCTGGGCCGTAAACATCTCCAGCTCGAATAACAATGATGCCAAAATCTGGAGGATTATTCAGTTCTAAAACTGCTGTTTCGGCTTCTATTTTCGTTTCACAGTAAGGATTATTTTCGCCAGAAAGTGGCCCAGATTCTGTAACACCATTAGGATAGTTGAAACCGTAAACCATTACGCTGGAAAGATGCACAAATGTTTTGACACCAGCCTGTTTAGCGGCTTTAGCCATGTTGACAGTACCACCAACATTGACATCACGGAAATTCTTAATTGCGCCAGCTTCTTCGGCAAGTTGATCTGTATGTAAAACGATATCTACTCCCTGACAAGCCTTTTGAGCAATAGTAGAATCTGTGATACTACCAATAATTATCTCAACACCTAAATTCTGTAATTGTTTGTTTTGTTCTGTAGAACTTTTAAGTCCACGAACCTTCATTCCTTGTGCGATGGCTAACTCGGCTGTACGCAAACCGACAAATTCATCAATTCCCGTAATTAGCAGGGTTTTATCTTTGAGGTTCATAAAATCGGAATTATTGTTAAATGGGTGAACTTGACTTGTTAGATAAAAAACTGAAAATTCATACCAAATTTAAATTCCGGTAAAGGCTTTTAATCTAAAATCTAAAATTGGTATAAAGAAGAATTTTTCTGTGGAGAGCCTGAACCAACGCTTAGTTATTAGTCTATATCATGGCAAAAAATTTGATTATTTTGATGCAACGAATAGCTAGAAAATATCTCCCGGATCTGCGGAGCGGAGTTTGTTGATAGCAAGCGCTCCTGATGTTATACACATTAAAACTGTTGAAGTTAAGACAATCACTGCATTATTAGTTGTCATAACTATTGGTAGTTTAGTGGCTTCTGCGGCAAAACTATATAACAAGACAGAAGTAATGAATCCTGGAATATACCCTAAGATTGCCAAAATTAAAGCTTGCTGAAATACGACATTCAATAAATAGCTATTGGCATAACCTATGGCTTTCAAAGTGGCGTAAGCAACGAACTGAGTTGCAATATTGCTGTAAAGAATTTGATAAACAATAACCACACCAACAACCGCAGCCATTGTCAACATTAAGTTAAGAATAAAACCAATGGGTGTTCTAACAGCCCAATAGTTTTTTTCAAAATCAATGAAGCCTTGACGGGTAAAAACTTGGACATCACTAGGCAAATTTGCCTGTAAATTTTTCAGTACTTTTTCGGCATTAGCGCCAGGTTTGAGTGAAATCAAACCAATATCTATCATATCTGCCGGACGAGTATTGGGATTTATCCTCAAAAAAGTGGAGTCACTAACAAGTAAATTTCCGTCTACTCCAAACGAAGGACCTAATGTGAATAAACCACCTATTCTCACTCTATAGCCAATCAATGAACTGTAGGGAAATATTTCAATTGTCTGTGCAGTTTCTCCCCCATTAAATTTTTCTGCTATTGGGCCAAACTCTGGGCGAGAACCCCGGTCAAAAAGCACGACATCGGGAATTTTGAGTTTATCTAAATTTTTCTCCACTTCTGGGAGATTCATCACAGGTCTACCTGGATCGAAACCAATAACATATATTGAATATTTTTCACTAGTTGCAGGATTTTTCAGTTTGGCAAATTGCAAATACATGGGGCTAACTGACTCTACGCCATCAAACCCCAGGGATTGGTACAAACGAGTGCGTGAAAAACTTTGATTTGAGGTCAAAGATTTATATTGCGAACTCACTAAAAATAAATCTCCTTTGAGATTCTGATGCACAGCAGTTGCACTGGAATAAAGAGCATCTTGAAAGCCAAGTTGCACAAACATTAGCAGTACAATAAAACCAATCCCGGCTACAGCTACTAGTAAACGAACTTTTTGCTGCGCTAGCTGTAGCCATCCTAAAGGAATTTTGAAATTCATGGATTTATTTGTCATTTGTCATTGGTCATTTGTCATTGGTCATTTGTCATTTGTGAATGACCTATGCCCTATGACTAAATATGAATGGCGACATCCACTTGTAAGTTAGTTAAACGAGCGACCTTTTCACTATCTGCGGGATTATCGATGGAGATTTTCACTTCAACTATTCTGCGGTCTGTATCTGAACCAGGGTTTATGCTGAAGATGTTTTGCTTGTCAACTTGCCAACCAATTTCTTTTACAGTTCCTTTTATTGTTCCAGTAAATGCAGTGCTGGTAATTGTGGCTTTTTGTCCTACACGCACTTTTTGAACATCGGTTTGATACACCTCTGCAATGACATACATTTGAGATGTTTTACCTATCTCAGCAAATCCTCTACTGGTGCTGATGACTTCTCCGGTTTTGGCGTGAATTTTTAAAATTTTGCCATTTATGGGAGATTTGATGTAACTTAAATCCAAGTCGGCTTTTGCTTGTTGAACAGAAGTTGTGGCACTGTTGACTTCGGTTTGCGCGACCTGAACATCTACACTACGCACTTCGCTAATACTGGTGAGTTGTGCTTGTGCTTGCTTGCGTTGTTCTTGAAATGTGTCTTGAGTTCGCTTGAGGGTGGCTTGGGCTTCTGATAGCTGCTGTTGTGTAGTCTTGAGTTGCAAAGCTTTGGTATCTGCTACAGAAGCAGCGATCGCACCTTGTTTATATAATTGCTGATAGCGATTGTTCTCAGCTTGAGCATTATCTACCTCAGCCTGGATACGGGCAATTGTCGCCTCTTGAGTTGCAACATCCCCTTTATATTGTGGCTCTAAACGTGCGATCGCTGCCTTTTGAGCATCGATATCTCCGGTTTTCGCTCCAGATTTAACCTGCGCTAGTTTCGCTTTGGCAACTTGCAGTTGGTCTAAAGCCTGTTGCAATGCGGTTCTAGAACGACCATAGTTTTCTAGATAAGCTAATAATTGCCCTGCTTTAACCGTCTCTCCTTCTTTCACCAACAGTCTATCTACTCTCACCCCATTATTAGAAGCAGGAGCAGTCAAAGAAGTAACTTCGCCTTCTGGCTCCAAACGTCCCAAAGCGGTTACAGCAAGTTTTACAGGCGTGGCAGCTTTGGGAGGGTTCGCTGCTGGTGTTACAACTTTAGGTTTAGACCAAAATGGAACTAAACTATAAAAAGCTATTAATCCGGCTGCTAAGGTTAGAGAAGCTGCTAAAATTAGTTGCGATCTACCTACGGGTTTTGTGAATAATCGGCTTTCTTTATTTACTGCCATCTTTTCATTCCAATTCTGCTTTTTTAGGGGATAGCCTGGTTATATTTAGTCCATTAGAATAGACTCATCCACAAATTACTTAGAGGGCTTTTCCTCTAAGGTTTCTACCTTAATCAAGTGAATGTATCTAAAGTGGTTTTATATGAATTGTTGTACGCTTTTGCCGCCCAAAATTACTATTGTGGCGTGAAAATTAATGGTGGTGTTACTTCAAAGCTTCCTAAGTTATATCCTAATTTGACATCTAATCCAGTAGCTTAAAATACAATAACGCTAACCAGAAATTTTAACTCTCAAGAACAACGAAGCGCCGATAAAAATGAACTCAAAGTTTGGATAAACTTGTTATTAACAATGGCATAAAAATTGAATTTTGTCAATCGATTATCTTTGCAGAAGTCCTGATTCTCTCACTAAAATATTTCATCACAATTTGATATTACTAACAGATTGTTGTTATTAAAGTTGTGTGTTATAAAACATTTTTATCAGCTTTGTTCATAGTAATTAAAGGCATGAAGTGATACTTTTGGTGCGTTACGTCAACGCATACAGCAGAATTCAGAATTCAGGAGTAAAACATACTTTATCAGGACTTACGCAAAATCATGAAAAAACGAATCGCAAAGGATGCATAGACACGGAGTGGCTCTCAGGATAGGACACAAAGAAATAAGAGTTTCAGGGAGTTTTTGCGTAAGTCCTATTTATATCTGGGTAACAGACTTAGCTTATGTACTTAACCAACTTGAAATATGCTGTATTTAAAAATACGCGAGTATATTGTGACGCAAGCTTATTTACCTTTAACAGATGTAATTATGATTATGTTTATCAAGTAACATATTAAAAATTAACATTTGCTTTATAAATAACTGCTTTGCTTCTTAGCTTGACTTATATTGAAAAATAACCCAAAACTTTGACTCAATTATGATGTTTCTCTGAGAAAACACATTTATGGTTCTTCAGTTTATCTATGTATTCATGGAATTGTTACTTACTAGACAACAGATTTACATGGTTAACTTAATTCAGCACAAATTTATGATTAATGCGTAGATAACAAAATATCTGGCACATTTATAGAGTTATAAATTATACTTTTTTGCTTAATTTTATTTAACTTAACATCAGTAATTGTGGATGTTTCTTTATAAAATAACTTTAAAGAAATGATTTAGTTTCTGTAAAGTATGTTAGTGTTTTTATTAATTCAATGCTTTAAAGTGGTTAGAGAAACTAGTTATTTAATTAAGATTTTTAAATTAAAAATAACTAAAGATAACTGCTTCTCGATTATCGTCTGCTCGTTTTATTACTTTTTCAACTTGCATAAATTCGGTTTAAAGGTGGTGTCTTTTATGTAACGAACTTGTCAACTTTCCTAGTTCAAATAGCATAAAATACATTATCCCGAACGTTGAAATTGGCTATGACTATAGAGATACAGAACGTTGTCATTAACAACAGCTATGTTGCTGTGGTTAGGCTAGATAATCAAAAGCTTTCGGGTGAAAAAACATTTCTGTTCTCTTAGCTACTCCTCAGTTTCCATCACTCCAGTAGGATACCATTACTCAAAATCTCTACCATTACAAATGGATTAAATTCACTGGTCAAGCAGCTATTACACTCCAAGACTATTTTACCAGTTTTAACAACGTTATTGACCTATTGCCACAATTTCAAGAGTCTAGCGTTGGATAACATTTTTTCGCGATGTCTACGACGGGCTACGCCTACGCAGTATGCCAAAGTCGCCTGGAAACATAAGGCTTTACCCCGGCAGTATGTATCGTGTGGTGTCGATTTGGAGACAAGCATTTAGCAAAGATAAGATAGCTAACTGCTTACAAAACCAGAGTTTTTCATTAATTAGTAGGCAACAGAAATTACTGTAACTACACAATCCACAGTACTAACTATGCCCTATGTCTGCTTATTCAATTGATACTGCCTTAGCGGAGTTAGAAAGCCTTATCAATAATTGTGAAAAGGCTGTGATGAGGTCTATAGAGGAAAAAAACATGAAATCAGACAAATCAGATAAATCAGTGTCAATCAACAGAATTAACAGACAATTACAACACAACCCTATCGCCATCGTTGGGATGGCTTCTCTATTGCCTCAAGCCAGAAATTTACGGGAATACTGGCAAAATATAGTAAACAAAATTGACTGTATTACTGATGTTCCTTCCACTCACTGGAGTGTCGAAGATTATTACGATCCGAATCCTAGAACTACTGAAGACAAAACCTACTGTAAAAGAGGTGGGTTTCTTCCAGAGGTAGATTTTAACCCGATGGAATTCGGCATACCACCCAGCATTTTAGAAGTCACAGATGTATCGCAACTATTAAGTTTAGTGGTTGCGAAAGAGGCGATGGAAGATGCAGGTTATGGTGAAAAACGTGAGTTTAACCGCGAAATGGTTGGGGTAATCTTAGGCGTGGCTATGGCCAAGCAATTAGGAATGCCACTTTCTGCGAGATTGGAATATCCGATTTGGGAAAAAGCGCTCAAAAGCAGTGGTTTATCTGATGAAGATACGCAAAAAATCGTTGATAAAATCAAAAGCGCTTATGTGAAGTGGGATGAGAACGCTTTCCCTGGAATGTTAGCGAATGTAGTCGCGGGTAGAATTGCCAATCGCCTAAATTTTGGCGGGATGAATTGTGTTGTTGACGCGGCTTGCGCTAGTTCCTTCGGTGCTTTAAAAATGGCAATTAGTGAGCTAGTTGAGCATCGCTCTGACATGATGCTAACTGGTGGTGTTGATACCGATAACACCATCATGGCTTACATCTCGTTCAGCAAAACACCGGCGGTTTCTCCTAGTGAAAATGTCAAACCTTTCGATGCTAAATCTGATGGGATGATGCTGGGTGAAGGTATCGGGATGATTGTCCTCAAACGGTTAGAAGATGCTGAACGGGACAACGATAAAATATATGCCGTAATTAAAGGTATTGGTACTTCTAGCGATGGACGTTACAAGAGCATTTATGCTCCCCGCAAAGAAGGCCAAGTCAAAGCCTTAGAACGTGCTTATGAAGATGCCGGCTTCTCTCCCGCTACTGTTGGTTTAATGGAAGCACATGGCACCGGGACAATGGCTGGAGATCCGACAGAATTCGGTTCTTTAAAAGACTTCTTTGATGTGCATGATGACAAAAAGCAGCATATCGCTTTGGGTAGTGTGAAATCGCAAATCGGACACACAAAAGCGGCTGCGGGTGCGGCGAGTTTGATTAAAACTGCTTTGGCTTTACATCACAAAGTATTACCACCCACAATTAACATCACCGAGCCGAACCCCAAACTCAACATTAAAAATTCATCCTTTTATTTGAATACCCAAACCAGACCTTGGATTCGTCCAGAAGGGGAAGCACCAAGACGTGCAGGTGTAAGTTCCTTTGGATTTGGCGGAACCAACTATCACGTTGTTTTGGAAGAATATGAAGCTGACCAAAACGCCGCTTACCGCTTACATAGTGATGCTAGTGAAGTGCTGTTGTTTGCTCCTACAGTAGAGCAATTGTTGAGCAAGTCGGAAGATATTTTAGGTAAGTTGCGTTCACGAAGTGACTCCGGAGGAGTATCGCCTGAAGCGATAACATATTACGCGCAATTAGTCAAGAAATGCAAGTCGCCACAGATTCCCCTCTCTGCTCCCAGATTTGGGTTTGTCGCTGAAAATCTCGAAGAAGCTTGCAAGTTTCTGCAAACTAGCATTGACTGGCTGAAACTCAAAGGAACAGCAGCATCTTGGGAGCATCCCCAAGGGATTTATTACCGTTCCTCTGGTATGGAATTGGGTGGAAAAGTTGTCTCTCTATTTTCTGGTCAAGGTTCGCAATACTTGGAGATGGGACGCGAACTGGTAATGAATTTTCCTTTGATGCGCCGTCTTCATGGCTATATGGATAGCCTGTTGCTCAAAGATAATTTGCAACCGTTGTCAGAAATCGTTTTCCCTCATCCTGTGTTTGGAGAGGCAGAAAAGAATGTCCAAGTTGCTGCCTTGCAACGCACAGAATACGCTCAACCAGCCATCGGGGTGTTGAGTGCAGGGATGTACAGCATACTGCAACAAGCTGGATTTAAGTCAGATTTTGTTGCCGGTCACAGCTTTGGTGAACTAACAGCGCTATGGGCTGCGGGGGTTTTGAGTACAGAAGATTACTTGTTCTTGGTGAAAGCTAGGGGGCAAGCAATGGCTGCACCCGAAGATCCAGATCATGATGCGGGTAGTATGTTGGCTGTCAAAGAAGACATCAGCAAAGTGGAAGCAGTGCTGAGGCATTTTCCCCAAGTTGCGATCGCTAATCAAAATTCCCCAACTCAATTTGTCTTGGCTGGCCCTACCGCAGAAATAGCGAGAATCAAAGAGGCTTTACACGAGAAAGGATATACGGCTGTATTGCTACCTGTTTCAGCAGCTTTCCATACACCGCTAATCGCCTTTGCTCAGAAATCATTTGCGATCGCAACCAAGTCTGTTAAATTCCAAAGTCCCAAAATCCCTGTTTACAGCAACGTTACTAGTAAGCAGTATCCCAAGGAAGCCCAAGGTATTCAAAAGATTCTGGAAACGCACCTTTCTAACTCGGTGCTATTTAAACAGGAAATTGAAAATATCTATGCGGCGGGTGGTACTTGCTTTGTGGAATTTGGGCCGAGGAGAATTCTTAGCAACTTGGTGAAAGAGATTCTTGGCGATCGCCCACATATTACCGTATCTTTGAACCCCAGTACTCAAAAGAATAGCGATCGCTCTTTACGGGAAGCAGTTGTGCAGTTGCGGGTAATTGGTTTGGCTTTGAATAACCTCGATCCTTATCAACTTCCTCAAACTATTCCCCCAATTGAGACGAAGAAGACATTAAATGTACGTTTAAACGGCATCAACTACAGATCCGAAAAAACGAAAAATGCCTTTGCTCTAGCTTTGCAGGATGGGCATAAAGTCACATTACCTACACCCGAATATCCTGATGCGGCTCCTTTGTTTAGCAGCCCAGGTGTAACTCCACCTCTAGCAGTGATAGAAACTAACGGACATAAAAAAACCACTCCTGTAATGAACGGTGTGACATCTAATATCATCACCCAGCCAGAGCAACAGATGAATCCTGTTACCCTGCCACAACCAGTCCAGGAATCTAAGATGCAACCAACACCAGAAAAGCTTACAAATTACGAACAACTTTTAGCAAGTTTAGAATACCTCCTGACACAGTTTCAGGAAAATCAAGCCGAGAATTTACAAGTTCACGGTACTTATCTCAACCATCAAATGGAATATGCTAAAGCGTTTTTCCAACTGATGCAACAGCAGAATTCCTTGTTGAGCGAAAGTAAATCAACAGCCGAAACTGCCAAAATGAAGCTAGTTGTCATGGAAAGCTTAGAGCGTAGCATGATGCAGTTTCATTCCCAACAAAGTGAAACTCTACGCATCCATGAGCAATATCTTCAAGAGCAGTTGGAATATACTAAGAGCTTTTTCCAACTCATACAGCAAGAGTATTCTCAAATTATCTCTGGTGAGGGAGTAACTCAACTAACAGAGAAACTAAGCGATGCAGTACGCCATCATTTCACAACAGAAACAACTGTTACTGATGCACCTACCAAGATAGTAGAAAGTCAGCCTTTACCCGTAGCTATTACCCAAGAACCTCTCCCGGCTGCTGTAGAGCCTGTAGTTGAAACTCCTGCCCCAATACAGACGCGATCAATCGCGTCTCTACCGACTCCGCACTTCGCCACTGTCGAGACAGTAGAGCCTGTAATTGCGCCACCTGTCCCAGTAGTAGAACCTCAAGCTGAGGTTGTAGTCAAAATTAGCGCACCTCCAGTCGAGGAAGTTGTTGCATTCACCCCAGAACCAGCACCTACAACTGCTGCACCTGTATCTGGCGCAACCATCGATATTGTCGACTTGGATAAAAACCTCTTAGCCATCACCAGCGACAAGACCGGCTACCCAGTCGAGATGCTGGAAATGGATATGGACATGGAGGCCGATTTAGGAATTGACTCCATCAAACGGGTGGAAATCTTAGGGGCGCTACAAGAAATGTACCCCAACCTACCCAAGCCCAATTTAGAAGAACTGTCAGAAAAACGCACCATCGGTCAAGTTGTAGAGTATCTGCAATCTCACGCTTCCAAAAGTGTTTCTGTAGAAATTGCCATTCACGAAGTACAACAAACAACCGAGATTTCAGTAGAGGTTGCACCAGTAGTTGAGGTAGTCGTTGCACCGGAACCAAGCGTGGTTGTTGCATTCACCCCAGAACCAGAAGTTGCTTCTTCTACAAGTGATGAATTTGCAAACTTAGGTGAAACCCTGTTAGCCATCACCAGCGATAAGACCGGCTATCCAGTAGAGATGCTGGAACTGGAAATGGACATGGAGGCGGATTTAGGGATTGACTCGATTAAACGGGTGGAAATCTTAGGGGCGATGCAAGAAATGTACCCCAACTTACCCAAGCCAAATATCGAAGAACTCGGAGACCTCCGCACCATCGGTCAAATAGTTGATTACCTACAGCAGTTGGCTGGAGGTGAAAAAAAAAAGTCTGAGCCTGAGTTTGTCCAACAGCAGCCACCGGAATTAGAGCATAATATCCCGCGCTATACTGTCAAACTCAGAAGCCTAGCACAGCCTGATTATTTGGATTTCACGTTACCAGAGGGACACATCGGTTTAATCACCGATGATGGTTCCCTCACCACCTATAAATTAACTGAATCCCTAATCGAGAAAGGCTGGAAAGTAGTAGTTATCAGCTTCCCCCAATCGCTCATCGCCCAACAAGCGCCTTTACCTACAGGAGTAACCCGCGTCACCTTAGCAAACTTGAGTGAAGAACATCTTCAACAACAATTGCAAGCGATCGCATCTCACTGCGGAGCGATTGGGGCCTTCATCCATCTACATCCGATGTTTGTAGGAAATCACACCGGGAGTATTTCTTATAACGAATCAGAAAAGGCGATCGTCAAGCACGTATTTTTGATGGCGAAACACCTCAAACCCTCCCTCAACGAAGCCGCAAAGCATGGACGTAGTTGTTTCTGCACAGTTGCTCACCTTGATGGAGCCTTCGGCTTAGAGTACAAAGTCAACTTCGGTGCGATCGGTGCTGGTTTATTTGGATTAACCAAAACTCTGAGATGGGAATGGCCCAAAGTTTTCACTCGTGCGATCGACCTAAGCCCCAGGCTTGACGCTAAACAATCAGTACAAAACATCATCGCCGAACTTCACGACCCCAACCTTTATATAAGTGAAGTTGGCTACGGCTCACAAGGACGAGTCACCATTATCGCCGATTAATCTCTTCTCTCTGCGCTCTCTGCGTCTCTGTGCTTCGTTTAAAAAAACCGCAGAGGCGCAGAGGACACAGAGAAAGAGATAAGAGAGCATCTTTTAATTACGAATTGCGAATTACGAATTAATCCCAGAGGATTTATGACACAAACAGCCCAGCTTAGTCCATCATCTGTCTTTGTCGTGAGCGGCGGTGCAAAAGGGATTACGGCTGAGTGTACTATCAGATTAGCCCAACAGCAACCCTGCAAATTCATCCTCCTCGGTCGCTCCGAACTATTAGAAACCGAGCCAGATTATGCTCAAAATTCTGATGAATCCGCATTGAAAAAATGCATCATGGAAAATCTTCTTTCTCAAGGAGAGAAGCCCACACCCATGAATGTGCAAAAAATATATAACAAAATTACCTCTAGCCGCGAGATTAAAAAGACCCTAGCAGCAATTGAAAAAACAGGAGCTAAAGCAGAATATATCAGCGTCGATGTCACAGATACGCCAGCTTTACAAGAAAAACTTGCCACTGCTGTCCAACACTTCGGCGCAATTACCGGAATCATCCACGGGGCTGGAAACTTAGCTGATAAGTTAATTGAAAAGAAAACAGAAGATGATTTTGAAAAAGTTTACACAGCTAAAGTTCAAGGCTTAGAGAACCTCCTGGCTTGCGTTAACCCTAATCAACTTCAGCATTTAGTTTTGTTTTCTTCAGTAACAGGCTTTTACGGCAATCCCGGACAATCTGATTATGCGATCGCAAATGAAATTCTGAACAAATCAGCCCATATATTTAAGCAAAGTTATCCCTCATGTCATGTAGTCGCTATCAACTGGGGCGCTTGGGATAGTGGCATGGTGACAGCAGAATTAAAGAAGATTTTTCAAGAGCGAAAAATTGACATAATTCCCATTGCAGTTGGGGCACAAATGCTTGTGAAAGAAATGGATAATACCAATCATGAAACCTCACAAGTTGTTATTGGTAGTCCACTAGTTCCACTTGCGGCGGAGTTAGATCCAGAATTACGAACCCATCGTATTCGTCGCCAAATGACATTGGAGGCTAATCCATTTTTGCACGATCATACGATTGCTGGTTCTCCAGTTTTACCAGCAACTTGTGCAATGACCTGGAGTATCAACGCTTCTGAACAATTATATCCTGGTTATCGGTTGTTTTATTACCAAGACTTCAAAGTTTTGAAGGGAATTACTTTCAATGAAACATTAGCAAAGGAACATATTTTAGAAATAGAAGAAATTTCCAAAGTCAACCTTGAAAGAATCGAACTCAAAGCCAAAATTTCGAGTAAAAACCTAGAAGGAAAAACCCATTTTCATTTTAGCGCTCAACTCAATCTCCAGCGTGAAATCCCAGATGCACCCATCTATGAATCTCTCAATCTCGAACCAGATAACATCATCACTGCTACCGGAAAAGATTTTTACCAAAATGGTGGGGCGACTTTATTTCATGGCCCCGGTTTTCAAGAAGTTAAAAGAGTTTTAAACATCAGTCCCGAAAAAATTACTACAGAATGTCTTTGGCCAGAACTCACCGCAAAAGAACAAGGACAATTCCCTGTCCAATGGGTAAATCCTTACACAACTGACTTGAGTATGCACGCTTTATGGATTTGGACACAACATTTCCATGAAGAAGGTTGTTTGCCAGGAAAAGTAGAAAAATTTGAACAGTTTGAGATGATACCACATAATGAAACATTTTACGTTTCTTGTGAAGTAAAATCCAAGACACCAAGTAGTGCGATCGCAAACTTTATCATACACGATCGCCAAGGAAAAATATACTCACGAATGCTCGGCGCTCATGCCATTATTTGGTCAATGAAAATGCTTAGAAGTTAGTAATCTGCTAAGTTGTAAGTTCGTAGTAAGGACTTTATTTCTTTTTTCTAAGTACAGCTTTGCGTGAAATATTGGCGAATTGAGGGTTTAAATTTAAACGCAAAGGGGCGCAAAGGGAGACGCAAAGGTTCGCAGAGAATCTGCTAGAAATCTTGTATTAAGCAATAAAGTCTTTACTGCAAACTATCAAAGCTAGCTTAATCTTAGGATTGCTATAACTTGCCTCGTTCAAAGTTTGGGGAACAGCGTAAATCCTGCCTTTTAATTATCTCTTGCTAAATACCCAAACTCGGAGCATATAAATCGTGGAAAAAATAGCCATCATCGCATTATCATGCCTATTCCCCGATGCAGAAAATCCTGAAGAATACTGGCAAAACATCGTTAATCAAAAAGATTCGACATCCTCTGCAACCGTCGAAGAAATCGGAGTAGATCCGACAATATTTCACAATCCAGTTAAAGGTACACCAGACAAAACCTATTCCCTTAAAGGCGGATACATCCGCAACTTCCAGTTTAATCCATCTGAATACAATCTACCATCAGAATTTGTTGCTGGTTTAGATAATACTTTCAAATGGTCATTGTATACCGCCAAACAAGCAATTGAACAAAGTGGTTATTGGGGTAATCAAACTGTTCTGGCAAAATGTGGCGTAATCTTAGGTAATTTGTCATTCCCAACAAAATTATCTAACCAGCTATTCTCTCCAATTTACCAGAAAGCTATTAATCCTGCTGTCAGAGAACTTTTGCAGTATGAAGACTTTAATTTAGCTGTCCCAAGTGGAACTACAGCATCTTTATACAATGCGATGATATCTGGTTTACCAGCATCTATCGTTGCTCAAGCACTATCTCTATCTCAGATTAATTTATGTCTGGATGCTGCTTGCTCGTCATCATTTTATGCCATTAAACTAGCATCTCATTACTTATGGTCACACAAAGCTGATGTCATGTTAGCTGGAGCCATCAGTTGTGCAGATTCCTTATTCGTGCGGATGTTATTTTCTGGTGTTCAAGGGTATGCAGAAAACGGCATCAGCCGCCCCTTAGATAAATCCTCTAGAGGGCTGATTCCCGCCGATGGTGTTGGGATGGTAATGTTGAAAAGATATTCTGATGCCATTAGAGATGGCGACAATATTCTTGCTACCATCTGCGGTAATGGACTCTCAAATGATGGTAAAGGTAAGCACTTACTCAGCCCTAATCCTAAAGGACAAGTCCTAGCTTTTGAACGAGCCTATAATGAGGCCAATTTTAGTCCCAAAACTATCGATTATTTAGAGTGTCACGCCACCGGCACATTACTAGGAGATACAACCGAATTTAACTCCATAGAAACATTCTTTGGTCAAAATCAAGCTGCGCCTCTAGTGGGTTCTGCTAAGGCAAATACTGGTCACTTGTTAACTGCTGCCGGCATGGTTGGCTTGACTAAAGTGATTTTGAGTATGTCTCATGGTGTAATTCCAGCAACTATGAATGTTTCGGAACCTTTAACTTCAGAAAAAGGTACAATTTCTGCCGATAAAATTGTTAGAACAGCTACAGCATGGCCTAATAATAACGCACCAATAAAACGAGCGGCTATTAGCGCTTTCGGTTTTGGCGGCACTAATTCTCATCTGATTTTAGAACAAGGAAATACAAGAGAATCAGTTGAATCAACTCCACCTGTTCCACCTACCAAAATTGCCATTGTCGGGATGGATGCCTTTTTTGGTAACTGCAATGGTTTAGATGCTTTTGAACGTAGCATTTATGATGGAACACAGCATTTTACTTCTCTACCGCCTCAAAGATGGCATGGTATAGAAAATCAAGAAAGTGTCCTGAAAGAGTACGGTTTAGCAGATGGGAAAGCACCAGTAGGGGCATATATAAAGGATTTTGAAATCGATACTTTATCGTGCAAAATCCCACCAAATGAAATCGAGAAGTTAAACCCACAACAATTGTTGCTCCTGAAGGTTAGCGATCGCGCCGTAAAAGATGCGAAACTACAGGAAGGCGGCAATGTGGGTGTGATTGTCGCTGCCGAAACAGAATTCTCTGTGCATCAGCTACAGCAAAGATGGAATTTATCTTGGCAAGTTAAGGATGGCTTACTCAACCAAGGGATTTCTCTACCTGTTGAACAACTGGCGCAACTAGAAACCATTGTTAAAGATAGCATTCATCAACCAGTAGAAATCGGCGAATATGTCAGTCACATCGCCAACATCATGGCGAGTCGGATTTCTGCTTTATGGAATTTCACTGGCCCTGCATTCACCGTCAGCGCTGGCGAAAATTCTGCCCTCAAGGCGTTGGAAATTGCCCAAATGCTACTCGCTACGGGAGAAGTTGATGCAGTCGTTGTGGGTGCGGTGGATTTAGCAGGTGGTGTGGAAAATGTCTTATTCCGCAGCCAATTTGCACCAATTAATACAGGTGTAAATACCTTGGGTTATGACCAACAAGCTAATGGCTGGACGGTTGGCGAAGGTGCTGGTGCAGTTGTTCTCAAGCGCTACGAAGCTGCTAAAGAAGATAATGAACGCATCTATGCAGTAATTGATGCCATGAGTTTTGCACAAGGTAATTCTACTTTGAGTGACGCTTTGGTAAAACCTGATGCTTCAGCTATCAGCAATGTCTGCAAACAAGCTTTCCAGATGGCGGAGATTCAACCCACAGAAGTTAACTATGTGGAAGTCTTCGGTAGTGGCGTTCCCCAGGAGGATGAAGCTGAAATCACAGGTTTACTGCAAGCTTATCCGAAAGTGGGCAATGGTTTGCACTGTGCATTGGGCAGCGTCAAAGCCAATATCGGCCACACCTATACAGCATCGGGAATTGCTAGCTTAATCAAAACCGCTCTCTGTCTTTATTACAGGTATATTCCTGCCACACCCAAATGGTCTGGTGTCAAAACACCGCAAGTATGGGAAGGTAGCCCTTTCTATGTGGCGATGGAATCAAGACCTTGGTTTGTCGATAAAGGCGGTACACGCAGAATAGCAGCAATTAATAGCATGGGTATAGATGGCAGTTACGCCCATTTAATCTTGTCGGAGGAACCCAGCCAAGAGGAGCGCGACAACAGATATTTGCAACAAATGCCTTTTCATCTGTTTCCGATAGCAGTTAGCGATCGCTCCACTATACCCGATTTACTGAACCATCTCCAAAAATCCATTGAAGCTAGTTCTTCTTTAGCAGCTAGAGCTAGCCAAACATTTGCTACCTTTCAACAGCAATCTGATCCAAAATACGTCTTATCAATTACAGGACGTAACACAAAAGATTTACTCAAAGAAATTGAATCTGCCCGCAAAGGTGTAAATAATGCCTTTGAAAACGGCACAGATTGGCAAACGCCACTAGGTAGTTATTTCACAGCAAAACCATTGGGTAAAACTGGAGCCGTTGCTTATGTTTACCCCGCAGCAGTCAATTCTTATATTGGCATTGGTCGGACTGTTTTTCGCTTATTTCCGAAAGTCTTCGAGGATTTAAAAAGTAACAATCTCTACAATCGGGCAGCCGATGTTGAAAAGCTAGTTTATCCCAGAAGCTTACCTAAATTGACAACCCGGCAACTAGAAACACTCGAAAAGCAATTGTTAGATGATTCACTGGCAATGTTTGAAAGTGAAATCGCCTTTGCTAGATACATGACAGCAATTTTCCGAGATGATTTTAAGGTCAAGCCGCAATCTGTATTTGGGTATAGCTTGGGTGAAACTAGTATGATGGTTGCCCAAGGAGTTTGGAGTGATTTTGAGGGTGGAAGTAATACCTTAAACTCATCACCTCTATTTGGCGATAAATTATCTGGGCCGAAAAATGCTGTGCGGGAATATTGGGGATTAACAGATTCACCAAACAACAATTTTTGGAATACCTATGTTCTCATGGCTACTCCATCGCAAGTTAGAGAATGCCTGAAACATGAGAATCACGTTTACTTAACTCAAATTAACACACCAGAAGAAGTATTAATTGCTGGTGACGATGCCGCCTGTAAGCGAGTGATTGCAACTTTAGGTTGTAATTCCTTCCCCGCGCCCTTCGACCATGTGATACATTGTGAAGCGATGCGATCGCAGTTCGAGGAAATCAAGAAGGTAAACAGCTTACCATCACAAAATCTTCCTGGGATTGTGTTTTATTCTGCCGCCGATTATCAACCAGTTGCGCTTGAAAGAGATACCATTGCTCACAACATCGCCAAAGGATTGTGCCAAGAACTTGATTTTCCACAATTAGTTAACCGTGTCTACGGCGATGGGGTCAAAATATTTCTAGAAGCAGGTGCAGGTAGTGTCTGTTCCCGATGGATTGATAAAATTCTTGGCAGCAAAGAACATATCACAGTCTCTCTAAATCGTAGAGGGATGGATGACCATGCTTCGATGGTCAAAGCATTAGCAAAACTACTCAGTCATCAGGTGAATGTGGATTTATCACCGTTGTACTGCAAAGCCCAAGACACTGCTAATTCAAGTAAAGCAACATTGAGAACAGTTACCTTGGGTGGGAAAGCGATCGCTGCTACAATTTTGAGCGAACAAAATCGCAAACTTGTTGAAGATTTCGCTGGGGATCTTAGGAGCGATCGCTTCAAAATACAGCATCCAGATATACCTAAAGTTCAACAATCTGAAATCACAGATTCTCTTAATACTTCCAAGCACATAACTCAACAAGAAAGTCATTCCCCTAACATCTTGCCTCAGCCAGAAGAAGTAAAACCGAAAAATATCATTGATAACGTTTTTCAACCCAGAGAACAATTACAATCTTCTGAGTCAAGCGCAATTAGACAGTCAATTCCTGTTTCTTTCCCACCCGTCAGAACTCAAAAAATTAGTAGCATCATCAGCATGTTCGATTTAAATAAGACCCAGTATCAAAAGCTCAATGCTAATAATTCAAAGATAACTAAAGCACACACAGCCTTCTTACAAGCTAGACAAGATTACAGTCAGCAAATGAGCGAAATCATTCAATTGCAACTAGCTTGCGCCCAAAACTTGCTTAACGAAGAATCTTAATATTTCATACCAATTCTCTCTCAACTTGCACTGCTTAATTCTTAACTTATCTCTTCCTTCGCGCCCTTTGCGTCCTTTGCGGTTCGTTTAAAAATTATTACGTGCATCTCCCAGAGAATTGGTATTACTCTTTTACTCTGTGCCCTCTGCGCCTCTGCGGTAACCTGCGGCAAGCCGTTCGCGTAGCGTCTCGTAGAGAAGCGTCTACGTTAACAGAGTCTACACCCTTCAACTTTAATCATCCATTGTTTGTATAATCCGAGGGATAACTACCGTGACAACCGTAGATACGGTACTAAGTAAACACGATAATGGTCTTAACTTCTCCGCTTGGTCGCATAACAAAAACCAGGTTTGGAAAGGTTCTTTAGAAACTGTATCTTTTGAGAAACAAACCATCAAAGATAAATTGATGGTGTTAAATAAACCCTGCTACATCGTGAAAGTTGCCGGAAAAATCGGTGTCACTAATGAGGGTTATTTATCCCCTGGTGATAATGGCACAACAGCACAAGTAGAACTGCTAACATTTGCAGCACCAATCCGCATTCAACAATTTGGAGATCCCAATTTCCTCTCCTCTTATGGAGTAAAATATGCCTACGTTACCGGCGCAATGGCTGGTGGAATTGCTTCCGAAGAAATGGTCATTGCACTAGGAAAAGAGCAAATTTTGAGTTCCTTTGGTGCAGGTGGTTTAACTCCAGAACGTTTGGAAGCAGCCATCAATCGCATTCAACAAGCCTTACCTCAAGGGCCTTACGCATTTAATTTAATTCACAGCCCCAATGAACCTGCGATTGAACGCCGGGCTGTAGATTTATACCTCAAATATCAAGTGAGAACAGTAGAAGCATCTGCATTTCTCGACTTGACTCCCAACATTGTTTATTACCGTGTTGCTGGATTGGGGTTGAATAGCGCCAATCAAATTGAAATCAAAAATAAAATCATTGCCAAAATTTCTCGCCGAGAAGTTGCGACTAAATTTCTGCAACCAGCACCAGCCAGAATCATCAAAGAACTCCTGGAACAAGGGCTAATTACTGAGTTACAAGCAACCCTTGCAGCCAAAGTTCCGATGGCTGATGATATTACCGTAGAAGCTGATTCTGGAGGTCATACAGATAACCGTCCTCTGGTTTGTGTGCTACCTTCTATTATTGCCTTGCGGGATGAAATTCAAGCACAATATCATTATCAAACACCCATTAGAATCGGCGTTGCAGGGGGAATTGGGACACCACAATCAGCATTAGCAGCCTTTATGATGGGTGCTGCTTATATAATGACCGGTTCCATTAATCAGTCGTGTGTTGAATCTGGGGCTTGTGAACATACCAAAAAGTTATTAGCCCAAGCAGAAATGGCTGATATGATTATGGCCCCAGCAGCAGATATGTTTGAAATGGGAGTCAAATTGCAAGTTCTCAAACGGGGTACGATGTTCCCCATGCGAGCGCAAAAACTATTTGAACTCTACCGCGCTTATGATTCCATTGAAGAGATTCCTTTGGCAGAAAGGCAGAAATTAGAAAAACAAGTTTTTCGCAAAACTATTGCTGAAGTATGGGAAGGAACTGCGGCTTATTTATCCCAAAAGAACCCTGAGAAACTTGGGAAAGCAGTCAATAATCCTAAACTGAAAATGGCGTTGATTTTCCGTTGGTATCTAGGATTATCTTCTCGCTGGTCTAGTTCTGGTGAAAAAGGCAGAGAAGTCGATTATCAAATTTGGTGTGGCCCGGCAATGGGCGGTTTCAATGACTGGGTACGTGGTTCCTATCTGTCTGAACCAAATAATCGTGGTGTAGTTGATGTTGCTAATCAAATTATGACTGGTGCAGCCTTTTTGTATCGTGTCCAAAATTTGAAAATTCAAGGACTGCAAGCTTCCGATTATTACAGTCAATATCACCCTGTTCGTTCTACATCATTGTTGGAGATTTAAAAATGACTATAAAACAGTCTTTCACAGCAGACGATATTCAAATATTTTTGGTATCTAACTTAGCTAAATTGCTAGACGTAGCAACTGATGAAATAGATGTCAAAGAACATTTAGAAAACTACGGTTTGGATTCAGCCCAAGCAATGATTCTAGTCAGTAACTTAGAAAAGTTGCTCGGATTTCAACCCTCTCCATTGCTGCTGTGGCATTACCCAAATATTGAGGCTCTTTCACAGCGTTTAGCTGAAGAAGTGCAAGATGGTTCACCGATTCAAGATACAAAGGTAGTAGCCTCTAATGCCAATGCTGCACCCTCTGTTCTAGATTTAGGTGCAGAGGCTGTTCTTGACCCTACCATCCATCCCGGTGCTGCATCTAATGTGCTTGTGGGTGAACCTAAGAACATCTTTTTAACTGGAGGAACAGGCTTCTTAGGAGCTTTTATCATCCGGGAATTGCTACAAGAAACTAATGCGGATATCTATTGCTTAGTGCGTGCTGCTAATGCCCAAGAAGGCAAAAGCAAACTCCAAAAGAATCTGGAACAGTATGCAATTTGGCAGGAAGAATTTACCTCCAGAATTATTCCGATTGTCGGCGATTTATCTCAGCCTTTGTTAGGTATTGGTTCGGAACAGTTTCAAATCTTAGCTGGCAATATTGATACTATATATCATAGTGCTGCTTTGTTGAATTATGTTTTTCCATACTCTGCACTGAAAGCAGCCAATGTTTTAGGCACTCAAGAAGTTTTGAGATTAGCTTGTCAAATCAAAGTTAAGTCTGTACATTACGTTTCTAGTGTGGCTGTTTTTGAATCCACTGCTTATGCTGGCAAGGTTGTCAAAGAACAGGATGAATTCAATCATTGGGAAGGTATTTATCTTGGTTACTCACAAACAAAATGGGTAGCTGAAAAGTTAGTCAAAATTGCTCGCGACCGAGGACTTCCTGTAACTATCCACAGACCACCACTGATTTCAGGTGATAGCAAAACAGGTATTTGCAACACACACGACTTTATCAATTTGATGACCAAGGGCTGTCTACAAATGGGATATTTCCCTGATGTAGATTATATGTTGGATATGTCACCTGTAGACTATGTAAGTAAAGCAATTGTTTATCTATCACGGCAAAAAGAATCTTTAGGTAAGGCTTTCAATTTACAACATCCCCAACCCGCTGCTTTGAAAATGCTAGTCGAGTGGATACGGTCTTTTGGTTATTCCGTTGAGATGATTCCTTACGAAAAATGGCAATCAGAGTTAATCAATAATGTCACTTCTGCTGACAATCCTTTATATACTCTGCGACCCTTTTTGCTGGAACGTTGGTCTGATGAACAACTGACTATTCCTGATTTGTATTTACAAGCTAGAAGACCCCATATTAGCTGCCAAGATACTCTTCACGCATTGGCAGGTAGTTCTATTGCTTGTCCCCCAATTGACTCTCAATTGTTTATGACTTATACTGCCTACTTGATTCAAAGTGGTTTCTTGAATCTCGCTTAGGAGTTCACGACTTGCGTAGGATGTGTTAGGAACGTAACGCACTATCCCGAATACTTCGGTGCGTTACGGAAGCCATAACACACCCTACAACTACAACAAAACAAGTTTATTTAGTCGATGTTTTTTAAAACTCAGTACTGCTGAATAGTTAATATTTCAGATGCCAGCAACAACTTATATACCAACAGTGGCAATATAATTGCCCTGTTTTTTTATGCTCAATAATGTAATTTTTTAGGATTCACCTCTTGACAGAAGCAATTGAGGATAGAATGGTTAGTGTCGGGCATAAAAGTTTGATTTTGCCTGCTGACTTTTCTGAGTAATCAAAAGCCAGTGCTAGTAGCTTGAAATAATCAAACTTCTTTAATGCCCCACTTCTTTGATGCATAAGTCCTAAATTTACGTTTGGACTGTTACATCTATCCAAGGCATCACACAAGCATTTGAAAGGATAATAACTCAAGACAGTTATTGTCGGTTCAAATATTACGTGTACTTAATTGTAGAACGATAACCACTGTATGCAAGGCAGCTTCATCAAGTTGAATTCACCAATATTTTTACATGAACAAAACACATCAAGGTCAGAGCAAAAAAACTGCTCTTATTACTGGGGCAGCCGGTGGAATTGGCTACGAATTAGCCTGTATTTTTGCCACTCATGATTACAATCTAGTCTTAGTAGACAGAAACGGGCTAAAGTTAGTAGAAATTGCAGCTAAATTCCAAAAAAAATTCGGAAATCTTGTCAAAACTATTGTTAAGGATTTATCTATATCAACTGCTCCTGAAGAAATTTTCACGGAGTTGCAACTCGCCAATATTAATGTTGATGTGCTGGTAAATAATGCTGGATTTGGTATCTATGGATTATTTCACAAAACAGACCTAGCTACTGAATTGGAAATGCTACAGGTAAATTTGGTGTGCCTCACCCATTTAACCAAGCTATTTGTGAAGCACATGGTAAAGCAAGGTGAAGGAAAAATATTGAATGTTTCTTCGGCTGCTGCTTTTCAACCAGGACCTTTGATGGCGGTTTATTTTGCTACTAAAGCTTATATCTTATCTTTTTCGGAAGCGATCGCTAATGAATTAGAAGGTACAGGTGTCACTGTGACAGTTCTTTGCCCAGGGTCAACAGAATCGGGCTTTCATGAAAGAACTGGGATGGCTGACTCGAAGTTGCTCAAGGGTAAAAGGATGATGGATGCACAAACTGTAGCCGAAATTGGTTTTCGCGGCTTAATGAAGGGCCAAACCATTGTCATTCCTGGTTTTATGAATAAACTACTTGCAAAATGCGTCAGATTTGTACCAAGAAACCTGGTGACAAAAATTGTGAGAAATATGCAGGAGGATAAGTAGGCTGGTTGTCATTGGTCATTTGTCATTAGTCATTGGTCATTTGTCCGCAATATCTCTCTTATTTCAGCCAAGAGATGAGCTTAATCAAGATTAATATTGCCAGCATTTTAAGTTCCAGCCATAATTTGCTATGGCAACGGCAGCAACATAATTGTTAGTAGGTACTAGTTCAAAAAGACTCCAGTCTTCTAATATCTGTAACTTGGCTGGTTCAGTGGGAGTTAGCAACACTTCAACTTGCTCTAACTGGGATAGTCCGTCTCCAGTTGCTTTTAAATAAGCTTCCTTACAAGTCCAGTAACGAAAAAATACTTCTTGCTGTTGGTTGGGAGATAGCGATCGCAACATCTCATATTCTCTCGGTAAAAAGAACCGTTTGGCAAGAGCTTCAATATCAGACATTGAGCGAATATATTCTAGGTCTACACCAATTGGGTGGGTACAATTTACCGCACACAAACCCATCCCTTGGGAATGAGACAAGTTAAATTCCAGCCCACTATCGGCAAATGTATCTGCTAATACTGGTTTGCCACGCTGTTGATAATTAAACTGCACTTGTAAAGGCTGGATACCTAAATAGCGACCTAATATAGTTCGGAGAATACCACGACCAGCAATGAAACGCTGTCGATGTTCCTGAAAATAGAACCGTTCAGCACGAGCCATTTCGTCACTGGAAAGAGTTGCTGCTAAATTTTGCAGTTGTAGTTCTGGTTGGTCAAGTTCTATACGCCAGACATGAATCTCATCTGATAACAAAGTTAAATCTGTCGATGCAGGTAGCCATAAATGATGAGTAGCGGTCATTGAATCTGATTTGATTTATTTTGTAACCTTTACCGAAGTTTAGCTTTGCTAGTCTTTAATTTTATCCTGAAGATATATTTTAAGTTTTCTACAACCAGCAGTGCGATCGCTAGTCTTAATGGTTGAATAATTAATTGAAAATATTAAGTAACGTATAAAAATTGATTAAATTTAACTTAGATTATGGAAAAAATCTTACTTTTTGTGGAAAAATCTGTGGAAAACTTGATATTTTCCTGATAAAACTTAATTAAGTATAATTACTTTGTGGAAAATTACCCATGTTTTTCCACAAGTTTTCCACAGGTAGTTAACTTACCTAAACTTACCTAATATGATAAGTGGGATGCCTAAAAAGAGAGAGGTTAAAGTCTATTGCATCTATTAAGATGCGTAGCGGCTTCCCGTAGGGTACGAGAACCGCTATATAAACCCTATTGGATTTTAGCTAACTGACGATCGCAGCTGATGCCCCATTCATAGATCCATTTACAGAAGAAAGCTGAACAGAATTGGTGACTTGGGAATTGTCTACTACGCTTCGCTTCTTCTTGGTATTACCTCGTCGCACACCACCTGCCATCTCATATTCTTGGCTGGTTTTACCGTAACGGCTGCCAACTCCTAGTAACATTTTTTCTGACATTGCGATTACAACCTGTTCTGCGTTATTCACGTCATCTGTGAGTTTGTCAATGGTAGATAACGCAGTATTGTAGGCAGCAAGCTTAGATCGTAGATCGTTAATTGTCATGGTGTAAGCTTGTATATTCACTCCTTCCCCAAAGTCAAGTTTTACACTAATAGATTGTAAACTTTCAATCCGGCGATCGGCTCGTTCTAAAATGCTGGAATTTCTTTTACGACGTGCCATAATGCATCTCTGCTACAGGTTGATAGTACTGTTTTATACAAATATATATTTGGTTGTCATGGGAAAATACTACAAATAAGTTTGATCGCATTTCAAAAGCTTTAGTTAATTTCACTTAGACTAAGTTTAGTTTTAGGTAGTAAATAGATTCATAAGTTCATTACAACAATTGCTGCAATGGTTTAAGCGTTTCTTATACATGGAAGAGTATTTGCTGCAAAGTATTAAACGTTTGCTGCAACGGCTTATACATTTGTAAGAAAAACTTAAGCGTTTCTTATACATGGAAGAGTATTTGTTGCAAAGTATTAAGCATTTGCTGCAACGGCTTATACATTTGCAAGAAAGACTTAAGCGTTTCTTATAAATCAAGCAACATTAGTTGCAAACGTTTAAATTTTTATAGTCTGAAGCTTAGGAGCGTAAGCGTAGCCCGTCGTAGACATCGCTTTTGTCTCTTGTCTGACGATAAAATCTTTCTTAAACCCTATTAACCTAATAAATGAAGTCCTGTTGGTATTGAAGCAGATAGTTTATGACAGCCAGAGAGCAACTTATTCAGGAAATTGGGCAGGTTTCAGATTCTTTAGTGGAAGAAGTGTTAGACTTCTTGCTATTCATAAAAGGTAGACAGGATCAGAAAAATTTCACATCTGATAGTGAAAAAAGCCAACCATCTGAGCAAAGCATTCTAGAGCGTATGGGAGGAATGCCCCAGCATTTGCTCTCGGTTGGGAATTTATCAGACCGAGACGTTCGGAGAGCGATTATTGCATCGCGGATAAAGCAGAGCCACCAAACCGTTTAAACGAGTTTTTTACCCTTAAATAACTTCATCAGCGATCGCCTATAAACAATAAGGATGTTACCATATCCTTCACCAGCTGAATCTCACTTATGAAATTAGTTTGCTCCCAAAGCGATCTCAGTACAAATCTCTCACTCGTTAGTCGTGCAGTACCTTCACGACCGACTCATCCAGTACTTGCCAATGTGCTGTTGCAAGCGGATGCTGAAACTAACCAAGTAAGCTTAACAGCCTTCGATCTCAGCTTAGGAATCCGCACCAGCTTTAATGCAGAGGTATGGCAAGGAGGTGCGATCGCACTTCCTGCTAAGTTACTTGTAGATATCACCTCCCGTCTTCCAGAAGGCGAAATCACTTTAGACGATGAATCAGCCCTCACAGGTGCAACATCCAGTGGAGAAGGTTTAATAGTTACACTCACACCCAAAAGTGGACATTATCAAGTCCGAGCAATGGGGCCGGAAGAATTTCCTGAACTACCTGTAATTGAAAATACGGAAGTAATTTATCTCACCACCGCCGCATTAGTTGAGGGATTACGGGGTTCATTATTTGCTACCAGTGGTGATGAAACTAAACAAGTACTCACGGGAGTGCATTTAACAGTTAAACAAGATACTCTAGAATTTGCAGCTACCGACGGACATCGCCTAGCAGTGGTAGAAACTAGCAACGAGCGTCCTTTAGGCGGAACTAGTCAACTAGAGGTGACAGTACCAGCAAGAGCATTACGCGAACTTCAACGGATGCTAGCTCATAGCGCCTCATCAGATGAACCTGTAGCTTTATATTTCGATCAAGGTCAAGTTGTGTTTGCATGGCAAAATCAACGCTTGACTAGTCGCACATTAGAAGGGCAATATCCTGCTTATCGACAATTGATTCCGCGTCAATTTGAACGACAAGTGACTATTGAACGGCGACAATTTGTCAGCACTTTGGAACGGATTGCTGTCCTAGCCGATCAAAAAAATAATATTGTCAAACTTAGTATTGATAGCAAAGCTCAAGAAATTACCTTATCTTGTGAAGCTCAAGATGTGGGTAGTGGTAGAGAGTCAATGCCGGCGCAGATATCTGGAGAAAACATTGAAATTGCTTTTAACATTAAATATTTGATGGAAGGCTTGAAAGAGTTACCATCTTCCGAAATTCAAATGCATCTAAATCAAAGCCTGACTCCAGTTATTTTTACACCATTGGGTGGTTTGAAAATGACCTATTTAGCTATGCCTGTGCAACTGAGAAGTTGAAGGAGGCAGGGGATAGGGAGCAGGGGGCACGGAGCAGGGGAGAAGAACAGATTTAAACCTCTTTCTCTTGATTGAGATGTTGCTTAGGAAACGTTATATTACACCCTAAAACTTGTTGAGTAAATCATTAAATTTAGGACTTTCGTCGTAGGGACAATTCATAAATTGCTCCTACGACAGATGTAGTTCAAATACATGAAAACTGCTGTAAAAGGAGCTGGCGATAAATAAAGACGGGTTGCAGCCCGTCTAAAAAATAGCTTGAAAGTGCAAATACACCTTGTATAGTTATTTAAAATAACACAGTTAATTTTCTCAGAGTTGCCAGTTTGCCAAGTAGCGTTGCATATTTTCGGGATGATTTTACTATTTTTGTAGGATGGGCATTTTGCCATTGATGTGAAGTTAAGGCAGATGCCCACTCCACAATAATCATTCCTTAATTCAGCAAAACCCGCAGTTTCGGAGCCCTCCCTAGTATAAAAGTAGTAATAATTGCCCTTAAAAAATATTGTTTAGTCTAAATCAGTCATAGTAGAATTTACCAGCTACTGCATACAAAAGCTTCTCTAAGTGTTTTACCAGAGCGGCGAAGTTGTATTTCAACTCAAGCAGCAGCTAAGATCAAGGTTTATAAGCATCAAATATGAACGTTTTACTTCTATACCCCCTTTTTCCAAAAAGTTTTTGGTCTTTTGAAAAAACACTGGCTTTATTAGACCGTAAAGCCATGTTACCGCCTTTAGGTTTGGTAACTGTAGCCGCGATATTACCTCAAGAATGGGAGTATAAGCTAGTAGATCGAAATGTTCGTGCCTGTACGGAAGCAGAGTGGGCTTGGGCAGATTTGGTTATTATGTCGGCGATGATTGTGCAAAAAGAAGACTTGCTCTGTCAGATATTAGAAGCAAAACGCAGAGGTAAACGGGTAGCTGTAGGTGGGCCTTTCCCGACAGCGTTACCAGATGAAATGACATCCGCCGGAGTGGATTACTTGATATTGGACGAAGGGGAAATTACCCTACCCTTATTTGTAGCAGCGATCGCACGGGGCGATCGCACAGGTATCTTTCGCTCTGGCGGTGAAAAACCAGATGTTACCAACACTCCCACCCCTCGCTTTGACTTGCTAGAGTTTGAAGCTTATGCGGAAATGTCGGTGCAATTTTCCCGTGGATGTCCCTTCCAGTGTGAATTCTGCGACATTATTGTGCTGTATGGTCGCAAGCCTCGCACCAAAAACCCAGAACAACTATTAGCAGAACTTGATTATCTCTACAAACTGGGTTGGCGGCGCAGCATTTTTATGGTGGATGACAACTTCATCGGTAATAAGCGGAATGTCAAATTATTTTTGAAGTCTCTTCTGCCCTGGATGGTAGAACATAACTATCCCTTTTCTTTTGCGACAGAGGCTTCAGTTGATTTAGCCCAAGATCAAGAACTGATGGACTTGATGGTAGCGTGTAATTTTGGAGCCGTTTTTCTGGGAATTGAAACCCCCGACGAAGAAAGTCTCACTTTCACTCAAAAGTATCAGAATACCAGAGACTCGCTCAGTGATGCGGTGAATAGGATTACCCGCTCAGGGTTGCGAGTTATGGCAGGCTTTATCATTGGGTTTGATGGCGAGAAAGTAGGAGCCGGCGCACGGATTGTCAAGTTTGTCGAGCAAACAGCAATTCCCACCGCTTTATTTAGTATGCTGCAAGCGCTTCCAGATACAGCCCTCTGGCATAGATTAGAAAAAGAAGGACGACTCCGCAATAAATCAGCCAACATCAACCAAACCACGTTGATGAACTTTGTCCCAACTCGACCGTTAGAAGACATCGCTCGTGAATATGTGCAGGCGTTCTGTGATTTGTATGAGCCAGAGCGGTTTTTGGAGCGTACATACAAACACTTCCGGCTTTTGGGCGAAGCAACCTACCCGAAAAAGGGCAAAGCTGCCAAGAAACCATTGAACTGGAAAGTACTCAGAGCGTTTCTAATTATTTGTTGGCGGCAGGGGGTACGTCGTCAGACGCGCTGGCAATTCTGGCGCAACCTGTGGAGTATGTATCGGCACAATCCGGGTGGAGTGAGTAGTTACTTAGCCGTTTGTGCCCAAATTGAGCATTTCTTGGAGTATCGCCAAATTGTTCGGGATGAAATTGAAGCTCAAGTGGCTGACTTTCTGGAAGCGGAAGCTAGGGTAAAACCTGAAGCGCAACTGATGGTTAATTCCTAGTGAATTAAATTTGGTAATACCTTGCAATGCTAAAAGGGGTTGGGGATTGGGAAGAGCGTGAAAAAATGATGTTTGGGGCTTTAACCCGTCCTAAATACCCAGTTCCCATTCCCCTGCATTAAAAATGCTACGCTTTTACGCAAAACTGTACTAAGTAATCGCCAAAGAAAAGGATATAAAGGAGCTGCGGGTTAATAGTATCCCAACCAGACGGGTTTCGACACTTCGACTGCGCTCAACCCTCAGCCATCGAGAGTTGAGCGCAGTCGAAACTCGGTTTACTGGTACTTTATTTTCACGCAAGTCCCTAAGCACATAAATTTAATTTTTAATTTTTAATTTTTAATTCGGAGCGAAGCGACGTGACCATGCCACTCGATAATTTGGAGATTAATGAAGCGATCGCAGCACAATTTGCTCAATTAGTACTGGATTGTATCGAGCGAGAGTATCCTAACAGTATTCTGCGTTGGGCTGAGAGCGACGAGGATATAAAATCACCGCGTCAATTGACTCCTGCTTTTTATGGCTGCTTAGATTGGCATTCAGCCGTACATGGTCACTGGTTACTGGTACGTTTGCTGCGTCACTTTCCTGAAGCCTCTTTCAATGCAGCGTCAAAGCAAGCACTTGGGCAAAGCCTAACACCTGAGAAAATTCAAGGAGAGATTGCCCATTTTCAACGGCGACCCTTTTTTGAATTTCCTTACGGTGTGGCCTGGTTTCTGCAACTGGTTGCGGAACTTCACGAGTGGAATCATGCTCAAGCGAAAGAATGGCGGGTTGTATTAGAACCGCTAGAAAAGTTGATTGCTGATAACCTACAGCGCTGGATTAACGAACTGAAACTGCCAAATCGCACAGGGGTGCATAGCCAAACAGCTTTTGCACTTGGTTTGATGCTAGATTGGGCAAGGATTACCGAAAATACTGACTTTACTCAGTTATTGGAGAATAAAGCACGGCAATTCTATCTTAGCGATCGCAACTACTCGTTACAATTTGAACCGCTTGGCTACGATTTTCTCTCTCCTGGACTTGCTGAAGCAGACCTGATGCGGCGAATCCTGCCTACAACAGATTTCACTGATTGGCTCACCAATTTTCTGCCACAAATACCCATTGATAATTCAGTAAATTGGTTAGAACCAGCCAGAGTGGATAATCCTCAAGATTATATGCAAGCCCACTTCTACGGTCTTAATCTCAGTCGTGCTTGGATGCTTGAGGGTATCATATCTGGATTGGCAAATAGCGATCGCCGCATAAAAACACTCCGCTCTGCTGCTCTTCACCATCGTCAGCATGGACTCACAGATGTTGTAATTGAACATTATGCAGCTAGTCACTGGTTAGGAACTTTTGCTGTTTACCTCCTAACGAATCGTGGATTACAAGGGCAAATTATTTAAACAGTCTGGGTGAGCTAAAAAAGCATCAAAACTTTTTAAATCGGGGTTTTTCTATTCCCCATTCCCCGTTCCCCATTCCCCGTTTCCCATTCCCCAATCCCCAATCCTTAAAAGATGCCAAGTAAATATGCCTTAGCTGACTGAGACTGTCAGGATCATAGAGTAAAGAGTAAAAGGCAATTTATTTTGACTTTTAACTTTCTCCTTTTGTTCAACTTCCACAACGGGAGGTTTAATCTTGACTAAATTGAAAGTTGGTATCAATGGCTTCGGTCGAATCGGGCGACTCGTGCTTCGCGCTGGCCTCGATAATCCCAATATCGAGTTTGTAGGCATTAACGACCTAGTACCACCAGACAACCTCGCTTACCTATTAAAGTACGACTCAACCCACGGTCAATTAAAGCACAAGGTTGAAGCCAAAGAAGATGGTATTCTCATTGACGGACATTTCATCCCTTGTGTGTCGATGAGGAATCCAGCAGAGTTACCTTGGGGAAAATTAGGTGCAGATTATGTTGTAGAAGCAACGGGACTCTTCACTGATTACGAAGGAGCCGCAAACCACCTAAAAGCAGGTGCAAAGCGCGTGGTAATTTCTGCTCCTACCAAAGATCCAGATAGAGTTACGACTCTACTCATGGGTGTCAATCATCACCTATTTGACCCCGGCAAGGATATCATTGTCTCCAATGCCAGCTGCACTACAAACTGTCTAGCTCCTATAGCGAAAGTCATCAATGACAACTTTGGGTTAACTGAAGGATTGATGACCACAGTTCATGCTATGACTGCCACTCAGCCAACTGTAGACGGTCCCAGCAAGAAAGACTGGCGGGGTGGTCGAGGTGCAAGCCAGAATATTATTCCCTCCTCCACAGGCGCAGCTAAAGCTGTAGCACTTGTTTTACCAGAATTGAAGGGTAGATTGACTGGTATGGCATTACGGGTTCCGACTCCCGATGTCTCTGTAGTTGATTTAACTTTCAAAACTGCCAAAGCTACTAGTTACAAAGAAATCTGTGCTGCCATGAAGGAAGCTGCGGCAGGTTCACTTGCAGGTATTTTGGGATACACAGATGAAGAAGTAGTTTCCACAGATTTTCAAGGCGATACCCATTCTAGTATCTTCGACGCAGGTGCTGGAATTGAGTTGAACTCCAACTTCTTCAAGGTAATTGCCTGGTATGACAACGAGTGGGGCTACTCGAATCGCGTGATTGATTTGATGTTATCTATATCACAAAAGGAAAAACTTGCCTCTACAGTTGCTGTGGTTTAATTGGTGATTTGTCATTGGTCATTGGTCATTGGTCATTGGTGATTAACTTTTGACTTTTGAACGCCAGTTCGCACAAGTCGGGAGACCCGCCCATGCGACTGGCTCCCCTTGACTTTTGGGATTTGGGTCAAATGGTAAATACCCTGGGAGTAAAACATTATTTAGTATCTTTATTTACAAAAACAGTGATATAAAGCACGTGTTAATTTGGATGACTGGGCGATGTCTACGACGGGCTACGCCTACGCACAAACTATCCAAATTTGCAGGTTACTCCTCAACCCCTAATCCCTATGCGTCGAACCAAAATCATTTGTACTGTTGGGCCCGCTACATCTGCACCCGAAAATCTGCGAGGCTTGGTAGAAGCTGGAATGAATGTGGCGCGGCTGAATTTTTCCCACGGCGCTTACGAATTCCATGCCCAAACTGCTCACTATCTCAGACAAATTAGTAATGAGCAGCAAAAGCCGATCGCAATTATGCAAGACCTCTGTGGTCCCAAGATTCGTTTGGGAACTTTACCACCGGAAGGGTTAAATTTAGAAGCTGGTACTGAAGTTACTTTTGTTTTGCAAGAAAAGGGTGAGAGTATTGACGAACTCCCCCTACCATTGCCGACTCTGTTCGCAATGGTGCGACCAGGTGAACCGATTTTAATTAATGATGGTCGCGTCAAGTTAATTGTTACCGATCGCGATGCCGATCGCATTCGCGCCCAAGTGAAAACTGGCGGGTTAATTTCCACACATAAAGGAGTAAATCTACCACAAACTCCTTTACCTGTTAGTTCCATCACCGAAAAAGACTTACTGGATCTACGCTTTGGGATTCAGTTGGGTGTAGATTGGGTAGCGGTGTCCTTCGTGCAATCACCACAAGACTTAGAACCCGCCAAGCGCATGATTGAAGCGGCTGGTGCTTCCATCCGCTTAATTGCCAAAATCGAAAGAGCAGAAGCACTAGAAAACTTTGATTCCATTCTGAAAGTTGCCGACGCAATTATGATTGCCCGTGGCGATTTAGGGGTGGAAGTGCCAATTCACGAAGTACCCCTCATTCAAAAAGATATTATTCGCCGTTGCAATCGTGCTGGCAAACCGGTGATTACAGCCACCCAAATGCTAGAGTCGATGATTAGCGCCCCCGATCCCACCCGCGCCGAAGCAACTGATGTTGCCAACTCCATCTTAGATGGTACGGATGCGGTAATGCTCTCTGGTGAAACAGCTGTCGGACAATATCCCATCGCCGCCGTCCAGATGATGCACAACATCGCCGTGCGGACAGAACAGGCTCTAGATGAGGGTAGTAAACATGCTTGGTGTCATGAAGCAGGCAGTCTTAGCGTTACCGAATCTGTAGCAGAATCTGTGTGTCGCATCGCTTATGAAACAGGTTCACGGGCAATTCTCTGTAACACTTCATCAGGAAATACAGCGAGAATGGTGTCTAAATATCGGCCGACTTCTCCCATTATTGCCCTCACCTCCGATATCACCGCTTATCGCCAACTAGCGCTTTCTTGGGGTGTGGAAGCTTTGCTGATCCCACCAGTCCACCATGCTGAAGAGATGTTTACCAATGTGGTGAACACAGTTGTAGATATGGGTCTAGCCAATAAGGGCGATAAAGTAGTGATTACCTCTGGTGTTCCAATTGGTAAATCGGGCACAACTAGTTTAATCAAAGTGCATTCCATTGGACAGCCAATATCCGCATAAGCCACTTAGAATAGGGCTGTGGCTCAAGATAGTAAGCAAAATTGGGCAATGATTCCGAAAAATTGCCAGAATCAGAATTGAAGGAACTAAGGACTGGGGACTGGTGACTGGGAAGATAAGGAAGAGAATAATAACTCTTGTACAGACACGATTAATCGCGTTTCTACTCCTAACTCAGTACTCAGCACTCGCTAGGGAATAAGTAAATCCTAAACAAACATCACGGAGTCTTTTATGTCTAAGAATTTACTAGAACAATTGCGAGAAGTGACTGTTGTGGTCGCGGATACGGGGGATATCCAGGCAATTGAAAAGTTCAAACCCCAAGATGCCACCACCAATCCTTCTCTGATTACTGCTGCGGCGCAAATGCCAGAATATCAGGGAATTGTCGATCAAACTTTACTGCAAGCGAAGAAAGATGCTGGAGACGGAGCCACCCAAGCACAGATAGTTTCTCTAGCTTTTGACCGTTTAGCAGTTGCTTTTGGATTAAAGATTTTACAAATTATTCCCGGTCGTGTGTCTACAGAAGTAGATGCTCGCTTGTCCTACGATACCGAAGCTACTCTGACTAAAGCACGGGATTTAATTGCCCAGTATAAAGCTGCTGGAATTGGCCGCGATCGCGTTTTAATTAAAATCGCCAGCACTTGGGAAGGTATTCGCGCTGCGGAAATTCTTGAAAAAGAAGGTATTCACTGTAACCTTACCTTGTTGTTTGGTCTTCACCAAGCGATCGCCTGTGCAGAAGCCGGCGTTACCCTAATTTCTCCTTTCGTCGGTCGGATTCTTGACTGGTACAAAAAAGATACCGGACGCGATAGCTACCCAGCAACCGAAGATCCCGGAGTTTTGTCAGTCACCAAAATCTACAACTACTACAAGAAATTCGGCTATAAAACCGAAGTTATGGGAGCTAGCTTCCGCAACCTTGGTGAAATAACTGAACTTGCAGGTAGCGATTTGTTGACAATTTCTCCATCACTTTTGGCTGAATTGCAGTCAACTGTTGCAGAACTGCCACGTAAACTTGACCCCGCCAAGGCAGCAAGTTTGTCAATCGAAAAGATATCCATTGACAAAGCTAGCTATGACAAAATGCACGCTGCTGACCGCATGGCAACTGACAAACTAGACGAGGGCATCAAAGGTTTCACCAAGGCATTAGAAGACCTTGAAAAACTTTTGGCAGACCGACTAGTTCGCCTTGAAGGAGAGGTAGTAGCAAGCCATTAAAAGATAACCATAATTAGTAGACCTCTTGCAAAAGGGCTTTTTGCAAGAGGGGGGCAAAGGGTAAAGGTTAAAGGGGAAGGGAACAATACAGAACTTTTTCCCCTTTCCCCTTTTCCCGACTTATGCAAGAAGTCTAGTGGTTAGTGGTTTAACCACCAACCACTAACCATTAGTTAGTTGTATCAGCCTTGGCTCAATAACGACCTCGGATAATGCTATATCGTCCGTAGGGCTGCCGTCGTTGGATAATCTGCCGTTGTCTTAACTGATCCCGTCGTCGGATATTTTGGTATCGTCCGTAGGGCTGCCGTTGTCGGATATTTTGGTATCGTCCGTAGGGCTGCCTCTGTCGGATAATCTGCCGTCTTCGGATCATTCGGTATCGTCCTGGCCGCCGTTGAGCAATTAAAAGCTCTCCAGTTTTATCTCCAATTAGGTTAGCTTCTGGTGCGGCGCTCTGTTCATTGCGAGCATTATTTAAAGAAATATCTTTTGCTTCAGCTAATGAGGGCGGATACACAAAGGCACATAGCAATAACGCTATTGAGGATAACTTCCTGAGACCTTTCATGTTTTTGCTTATACTAGACTTTGGTAATAACTTTATTAAAACACCTGAAAGTCTGCAAATTACCCCTTATACACTTTTTTTAAACTTAAATTTGGTATGAAATCCTGTATTTAAATTTCAGCCTTATGGATAATTGTAAATTAGCTTAATCTGTGTAATCAAGAAGTAATCGTCTAGCAAAATATAATTTTTTCCAATAGACAAAATGGAGAATTACCTAACATTTTGTGTCACTTTAAGAAAGTTTTGCTACATTGTAATAAAGTTCAGTTAGATAACAAAACATTAACTCGTGTAGGTTTGATTGATTCTCTGAAACCAACTTCTGACAATTATTAGGCTTCCTATTGCTCAACATAACCTACAACTGTACAACTCTTTTTAACTAAACAAATCGGAAAATAAACGGATAGCGGTACGACACATTCGGATGGTTTAGAACATTGATAATGGCAATAATTGGCATAATAAAACTGACTACACCCAAAGCAATCAACAACAAAATACCAATTCCCACAACAATCAGCAATCCGAAGATAAGTGCATAAATATAAAGATTTATGTGAAAATTGAGTGATTCTTTGGCATTGCTTTTGATAATTGGGTCATTACTAATTAGCAAAATTGCAATCGGTATGCCAATGGAGATAATCGTAGAGCTAAAAAATATTGCTCCGTGGCTTAGGGCTGATAAAAGCTTGCGTTGCTGAATGTCTTCCATGCCACAATTCCTCTTTTAGAGATTCAAATGGTAACTATTACTCGTGGATGTCACTGTAGTTACGATCTGATATTAGCGTTAGTTAATCACTCTCTGCACAAACCACCCTAAGATACTCAATCCCAACAGCAAAGGTGTTAACCAATCACTCCAACGCACATATAAGGTTTTTGTCTGTCGCCGATAAATTGTTTCAACATGAGTTTCGTAAGTATTATATCCAGACATCCACAAGGTTCTACCATGAGGATCTATAAAGGCTGAATATCCGGTATTCGTTGCCCGTGCTGACCATCGATCGGTTTCAATTGCCCGCATGATATCCTGTGCATGGTGCTGGAATGGCATCGATGCAGTGTAATGGGCATCGTTAGAAGAACTGAGGATAAATTGCCCACCCGCCGCAGCTTGACGGCGGAATTGTTCAGGAAAAGCAGATTCGTAACATATACTAGCGATCGCACGACCAAAAGGAGTGTCAAATATCTGATTTGCTGAACCGGGAACTTGGTGTGCATCCAGAGGCGACAAGCGTTGAATTAACCCGCCGAAAATTCCTTCAAAGGGAATATATTCTCCCAAAGGTACTAGTTTGGACTTATCGTAGCGACTGACAATTTCACCCTTACTATTAAAAGTAAACAAGCTAATTGTATAACTGTCTCCTCGTTCGCCAAAAGCCCCAATCCAAGCAACTACACCTTTTTCCTTCACTGCTGCGACTAAAGCAGTTTGCATCAAGTTGCGTTGGAAAATAGGTAAGGCTCCTTCTGGGGTGAGAACTGCATCTACACCTTGGTCTGCTAAAGTTAAATACCCATTAGTGTAATTTTCTTGGGCGCGACGAAACCCTTCAGAACTTCGTAAAAGTCGGTTCGGGATATTACCTTGAATAATCCCCACTTTTAACGCTGCTTCTGGGGGTTGGGCGATGGGACGACTGTATAAGAAAAAACCGATGAGGTGTAAGGTAATTAATAATCCTGTGGCAATGACCCAGTATTTATTAACGAACCGCCAAGGCGCAGAGAACACGGAGGAAATTTTCTCTGCGCCCTCTGTGCCTCTGCGGTTCATCCATCCTTCAGCAATTAACCCATTTACAGCAACTATTGCTGCTGTCACAGTATTAGGCCCAGAGAGTTGCCCCAGATGTACAATTACGAGATTGTGCGGGCTTTGAGTGTAAGCTAAAGAACTCCACCACAGAGGGCCAGCACTCCATAGACTCTCTAAGCCGCACCAGGCTGCTGTACCAATAAGTACACGTAACCACGGTTTTTTTCCACCCAGGCGAACCATTATAGCCGCCCAAATAGTAAGGAATACCCCACCCAAGACACTGATAAATCCCCAACAAAAAAGCGTGATTACCAAGCTTGGCAACCAAGGAACGCCCAACCATGTCATCGGATGAATTCCGGTAATCCAGAATAGGGCGACACCGTGAAAACCAATACCCCAGAGGAAAGCCGGGGGGAATTGATTTTTACCTTTGGCTGAAGTGACAACTAGCACCCATAAAGGAACTATGGCAATCCAAGCCAGGAACCATGCACCTACTGGGGCTACGGTTAGCCCCATTAAAATGCCGCTAGCTAAGGCGATTAAATAAGGGAGTAAGGTGGTTAACCTCTCCCCCTGCTTTTTATTCTGCTTCTTCTGCATCGGCAGCATCAGGTGGAACTATTGCTACTCCGGTAATAGCGTCATCTTCATCTAAACGCTGTACTCTGACTCCAGTTGCCGATCGCGATTGGATAGAAATCGCATTTACCGCTTGACGGATTATAATACCGCGATTTGTCACCATCATGATTTCATCATCATCATTGTTGACAATGCGTAGGGTTGCCAACTTGTCTTTGGTTTTGCGGTTTTTGAACTTGGTTGCCATTAAACCCTGACCAGCACGATTTTGTAGTCGGAACTGAGCAACGGGTACGCGCTTACCATATCCTCCCATCGTAATTACCAACACCCAAGGGCCAACAATGCCAGTACTAGGCACTTCTGCGGACTCTTCAGTAGTTTCGGTAATTTCGATATCTTCTGTTTCGATTGTCTCGATTGCTTCGATATCTTCTGTTTCGGCTTCTGTAACTATATCCAAAGTTTCAAGAATTGCTGCGGGAAGGATATCCATACCCACGAGTTCATCTTTATTTTTGAGTTTCATGGCTTTCACCCCACGAGTCGCCCTACTTAAAGGACGCAGTTGTTCGTGGTTGCACCGGAAGTTAATTGCCATCCCGTTACGAGAACCAATGATTACACTGTCTTCGACTCTGGCGCGTCGCACCCAGCGCAGTTGGTCGCCTTCTTCTAAGGAAATGGCAATCAAACCATTGGCGCGAATATGACTAAATGCTGCCAATTCAGTTTTCTTAATATTGCCGCCCTTGGTGAGCATGACCAGATATTCTTCGCTGCTAAACTCGTCAACGGGTACAATCGAGGTGATTTTTTCCTCTTTGGGAATCGGTAACATCTGGACAATAGGTGTCCCGCGACTGGTACGCGAACTCGCTGGAATTTGATACGCTCTCAGGCAATAAACAACTCCACGCTCACTAAAGAATAAAATACTGTCGTGATCGCAGCAAGTCAAAAAATGCTCAATGGTATCATCATCTTTCACCTTGGCTGCGGCTTTACCTCTGGTAGCACGGCTTTGCGCTTCAAAGGTATTAACTGGCATCCGTTTGATGTAGCCTTGCTCTGTAACCAGAATTATCGCTTTTTCATTGGCAATTAAGTCGCGATCGTCTAATTCCCCTTCCCCTGGTAAAATCACCGTGCGGCGGGGTGTGGCAAAGTTAGTTTTCAGTTGCGCGACTTCAGTTTCGATAATTTCTAGCACTCTCTCCCGGCGTGCCAAAATATCTTGTAAGTCGGTAATTTTTGCTTGCAATTCGTCGTGTTCCAAACGAATTTTGTCTGCTTCTAAGGCAGTTAATCGCCGCAATTGCATCTGCAAAATCGCATCTGCTTGCACTTCCGAGAGTCCGTAAGTTGTGATTAATTCGCCTTTAGCTGTGGGCGCATCGGGCGCATGACGAATCAAGACAATAATTGGATCTAACTGGGATAGGGCAATCAACAATCCTTGCAGGAGATGATCGCGTTCTTCGGCTTTCCGCAGTTCGTAGCGGGTACGTCTAGCAATGGATTCGATGCGGAAATCTAAGAAGACGCTTAAAAACTGCTTGAGGGTGAGTACTTGGGGTTCGCTATTCACCAACGCCAGCATGTTCGCCCCAAAGTTGGCTTGCAGTGGCGTTTGTTTGTAGAGGTTGTTCAGAACGACGCGGGGATAAGCATCACGCTTAAGTTCGATGACAACTCGCATCCCGTCGCGATCGCTCTCATCCCGGATATCTGCAATCCCCTCTAGCCGCTTTTCGTTCACCATTTCAGCGATTTTTTCAATCAACGCCGCTTTATTGGTTTGATAGGGCAATTCGGTGATGATAATTGCTTCTCTATCTGGCCGTCCCCGTTGTTCAACGGTTTCAATGTTAGCGACACCACGCATGGTAATAGAACCACGCCCGGTAGTGTAAGCTTCTCGAATGGCAGATGTCCCCAAAATTTGCGCCCCAGTCGGAAAGTCTGGGCCGTGGACATACTGCATTAATTCGAGATCGGTGATTTCTGGATTGTGGATTACAGCCACCAAAGCATCAATCAATTCGCCCAAATTGTGCGGCGGAATGTTGGTTGCCATACCCACGGCAATCCCAGAGGAACCGTTGAGCAATAATTGCGGAATTCGTGCGGGTAAAACTGTGGGTTCTTGTTGGGAACCATCAAAGTTATCGGCAAAGTCTACAGTTTCATACTCGATATCGTGCAGTAAACCAGCACTAGTTAAAGCTTGTAAACGGCATTCTGTGTACCGCATGGCGGCTGGCGGATCATTGTCTACCGAACCGAAGTTACCATGTCCGTTAACTAGGGGCGATCGCATGGAAAAATCCTGCGCCATCCGCACCAAGGCATCATATACTGCTGTGTCGCCGTGGGGGTGGTATTTACCCAACACTTCCCCCACTACACGGGCGCATTTCTTAAAGGGGCGATCGTGGAGCAGACCTAGCTCGTGCATTGCGTAGAGAATGCGGCGATGCACAGGTTTGAGTCCATCCCTGGCATCTGGCAACGCCCGACCCACTATCACGCTCATGGCGTATTCCAGATAAGACTGCGACATTTCGGTTCGCAAATCTATCGGGATAATCCTCTCCTGTGAGGTTGTCATAACCTAAAAATCTCCAAAAATCGTAGATTTTAGCTTGTTTACTCAACAAAGCGCAAAATTATTCTAAATTGCTCTTGAATAATTGCCATAATTTGGTACAATTCTAGCATAATATTGCCTTCTTTTGCCTGAGCAGCTAACTCAAACGTTTTAGTATAGTAGATGCTCCTTGCTTTGATCTAAGTTGTAGTTTGATCGCTTCTAATGGTAGGTTAGGTGAAGCGACCGCAGAACCAAAAAATTGGTTATATTAGTTAGTTTTGCTAATTCCCACCCAACCTGCGGATCAGTATTTAGTCCGGCTTGATCCAGCCTTTGATAATTGCTTTAGCAATGTTGATATAGGAATTATCAAAAAACTCTTCGATTGCAGTTTCACTAAATCCCTGTAATGCACCAATAGCTCGACGCTTCAAGCTAGGAGTAGTCTCATCATTTACATAAGCAATCTTCTCACTTTCATTAGCAGTAGGATTATTTTGCTCGAATTGTTTTATAAGCTGCTGTATTTCAGTAGATACATCAGCAAGAGTTTGTTTTTGCTCAGATGTGTAGATGTTTTGGTTTGCTTGTTGCCGTGCATTATCTTCCATTTTGTTAGCAAAATTGCTAATATTTGGTTTATGGAAATTATTGTTATATGTGTCTGACATAATTTTCTCCACATTGATAGGTCTTGTTACTTGCTGCTTAATAATTTCTAATATCTCCATACTTTGCTGACGGTAAAAATTAATATCATCATCTTTAGCTTGAAGGTCTCTCCGATATTTATCTTCTAAAAACTTAACATTAATTTCATAAAACTCTTTGAAACCAGTTTCAATAGCACCTTTAATTACAACAGTATTAATGACTGATTCAACATTCACATCTAATCGGACAATTAACGTGTTACTTTTACGTTCAATTCCTTGAATATCAATGTTGTGTTCAGGATATTGCTGACGTAATTCGTTAAATGATTTGAAAAATGCTTTCCAATCAATACCATCTGTAAAAGTTAAATCAATGGTTTCTAATGCTTTTTCAATAACTTTAATGCGTTCTGTAAACTCATTAGGCGCAAAAATACTATTTATGTCTATGGGACGACGCTGGTTAAACTTATCCAGTTCATAATTAAACTGGTAATAAATATAATCACATTTTACATTATTTAGATTAGTAGAAGAATCAATATTCCAACTCTCTATACACGCTCCAGTAAAATTAGCATAGTCAAAATCTGCACCAATTGCTTCCAAATAACTCAAATTTGCATTTCTTAAATCTGCATATCTTAAATCGGCATACCTAAAATCAACTCCTTTTAAGTCGGTTCCATATAAATTTACTTTATTCATATCTATATTTATTAAGTTTAGTTTTCCTTTGGAATAATTTAACATTAATTCCAAACCAGTAAACAAGGTAAGCATAATAATGAAAAACAAAGACAAACGAATTATTGTATACAATACTAATTCTTCCCAAGCAGATAAATTTATTTTCAATAATGGGTTGTTTTCAAAAAGATATATTAAATGCTCTGTCACATTAGTATGTACAAGAAAAAGAGTAACCAACAAAGATATGAAGGGTGTAAGAAGCCTCCAAGCCTTTTTTTGGTTTCTTATAGATATTTCATAAACCAGATAAACTCCACTAAGATCCACATCTATATTTGGATTTGCTGCTCGCCAGTCATTCCAAGCTGTAACTCCCTCTGCAAGTTTATTAAGATGAATTTTATTTGCCATGCTGGTAAAATTAAACTGAGTAAATTAATTCATTATAGATAAGACAAATTATAGGTTTTAAATTTATAAGAAAATAAAGAAGGCTGGGAATTCTGAGCAAAAATATGAACGCAATGCTAAGTACCCCGTTCTTGCTGTATTGATAGCAATTTAAAACTAATAAACCTCAAGGTGGAAAGGCTGTTGTTGATGAAATCAAAAGCCCACACTTACAATGGAGAGAAGCGTGGGTAGATCACAAATCATGTTTGCTTGACAGGGAGCAATTGTTTCCTGATTTAGTACAATTTAAAACGTTTGTGATAGTTCATCAATCTAAAATAAGTTTCACCATTAGTACATTTTTTTAACAAACCCAACTGATGGCGATCGCACACACCACAGGATATTTTGACGTAAAGGAGAGGAAATTTTGGCAGCAGTTCGAGTCCGCCAGCATGTGAATCCACTTGCTAACAAGTATCAAACACCAGCAAGTCCCCAAGACTTTGAAAAAATTTATGCAAAGCCAAATCAACCACTACATTTAGATATTGGCTGCGCTAAAGGACAATTTTTGTTAAATATGGCCAGCATCGAACCCAATTGGAATTATCTCGGCTTAGAAATTCGAGAACCGTTGGTAGTGGAGGCGAATAAGTTACGTTCTGAGTTGGCTTTAACAAATCTGCACTACTTATTTTGCAATGTGAATAACTCACTGCACTCCCTTTTATCTTCCCTTCCTCCAGGAAGTTTACAGCGCGTTACAATTCAATTTCCCGATCCTTGGTTTAAAACCCGCCATGCTAAACGCCGTGTGGTGCAACCAGAATTAGTGGCGGAGTTAGCCAGTTATCTGGCGGTTGGGGGGGTTGTGTTTGTGCAGTCAGATATGGAATTTATCGCGGTGGAAATGCGCGATCGCTTCGCTGCCCACCCAGCTTATCAGAAAGTTGGAACAGAAGAATGGTTAGCAGAAAACCCGCTACCAGTGCCCACAGAACGGGAAATAGGCACACAAAAAAAGGGTGAACCTGTTTATCGGGCTTTGTTTGTCAGACGAGAAGTTGTGAATGAGGGATAGTAAGGGACTTCCAACTAAAAAAACATCCCATCGCTTTGGCGAGCAGGGGAAGCAGGGGGCGCTGGCGTTGCAGGAGAGGAAGAATTTAGTGATTATCGTCGCTCCCAAAATTGAATAATTTAATTTCTGGAAGTCCCTAACAAGCAATTTTTTTGGGGGAAACTTTGCTACATTCTTTAAATGTATAGAATTGAACCTAATCCACTTAACCTAGATGCTTAAGCTTCTAGTAAAGGAAGGGTGACAGTAAAGGTTGTACCTACTTCAACTTGACTGTTGACTATAATCTCGCCTCCGTATGCATCGACACATTTTTTGACGATCGCTAGTCCCAAGCCAGTACCTGGAATGGTTCCAACATTGTCGGCACGTTGGAAAGGCTGAAACAGCCGTTTTTGGTCTTCTTGAGGAATTCCAATTCCCGAATCTTGAATTCGGAAAATTACTGTTTTTTCCTGACCAATTAATTCAAAACGCACTATACCGCCCGGTAGTGAATACTTAATCGCATTGCTCAGTAAATTGCCTAAAATATGCCGCAGCAAGCTTTCATCCCATAATGCCTCGTCTAATTGCCCACAACTGGCAAACACCAAAGTCAGATGCTTATCACTTGCCATTAATCGAACTTCTTCGACCATTTGGCGGCAAAAAGCTTCTAAATCTATACAAATGAGTTCATACCCCAGTCTGCCAGAATCAGCTTTCCCAATGAATGTAACTTCATCCAATAGCTTTGCCATATTTTTGATCGCCGAGCGAATCATTTGCAAATGATTCAGTTTTTTCTCTTTGGTCAATCTTTCATCTTGGTTTTGTAGCAATCCAGCAGCCAAGAGAATAGTATTTAAAGGATTGCGGATGTCATGGGAAAGCATCGAGACAAATTCAGATTTGAACTGGTTGAGTTCATTGGCCTTCACCAGTTCCGCAGTTCGTTCTTCAACCCGGGTTTGTAATGTCTCATTGACTGTGCGTAATGATTCTAAAACCTGCTTGCGCTCGATCGCATAACGCAGCGATCGCACTAACACATCTACATTTACCTGTCGCTTGACTAGATAATCTTGTGCCCCCTGCCGCACTGCCTCAATTGCCAGTTCTTCATCATTTGTATTGGTTAAGACAACAATCGGTACACTTGGTGCTTGACCAATCAGAGGAGGTAGAGATGACAATCCTTGGCTGTCAGGTAGAGTTAAATCTAATAAAATAACATCATAATTACATCGGCTTAGTTCCTGAATTGCTTCCCCCAATCGCGTCACATGAACCAGAGTAAACTCTTGGGACTGGGCTTGTGCTAGAAACTCTTGTAACAACCTAGCAGAAGCTAGGTTATCCTCAATTAACAAGATTTTTACTGAGTAGCTCACAACCATAATCTTCGGGTTTCACCCCCTATTGCTCCTCTATCTTGTCATTAGTTATTTGTCATTTGTCATTAGTCATTTGTCATTTGTCACCTTGTCCCTTTGTCCCCTTGTCTCCCCTGCCTCCCCTACCCCCTGCCTCACTCTGATGGTAGCGTCACAGTAGAGAGCCAAAAATCTTCGATACTCTTGACGATTTGAAATAATTGGTTCAGGTTGCGAGATTTAGTGATATAGCAATTCACATGTAAATCGTAGCTGTGAAAAATGTCATCCTCATTTTTTGAGGTTGTTAACACAACAACTGGAATACGTTTTAGTAGTGGGTCGGCTTTTATTTCCGCCAGCACTTCTCGACCATCTTTTTTAGGCAAATTCAAATCCAGCAGAATAAGGTCAGGGCGAGGTGCATCAGCATATTCACCTTCTTGGCGTAAATAAGCCATAGCATCTATACCATCCCTGACCGTTACCACTTGGTAGGGCACTGAACTATTTTTTAACGCTTCTTGGATTAAGCGAATGTCAGCTTTATTGTCCTCGACCAAAAAGATGGTTTTGTGTTTTTCTCCCGTTTCTACGCTCAAGTTCGCGTCCTCCAACTGGAATCGTAAAGTAGAAGGTTGCGCCCTGACCCAGTTCTGACTCTACCCAGATTCGCCCCCGGTGACATTCAACAATCTTCTTACAGATGGCTAAACCCATCCCTGTACCAGTATATTCATCCCGCGTATGTAAGCGCTGAAAGATTACGAATATGCGATCGCTAAATTTTGGGTCAATGCCAATTCCATTATCCCGTACTGAGAACAACCATGCGTCTTCTATCCTTTCTGCTCCCACATGGATTTGTGGCGGCTGGTCACTGTGGAATTTAATGGCGTTACCGATGAGGTTTTGGAATAGCTGCATCAGTTGGGTGCTGTCAGCCATCACTGTTGGTAAGGGGTCGTGGGTGATAGTAGCCCCAGTTTCATTAATGCGTTGACGTAAATTGCCCAACCCTCGCATTAAGGCTGTCTCTACATCGTTCATTTGAAATGCGATCGCCTGCATATCCACTTTCGAGTATGCCAGCACGTCATCAATCAACGTCTGCATCAGGCTAACTCCCTGCACAGCGTAGCTAATAAACTCCTGGGCATCTTCGTCAAGTTCTTCGCTATACCGCATCTCCAACAGTTGCACATAATTCACAACTTGATTGAGTGGTTCTTGCAAGTCATGGGAGGCGACGTAGGCAAACTTTTTCAGTTCGGCGTTAGAACGTTCTAAATCCTGCGCTAACTGGGCTAGTTCATCGGCTTGACGCAGCACAATATTAACAATTGCTTTCCGCAGTTCCAATGCTGCTTTAACTTCTACATCTTTCCAAGGTAAAGATGTTAAGCGAACCGTTTCTTTCCACAGTTCAAATGATTTGCGTGGACACAGACGGACATTTCCTTCTGACTGGCTAACTTCAAACGCCTTATTAGGATCGCCACCCCAATTTACAGTTTGAATTACTTCTGGTCGGAACCACAAAACATAAGTCCGCTTGGCGATGGGAATCGCTAACAAACCGCTAGCGACATTTTTAAAGCTTTCTGCATCTGGATAAATCTGTGGCAAAGAGTCTGTATAGAAGACTTCTTCTTCAACATTATTCTTCAGCCATTGGACTAAAAAATTCAGGTCTTCTTCTCTAGGTGTTTCTCCAACTACCGTGCAATTTCCCGCAAAACAGACAGCTGCACCTTGAGCGCTAGCCAAATCTAAAAGATGCTGCGGGTTTTTAACTAAACCATCAATAAAGTTTTCTTCTTGAGACATATATTCAATCAAGATTGATTGAAGGTGTGTCAGATTTATCCGGTGATAATAATCTTCTGTCTCTTCTCTAGCTGAGATTTCTGCAAATATTACTCGTCCCAAGAATTCGCAAGCTTTACGCAATTCGTAGGAAACATATTTGGGGGACTGATGATGGCAAGCAATTAGCCCCCAGAGTTTTTGGTCTTTAATTAAAGAAATAGTCAGCGAGGCACCAACACCCATATTATGCAAGTACTCTGTATGACAGGAAGCAGCACTTCTGAGAATAGAGTTGGTTAAATTAATCGGGCGATCGCTAATTGGATTATTGACAGGAAAAAGTTTTACTGGCTGAGAATAAGCATCAGGTATAATTCTGATGGAATTGGCAGCAAATAATTTTCTCGCCGGTTTGGGAATATCTGATTCTGGGTAATGCAGCCCTAAGTAAGGTTCTAGGCTTTCTAGTTTTTCTTCAGCGATAACGGAACCATGCCCATCATCATCGAATTTATATAGCATTACCCTGTCAAATTCCGTGATTTTCCGAACTTCTTGAACGATAACTTGACAAAAGTCACGGAGATTGGCTGTTTTTTCTAGTTGATTTATAGAGGCTCTAGCCAGATGATAAAAGCTTAAAAATGGAATATTTTCCTGAGTAATAGCAGGTTCTAATTCCAGAATTAAAAATCCTTCTATATTGCGGTGAAATATTGCATCAAATACTACGTATTCATCACCTTTTTTTCGTACCCAAACTTTGGTGGGATTGATGAAATCAAGATTTTCCCCAGATAGCCCTGTTTTAATTCTCTCTATTTGAAAGGGATCGAGTAAATCTTCTAGTTTTTTGTGTAACATATTTTCGGGCGCAATCCCGAAAACCTTTAATGTATTAGTGCTAACTTGTAATATTTTTAGCTCAGGCTCCTCCAAAACTAACAGGACACCGTGAGGCTGAATTTGGCTAGAAATATGAATTGGTGCCTCTTTCAAGCTAATTAAATTAATACCTGGGAATTGTAAGTTCATTTCCATGAAGATCCTCCTCTGTTGTCCGGGAGCATCAAAACTAGAATATCTAGAATAACTGAATAATGATGAATGTAAAACAAATAACTTTACACTCAGCATTTTTACTTAGTATCTAATTTCCCATGCCCTGATGTTGCGTTTTGCAGGCTTACTCTCATCTGCTTACACTTTGAAAAGTCTAGCAGCCAGTAAACTTACATAGGGATAAGAAATGTGAAAACCATGTGATTAAACAATCATGTATATGTGTAGCTATGTTAACTTTAGAAATGAGTTTAGGAGCCATTATTCTTACCAAGACCCCTTTTAATCAAATCCAAGAGTTAAACCACATCCGCAATTTATAACCGTCAGGGGAGAGGGGTAAACCCAAATAAATGGGCATCCAGAAAATAAAAGCAGCCAGAATAATAAAAGTAATGGTGACACCTAACGTCCGGAGTTGTTGATAATAGCTGCGAAGACACTGATCGACAAACCAAGCGATCGCTAAAAATACAAATACGACTGCACACATATAATGGTATATGAAAACACACCTCGTCACTTTTATCCAAGGTGCTAAATTAGCAGCATAATTTATAACTAAATACAAACCAATCCAAGTATCAATACTAAGAGTTGCAGGTACTAAAAAACGCTTTTCTTTCACCCAAGGAATTACGGCTTGTGATATCAGCATCCCTACTAAAAACAACATAGCAGCAACACCAAACCACCACAAAAAGGGATTGCCCATTGCATGGACATCATAAATAACTTGTCCAGCACCAGCAGGTAAAGGTGGCCCCATGACAGGTAATGGTTCGGTAATACTTTCAGCCGTTTGATAATAATATGCCATTGGTCGAATCATCAAAGGCCATTTGTACCAAGCAGCACAATAAGGATGTACATCCGAACTATTACCACCTAAATGCAAGTGAAATTTCAAAATTTGCTGATGTACTGCAATAAATCCATAAGTTTTATCTAGCTGAAGGTGAGGAATCCAGATGATGCTATAGATAAAAGCTGGAATTATTCCTAGATAAAATAACATCTGGAAAATATTTAGTTGAGTCAAGTTTTGTAGTGGTGACTCAGATGAGGTAGATGGTATAAATGGTGGAGAATAAGTACTAACTCCTACCTCCTGACTCCTGACTTCTGGCTCCTGAATTCTGCCTCCTGCCTTCTGCCTCTTGCCTCCTTCCTCCTCTAATGAGGGGGATGTAAAAAAGAGTTTGGGATTAGCAAAAGAATGCATTCCGTGAATTACCCAAGCTACTATCCAAATAAGATAAGCACCTGATAAGAACCATAAACCGTTCCACTTAGTACCGACTGACGCACCAAAAGCAATGCCAGCAAAAATCAACCAAAATGAACGTCGTCGATTTTGGTTATCTAATGCTAATAATAAAAACCAGTGTCCTAATAAACCAAAGATGACAATATAAATATTACTTAAAGCATAACGAGATTCGACTAGAAAAATGCCATCACAAGCTGTAAATAAACCAGCAAGTATTGCAAAGCTACGGCGATAACTCAATTGATAAGCGATCGCAGCTACAACTAAAGGGATAAATGAGCCAGTAAGGGCATTGAACCAACGATAAGTCCAAGGCGATCGCAATGAACCCGTCAGTCCATTTACCGTATCGTGCCAAAAAGGAATGTGGCTGCCAATCCAAATGCCGATGCCAATCATATATTGGCTCAGTGGCGGATGAGCATTAAAAAATGGTGTATGTGTGAGATAATTATTACCAAATTTGGCAAAGTAAACTTCATCAAATACCAGAGTGTTGAATCGCTCCAGCCCCCAAAACCTCAAGGCGAGTGAGAGAATAAATATACCCAACAGCCCAATTCGGAACCATTTTTTAGTCATTAGTCATTAGTCATTAGTTATTCTTTCTCGCCCTGCTTCCCCTGCTCCCTGCTCCCCTCTACTCTTCAGGTGCATCTAGTTGGAACAGGAGTAGTTCAATACCGTAATACTTATTTGTCCGCCCTATTGGTTTCATACCCAATCGTTCTGTTACACGGATTGAGGCATGATTTTCTGGCTTCACTACGGCATTAATTACTGGCAAGTTCAAAACATTAAATCCGTAATTGAGCATAACTTGTCCTGCTTCTGTTGCATACCCTTTACCCCAAGAAGCTCGCCTCAAGTGCCAGCCTACCTCATAATCTTGAGTGGGTAAACCATCTTTGTCGGGTAATTGTTTAAGAAGGATAGTTCCCACAATTGTTGTAGTTTCCTTTTCGACAATTGCCCAAGATCCAGTACCATTGTTGCGTCGGTGCCATTGCTCGATGTTGTCAATCAAACGCTGACGCTGTGACTCAACACTTGTTACCAGAGAAGCTTTACCAAGAAAGTGCGTAACTTCAGGGTCATTATAAATTACAAACGCTTGTTCGGCATCGCGTTCGGGTATCCAACTGCGAATAATCAAGCGTTCGGTTTCCAAAAAATTTGTCATGTTGCTTTTGACTAAACTAAATAGCCATTCTGCAAAATACTAAGATACTTATGGTTGAGCAGTCAAAAGTTTTGTAGACAATTACACAAACTAAATATGGCGATCGCTATATTACAGGCAGCGATCCAGAAGTTCAACTACTGTTGGTTATGCGATTGCAAATCTGAATCTTTCCGCAGGTCTCTAGCTGGCATAAATTACTCGAATTATGAATTAGTACCCTCGGCTTTTGCTACTTCTAGCATTGTCTTTAAAACCGAATCTGGATTCAGACTAATTGAGTCAATTCCCTGTTCAACCAAAAACTGAGCAAATTCTGGGTAATCACTGGGTGCTTGTCCACAAATGCCGATTTTGCGATCGCATTTTTTCGCCGCTTCTATGACCATTTTTACCATTCGTTTGACAGCTGGACTGCGTTCATCAAACAATCTTGCTACCAACGCCGAATCTCTATCTATCCCCAGTGTCAGTTGAGTTAAATCATTTGAACCAATGGAGAAACCATCAAATACTTCAGCAAATTCCTCAGCCAGAATTACATTACTGGGCAACTCACACATCACATAAACCTGCAACCCGTTAACACCTTGCTTTAAACCATTTTTTGCCATCTCTGCCAAAACCAACCGCCCTTCATCAGGAGTGCGACAAAAAGGAATCATCGGAATAACATTTGTTAAACCCATCTCTTCCCGTACTCGTTTGAGGGCATGACATTCTAGGGCAAAAGCTTCTCTGTAGCCTTCATCATAGTATCGTGCTGCTCCTCGCCAACCCAGCATTGGGTTTTCTTCATGGGGTTCAAACTGCCGCCCACCTAACAAATTCGCATATTCATTACTTTTGAAATCTGACATTCGCACAATCACTGGTTTGGGATAGAATGCTGCGGCAATTCTACCTATCCCTTGAGCTAATTTATCTACAAAATATTGAGGTTTATCGTCATAAAGTGAGGTAATTTCAGCAATTTTAGCTTTTGCAAATTCATCTTTTAATAACTCATAATTAATTAACGCCATTGGATGAATTTGTATTTGGTTAGCAATGATAAATTCTGTTCGCGCTAAACCTACGCCATCGTTAGGAATTGCCGATAAACTTAATGCTTCTTGAGGATTACCCACATTCATTAAAATTTGAGTATGGGTACGCGGTAAGTTCTCTAAAGCAACTTCTTCAACTTCAAAAGGTAATAAGCCTGCATAAACTTTTCCCTCTTCCCCTTCGGCGCAAGAAATTGTTACCTCTTGACCAGGTTTTAAGATTTCTGTAGCATTGCCACATCCCACGATCGCAGGGACACCCAATTCTCGCGCAATAATTGCTGCATGACAGGTTCTACCACCAGAGTTGGTGACAATTGCACTGGCGCGTTTCATAATCGGTTCCCAATCGGGATCGGTTCTCTCTGTCACTAAAACTTCCCCAACTTGAAACTGTTCGAGTTTCTGAACATCTAAAATTAGGCGGGCTTTCCCTTGACTAATAGCTTCTCCAATTGCACTTCCCGTAACCAGGGGAATGGGTGATTGGGAATCATGGAGTGAGGAGTGGGAAGATTTTTCCCTATTTCCCCACACCAACCGATAACTCCGTAGCACATTCCCTGTCTTCTGCGACTGGACGGTTTCGGGACGCGCTTGCACAATAAAAAGTTGGTTTGTAATGCCATCTTTTGCCCATTCGATATCCATTGGAGTAGATATACCGTGGACTTGAGAATAATGATCTTCAATTAAACACGTCCAATTTCCTAGCTGTAAAATCTCTTCATCACTCAGGGCAAATTTACCTCTTTCGCTGGCGGAAACCGAAACATTTTTTGTAAATTTGGAGCCGTCATCATAAATCATTTTCAGTTCTTTACTACCCAATTTTTTATCAATAATTGGGCGGAAACCAGCTTTTAAAGTTGGTTTAAAAACATAGTATTCATCAGGATTTACAGACCCCTGGACAACATTTTCACCTAAACCGTAGGCGGCTGTAATCAGTGCTGCATCCTTAAATCCGGTTTCTGTATCAATGGAGAACATTACCCCAGAGGTTGCTAAGTCAGAGCGCACCATTTTTTGCACGCCCACAGCCAGAGCAATGCTAAAGTGGTCAAATCCCTTGGTGTGGCGATAAGAAATAGCACGATCGGTAAATATGGAAGCAAAGCATTTGTGACAAGCTGCTAAAACTCCTTCAACACCAACAACGTTGAGGTAAGTTTCTTGCTGTCCGGCAAAACTAGCATCGGGAAGGTCTTCGGCGGTGGCGCTAGAACGGACTGCAACATCTGTCTCTGTATGGTATATTTCACAAAGACTTTGGTAGGCTGTAGCGATCGCCTCTCGCAACTCTACAGGAAATGGGGTGTGGATTAATAGCGATCGCGCTTTTTTCCCCCGTTCTCGTAAATTTTTGACATCCTCAACATCCAAGTCAGCAAAGAGTTTGCGTAGTTTTGCTTCTAAACCTGCTGATTTGATGAAATGACGATAGGCGTAAGCAGTGGTGGCGAATCCGGTAGGAACGTTAATCCCTTTAGGCGTTAGCTGTTGAATCATTTCGCCCAGTGAAGCATTTTTACCACCAACTAACGGGATATCAGCAATACCAACTTCATCAAACCACAAGATGAGCGATCGCTCTTGAGCAGATGGAGATAAAGTGTTTTTAGATATTGTAGTCATAATTACCTTTTAAATTTATACTCAATTTGTAAGTGCGTAACTGTTAGTATATTTTTCCCATCTTTAATTTTAGATTTTTCATTCTGTCGTGTAACTTTAAATTTGGCGATTAAATACAACCTTTTAGTCAATAAAAGTTAACATTTTTTTAGGTTAATAGCTGTATCAAAACACCGGATGCAATACACAATGGCACAACTAGAACGACTGCTAAAAATGGCAGAAGATGAGTTAACTGAGTACAGTACTGATGCCCGCAAAATGGAAAAACTACGGCGAAAAATAGGTTTAACAGTGTCGGCAATTGAACAACGACAAGTCAAAGAAGCATTATTAGTTAATAAGCAATCTTCTAATATAATTACTCAAATTGTGGAAGAGCAAAGACAAACAGTAGCCTTACCATTTTGGGGAATTGCTGGATTGGGTTTGTTATTCGGAATTTCTTTAAATCAACCTATCTGTTTGTTAGCAGCTATAGTTGGTACTGTATCAGCTTACAGAATTCAAAGATGGGGTTGGCAATTGCAGGCAAGGAGTCTATTGTTACAAACATTGGAAGATATTGAAGCGCGTATTGCCCAACCTAAATAGATACACTTTATAAATAAATTATTTATAACTGCTTGTATTTAAATATACGAGTGAATCGATTAGTCATTCTATTGAACCTCGTAAGTACTTAACAATTCTTTTGGGATCACCATAACAAAAAAATTAGATATTGAATGTAATTTAGGTATTTACAATCTGGGTTTGCGTGCAATAAATGCTACATGACCCTTCGACAAAATGTATTGACCATAACTACGAGTTGTTTCAACTTGGAAGCCAACGCCAGAGAGTTCACTTGCGATAGCTGTTGCTTCGTATAATCGCACGTGGTGTACTTCGTCAGATCGTCTGTAGTGTTCCCCCATCTTACGGAAGCTAATAATTCGGCGTGTCAAAATTATTTGCTCTCAATCTTCCGATTTTTCAACTAATACTACCCAGCTTTCTCCTTCAGTGAAACCCTTAGTTGTAGTACCTTGTGCAACTTGTCCTTTTTCGGCAATGTCGAAGATGAATACACCCCCAGGAGTTAAGGCATTATATATGCGCTGGAAAAGCTGAACAAGAATTTGGCGATCGTTGTCTCGATCAAACAGATAGCTGATACATTCACTAATGGAGGTGACAGCATTGCATGGCGGAATATCTGTTTTGAATAGTGAATCGATCCGAAATTCAGCATCTGGGACTCTTGTTCGTGCAATATTAATCATCGACTCAGAAATATCAACTCCGAGAACACGATAATGAGCCTTAGTGAGTTCTTCTGCCCATAACCCGCTACCACAACCCAAGTCAACCACTAATCCATCATGTATTTTGTTTTGAGCGAGGATTTCTAAGATGCCAGGAGCAGATTTGAGAGCGAAGTCACGGAAACCGTCGTCATGAATAAATGCAAGGTCTTCTTTGTACCATTCATTCATATTGCTTAGAGGCTATTTATAAATATTTTGGCACTAAATTCCTATTACGAGCCTAAGACTAGCCCTTTCAAGGTGCGTAAAAATTTTGGTAAATAGATTTCTCTTTAAGCTCTATACTCTGTGTCCTCTGCGCCTCCGTGGTTAGAAAAAATACTTTTAAACCGCAGAGGCACAGAGCTCGCTGAGAAAAAATAAGAGATTTTACGAGTTACCTTGAAAGGGCTAGTCCTAGAGTCTTTAGAGGTTGTTTGAAAAGTTTTAGGCAATAGAGTTTGCTACTACACAAACGAACGCGAGTGCCTTTCTAAGAGTTGTCCACCTCCGTGGACTAAGAGAAAATCAATGTTTTTAACCCACGAAGGTGGGTTTTGTCTGTGTAGCCGCGACTTTTAGTCGCCCGGTGAGTAATAAATTAGACTTTTTAGCTATTACACTATTTTAGCCTTGCGATACCACTACGGTAATTTTATTTTTACTTTATAAATAAGCTCTTATTACCTCTTCACAGAAATTGTGTAACTAGGTAGATGTGAGGCATCTGTTTGCGTTTTTACAAGTCGCCAGTCATTATCTATATATAAATGCTGAAACACTTGAGAAGGTGCTAAGGATGTTTTTCTTAAATAATTTGTATGATTTATCTCTATATTTTCTAATTCGAGAGCTTTCGATAAAGCCAATTTTGACGCATTCCGTTTGACTTTAGTGTTAAGCACATCAGTAAACCAGGTGCAGACTGATTCTAAATTTAGAGGAATTTCTCTATTTTTAAAAGCCTGAAATCTATCAATATTTTGAAGATACCATTTACCATTTTGAACTCCATATTTTTGGATTACCATGAAATCATAAGCGGGTAATCTTGAGTGAAAACTCTGGGATAAATATGGCTCTTTCCCCATTATATAGCGAGCAACACTGGCACAGTAACCATCATGCTGGAAAATTTGAAACGACTGTTCTTGTATTCTTCTCGGTAAACTTTCATGAAATGATATGGTAGACCATATTGGTGTCCAAACACCTACCAAAAGGCGTAATTGTTCCGTAACACTGAAAACAGGATTGTGTTGGCTCAATTTTATAAAATAGGGAAGTAATTCAGTTTTATAAAATTTTATTTCGTCATTTGAAGTTCCTGACTTTTGTTCTTGAACTCGTGCCAAAATCTCATTTTTAAATTTTACTTTTTTGGGAGCGCTTAATTGATTTTTTAGCAAGAGTTCAAACATCACCATTTACCTTGTTCTCATTTTTTTAGATGACTTGGTAAGAATTAAAAACTGGTGATTTTAGTACTTATACAGGTATCATCTATTCTTTTAACCTGTAAGAGGTAGAGCTTTTTAGCTCCTGCCTTTGACAGTTTTAAGGTGTTTATGTGCTTGATACTATCTATTCTTACTCATAAAATGGTGTGATCTAGATCACTGCAAACTAAAATATATTGAAAAAGCATTTAGAAATTAGAGCATTGCATACATAAATTTATAGCGGCTACTCTCAATACGGTTTGGTTAAGGGGGAAAGGGGAAGGGGTAAAGGGTAATTCAAACTTTACCCCTTCCCCTTTTCTGAAACTACAAGGTAAGTAAAGAATCCTTATCCAAACCGGATTATGGCTACTCTCTGAGAAAGCCAAAGACGAAACCATAAAGCTCAAGAAGCGCTATTAATTCACAAATAATGAAGTGTAAAGAATCAAAATTTTGCTCCTTTACACTTCATTGTTGATTTGAAATTTCTACGATTCTCTTCCCGATGCCCAAGTATCGCGCCATTTAACGGTACCTTCTTTGGCAATCACCCAGCGACGATTGACCAAATTTTCCCGCAGAGGCGATCGCCCTTCGCGCCACATGGCATATTTATAAGCAATTAGCTTACCAGTGCTTTCATCAAAGGGAATCTCAGCAGACCAAGTATTTGAGTTGATATACTCCAAAGGATATGCTTTGCTGATATCCCAGTTACCCAACTCTGGGCAATCTCCTGTCACCACAATGATTTCACCGGGTTGGGTATCCACACCATTGAGTTGAACGCGCACAATTGTCTGTGCTTTGATCCGTTCCCCAACGTGGCTGAAAACAAGCACTCCCCGTTCTTCTAATACAAGGTTATAAATCTTGCCGTCTTTTACTTCATACTTATTGCGAGTCACTACGCAAGTATGCTCGCCATCGGGCAATTCTGTTTCTACTTCTGGGAGAATAACTTCCCCTCCCCGGTTTAAAGCTACAAAACACAGAGAATCACGATAGCGGCGGACATAACAGTAGATATCGGCGGTCAAGTATTTCTGCCAATGGCTACCCATTGACACAGCAGGATTTAGCCGCCGTAAACCAGACAGCAATCTAATACAACGATAAACCTCACTATCAGTATCCCAATTTTCCATCATCGGGCGATTATATGGGTCATTACCGCCATCAGTATCGTTATGTAAATACTGTTCTGTGCCGTAATATATACAGGGAATACCGCGAGATGTCATAATTAGGGCGATCGCAACCTTCAACATCGCTGGATCTGGATTCAGCGATTGGAAGCGGCACATATCATGGTTATCGATGAAGGTAACTAACTCTGTTGCCCCGCTATAGCGATAATCCTGGTCAAAAATGTATTGAATTGTTTGGAATCCCATTTCTGAACCTTGGCCCAATGCGGCTCGAATTGCCACACATAGCCCAAAGTCTAGAAGTGTCATGCCTGAATGATTGGCAAATTCCACCGAGCGATCGTCACTCGGATTACTATAAATCCATTCACCAAAAATAAATACATCTGGTTTGTGATTGGTCATCTCGCCAGTGAATTCTTGCCAAAACCAAATCGGCATGTGCTTGACAGTATCAACCCGCAGTGCATCCACACCCCGGTCTAGCCATTGTTTAATTGCTGACTTAATATACTGCCGATATTCTGTATTATTTTCATTGAAGGTTGCAAGACCTGCTAGTTCACAATTCTGTACTTGCCAATCGTCTTCCCAGTTTTGCACTTCGCCATAGTGGTGATACCAATGATTGACATCATCATTGAAATCAGCAATTTTAACGCCATCATCATACAATTCACCTTTACTACCACTAGTATCAGGACTGCTATGGTTGCAGACAATATCCAGCACCAACTTCATATTCCGCTTGTGCAGTTCTGTAACTAACCGATCAAAGGTCGTATTTTTTTCTTCTTGGGTAGCATTTAAAGAAGGGTTTTCTCCATCAGCAATGTAGCGAGGATTAATCCGTTTAAAGTCTTTTGTCCAATAGCCATGCATCGCCGCATTGCTAATAAATAACTCTTCTACTTGCTCGAATAGTGGAGTTAGCCAAAGGGCGGTAACTCCCATATTTTTGAGATAATCTAATTTATCGATGACACCTTGCAAGTCACCACCCCAGTACTTACCCCATTCTTGTCTATTGGGATCGTAGAGTTCTGAATTTTCACCTTCGCTGTTATCTGGATCGCCATCATAAAAGCGATCTACCACCAGAAAGTAAATAGTTTCCTGACGAAATTCAATATCTCTGGTGTAAAGAAACTCTAGGTCAATCTCAGTTTCTGATGGTGGCGTTTCTATAATAGCGTTTACTTTTTCTTGTGCAGAATCAACTTTGTATTGATCTGGGGAAAACTGAGATGGAGGGGTTTTTACCATAAAAAACTCAAAATTTTATGTAATTTGCATTTGTAGAACTAACAGTACAAACGCCCTGGGTGTTGTGTGTCGCTACAGACATCGGTATTGTGACATCCTGCTCACGGTATAGGTATCTATCGCTAGCTAGTTTATAATTCTATCGGTAGATATAATTCATCTGCTAGAGGATAAAAATAAAGGAACATATAGCATTTATTAACGATAATTACTTAATAACAAAAATTTACAATATTTAATTAAGCTGACCTGCGGTAAAAATTGAGCCTAACTCGTGTTTAAGTGTATATTCGACAACAGATTTTAGAACATCTCAACTTCTTGGAGATTAGCTGTCAACAAGATTTGGTGACACCTGAGCAATACTGAGTAAACCACCTATTAGGCAACTTTTTCTCTAGAAGATTCGCTCCATTGGTAAACTGACCATTGTCACTTTCAATCTGTTTTTACTATTGAAGAATTAATTTAGGTAGCAATTATGACTAAGTATGACAAGGTTTTTAACTCACCAAAGACATCAGAGGAATCACTAAGTCCAGAGGAAGCGGTGGCAGCAATCGCAACTGTCACTGCGATCGCTGATTCAATGATTGAAGATGTAGATGCAGAAAGTTTAGCGGGTATCCTCTGGGAATTTGAGGTTTTCGAGGAATACTCAGAAGATGAAATCGCCGAAATAGTTGATAGACTCCTAGCCATTGCAGAAGAGGAAGGAATTGGGCCCCTGTTTAATGCTGCCAAAGTATCTCTCTCAGAAGAATTAGTGCTGGATGGTTTTGCAGCTGGGGTAATAGTGCTTTTAGACGATGAACTTGCGATCGCCAAACCAAAACAAGCCTACCTCAAAAAGCTACAAGCAGCCTTAGACCTGGAAGATGAAGAAGCAGAGGAAATTATTAAGGAGGTAATTGCAGCCTTTAAAGAAGCAGAAGAGGAAGAATATGCAGATGACGACGATGATGAGACAGTAGTCATAGAAGATTTCAGCGAACAGACATATCAATCCCCTTTAGGTAATTTTACCGTGCCAATTCCGGTTGATCCCCAGCAGGGCGGTAGAATTCAAAGCCAGGAAGGAGTAGTTGGCTTTTCTGATGATATCGGTACTTTGTTGAGAATCGATTATTATCCTTTCCCTCTAGAACAGTTAGAGGAACTGGAGTCTGTTGGACAAGAAGAATATTTACAAACAATTTTAGTAGATAAGTATGTACCCCAAGCGATTTTTGCCAATGTACCAGATGCTTCTGTGGAGTACACCGAATATCTGGAAAATACTTTGCGAGGCGCTTATTATGTGTTAATTGATATGCCCAAAGGTTCGACAATTTCTAAGCAAGAAAATAATGGAACTGCAATCAGATTAGATGCATATCGGGGTCTGCTCACCTTTATCAGTGGTGAATTTTTGTATATAGTTAGTAGTCAGCACAGCTTTCTTGACGGCGAAACTCCCGATTCCCTTGAAGAAGAAGCTGAAGATATCAAGGAGAGTATTTTAGAGTTTGTTGAGACTATAGAGTTTAACTAGTGCAGCATTTGATTCATTGGCGTTGCTGAATTCAGGTATGAAAATGATTTTGCGTGATTCCAAAACCCTTATAAAGAAGTTGCATTGTAACGTCTTTATACCAAGATCCATATATTTAATCAGCAGCACCGATTCATCCATCGCAAATGAAATTTGGCAATACCCTGCATTGTTAATGCGCCGGCTTGCATTAGATATCTGGTAAAAAAGAATAAGGCGAAGGGGTAAAGGCAAAGAAAAGCCTTTACCCTTCCCCTTTAACCTTTTCCCAAAACCCGATAAAGAAGCCCCGTTCTTCCAGGACGCTTGAACTGGGGCAAAGTAAAAGCCCCGTCTCAGTCTTTCCCCCTGCCCCCCTTGTACTGAGCGCAGTCGTAAAGCCTGCGGCATAGCTACGCTTAGGGCGCAGCCTCTCGCAGAGAAGTATGCCCCCTGCCTCTTTTGACCAGATATCTATTCGCCCTCGCTTTACTTATCTGATGTACATTTGGAAAGGGCGATGTCTGAGACAAGCCTGGAGAACATAGGAAGTCTCCGGCTCCGCGCTGGGTGTCTACGCTTATAATTTTTCATGACAATAACCCTGCTAAACAATCGCTATCAAGTTATCCAGGTAATCGGTGCTGGGGGTTTTGGCGAAACCTTTCTGGCAGAAGATGTTCACATGCCTTCTCGCCGTCGTTGTGTGATTAAACAACTCAAACCGATAACTAATAATGACCCGCAAAATTACCAACTGATCCAACAAAGGTTTGAACGGGAAGCCGCAACCTTGGAATATTTGGGTGAAAGTAGTAACCAAATTCCTAAACTCTACGCCTACTTTTCTGAGAACGGGCAATTTTACCTTGTCCAAGAATGGATTCACGGCCAAACTCTGACGCAAATTGTCGAAGCTAAAGGATTTGAGAGTGAAACTGCTGTTCGGCAAATTCTCTTGAGTTTGCTTTCGGTGTTAAATTATGTCCACAGCAAAGGCATTATTCACCGGGATATTAAACCTGAGAACATTATTCTCCGTTTTGTTGATAACAAGCCAGTTTTGATTGATTTTGGTGCAGTCAAAGAAACAATCCGTTCTGTCGTCAACTCTTCAGGATACCCCACGCGATCGCTCGTTATTGGTACACCTGGATATATGCCTAGCGAACAAGCCGTTGGCCGCCCAGTTTACGCCACTGATATCTACAGCTTAGGTTTAACGGCAATTTATCTGCTAACTGGCAAACACCCGCAAGAATTGCAAACCGATCTTAAAACTGGGGAAATACTTTGGCAGCAACACGCCCCTAACGTCTCTTCTCAATTGGCGGGGGTACTCAATCAGGCAATTAAGCCTCATGCTGGCGATCGCTACAGCACTGCTAGTAAAATGTTACACGCTTTGCAGTCTGCTAGTAATATCCCTCCTGAGTTAGCTGCAAATACTCCCACAGTTAATTTTTATCCTCCTGCGACATCGACTCGACAAACCCAGCCATTATATTCCCCACAAAAACCAACTGTGATTTCAGGGACTTCCACTCCTGGAAACTGGCAAAAATCTGCTGTAATTATTGGTAGTTTGCTGGTAGGCGGCTTGATTGGTGCAGTAGTGATTCCTAACATCATTCGTCAGCAACAACCAGAAACAACCATTGTCACTAGTCGCACCCCATCGCTAGAATCTTTGCCTACTCCCGCATCTACCAAATCTCCCGTTTCTTCCCAAACTACTCCAGTCCCAGTTATACCGGTCTCACCACCACGAAAGCGAGTAATTCTCAATCCTTTACCAACCTTTAATCCCCCAGTTGTATCCATACCACAGCCAGAAAAAGAGCCTGTAGCTTCAGATACTCCAGCGCCAGAAGTTCCTTCTACACCACAGCCAGAACCAGAGAATATTGCAGTTCCCACACCAGAAGCACCTTTTACACCACAGAAGAACGATCGCTCGCCTAGTAAAGTAGCTGTGACTACCAGCAGCCAAAGCGTTCCCGCATTTCCTACAGGCACATCTAGAAGCGCTGTAGAAGCTACCCTCGGCAAACCAAATCAAGATTTAAGAGGCGCATGGGGTAAGACGCGTGCTGTTGTTTACAAACTAGTGCCAAACAAAATTGATCTTGGTTACTTATTCGATCGTAATTCTAAAGTGCTGCGTCAAACTGAGGTATCTTTTGCCCAATCGGTAGATCCGCAACTAATGGAAGCTACCTTGAATGGATTGTTAGATGGGCAAGCCACTGAAGAAATTAAGCAGGGGCTTAAACAGGTACAACAGGGTCAGTCAGATAATTTTAGTTTTAAGAATGGCTCAGTCAAGGGCCAGATTATCCGCCAAGAATGTAATTTTATTTACATTAGTATTTGGGATGAAAATTTACATGATTTTGTGAGTCCATCGACAGCTAAACAGTGTTAATTTCTTGGAAAATCGATCGGTCAGGATGAATACACCGTCAACTGCCCACCCACTCTTGAAATGGAGCTTGTAACTAGGAAATAAAACTTCTCGCAATATACGGTGTATTAAGATTATATTTTATAAATTGTTTCTTTTTTCTTAGGTAAAAGAGATAAAACATATAGTTAACCTGAGTTTTAGATAAGCTTAAACCTTGATTATGTCGTTAATCTTGACAGCGTGAAAGCCTAATTATTTCGTCAAAATAATCAAATTTGAGTCTTTAATCTGAACTGAAGTTAGTGATAAAATTATCCCTAACTATGGCATAATTATTACATCTCTCAACTATTAGAGTTCTAATTGATGAATACACTAAATTATGAGACTTCTGTGTCCGAAGTGGTAAACATCATTGAAACGGCATCAGATAGTGTGCCAATCCTAGTAGATTTAGATGAAACTATTTTTCTCCGAAATTCAACACAAGAGTATCTCGACACATTAAGACCCCGCATACTTGGGTGGTTATTACTTACCTTGTTGAATCTTCTCAAACCGTGGAATTGGTTGCCAGGAAAAATAAAAGGAGAGGTATCAAGAGATTGGATAAGGGTTTTAGTAGTAACACTGTTTTTCCCCTGGACTGTAATTTTGTGGCAATGGCGAGCTAAACATTTAGCTCAAGCCTATGGAAACACTATTCTGATCGACGCACTCACAAAGAAAAAAAATTCGCGTGTAATTGTTGCCACCCACGGGTTTGGTTTTATTGCTCGTTCGCTGTGCAAACACCTACCCGTAACTTTTAATGCTGTCATAACTTGTCGGTTTTGGCAGGGAGGTATAGATCGACAAAAAGGAAAATACTCTTTGGTGAAAGAAATTTTGGGTGAGGATGAAGTTTCCCGTGCGATCGCAATCACTGACTCAACCGACGATAACCCATTACTTGCATCTGTAGCGACTCCATGCTTAGTTATTTGGCCAGAAGCCAAGTATGTTTCAGCGATGGCTAATACTTATATTCCGTTTTTGTATCTAGAGCGGGCGAAGCGACCAGGTGTGCGATATTTTCTCACAAAGATATTATACGATGATTTTACGATCTTACTACTAGGTTTAAGTTGGGTGAATAATCAACCGATTATTCATAGCATTAGTATGTTTTTTTTACTACTCTCTTTCTGGTGCATCTATGAACTAGGTTATATAGAAAATGACATAGTTGCTGAAAAGTTTGAGAAAAAACCAACTTTATCAGAAACTTACCAACGCTATAAGAACCGAGTCAATACATGGCAGCCTTGGGTTTGGGCTTTGGCTTTCGCTGTTCCTGGAATACTTATTTTGGAATTGACTAAAATTGTTTCAAGTAATGTGAGTTTAGTTGCCAAAGTTAGTGCCATCGATCTAAAAACAGCTTTAATTGACATGGCATCCTGGATAGGTCTACTCCTGGTTGTACGCGTGACTTTCTTTATTTACAACTATATTGATAAGCAGACACGAAGTTGGCTTCACTTGGTATTGCAAGCTTACAAGTGCTTTGGCTTTCTGGTAGTGACAAAAACCAATATCATCGGGTCAATGTTATTTGCATCACAAGTGATTAGTCGCTGGATACCCTATTTTGTTCATCGTTATAGCAAAAGTGAGTGGTTAAAAGAATTACCCAATGAAATACTTCGTGCCTTTGTATTTGTATTTCTAGTTATCGCTATTGCACTAGGGACTCAAAATATTTTTATATTAGTGAGTTGGCAGACTTTAGTCATTTTCATTTGGTATACCTACCGAGCAAGACATCGTTTATGGAAAGTAGTGCGTGAAATACATCCAATTTCCAAAGATATGTGGGATACAAAGAATTAGCTTTAATTGACTGTGTAGGCTAAGATGCAGAAAAATCTGTATTTGCCATACCCAATGCCTAAATATAATAAATTGGGATTTTCAAACTGAGTTTCCAATTCTTAAACTTCATAAAGTTATAAATACCATTATTAAGTTTTTAATAATACTTGTCTCAGCTTCTACATTCATGTCGTAAATTGCGATCGGAATTGTGTAATCTAAAGACAGCTAATAGCTCATTATTCAATCGAGGTCTGATGACTCCTACAATCATGCGTCAGCTTTGGTCAGTGGTTGAAACCGCCCAAGCCAAGCTCCTCTTACAACTGGATGATGCTAGCTTGGTGCAGTGGTTAGTGAAACAAACCGAAACGCAAGTTTTGTTAGATCCTAACGAAACTGACTTTCTGTGCCACTACATTCAATCTCGGCTAGCCCTTATACGCGATCTTGCCCATGAACGTCAGTGTTCATGATAGCAAAATCACGATTAATTGATTGATAATCCAGTGTTATTACTATTGACTATTGGCTTTTTGGGAAAAATAACCCTCCACCAAGCAGTCTGAGCCTACTACACGCCAACGAACACGTTCTAGAGACAATGCCTCAGTCATGGTAGTAAAACCTAAATCGCCCACTGGTGTGGGAGCAATGCTACCACCAATGATTTTTGGGGCAATAAATGCCAAAACTTTTTGCACTGCTCCTTGAGCGATCGCACTAGCAGCTAAGGTACCGCCACATTCCCATAAGACGCTACAAAAACCCCGCTCATATAAGTACGCCATTGCGTTATCTGGTGTAAGTGATGTTAATTCCACGATTTCCACCCCCTGGTTGAGCAACAGTTCTTGGAAATCGGGGTTAGCGCCCTTTTGAGTCAACACCAAAGTTGGAGCATCCGCAGTTTTCCACAGATGGGCACTTTCCGGTAAGTTGAGATGACGACTCATCACCACCCGCAGGGGATTATGTGCTTCCAGATGATGGCTGGTTAAATAAGGATTATCTTGTCGGACTGTATTTCCGCCGACAATTATTGCATCGCAAGCCGCCCGTAGTTGATGTACTTCACTGCGGGCCTCTTGGCTTGTCACCCAGGCGCTATGACCAGAGGTAGTAGCAATTTTGCCATCTAAAGTCATGGCATATTTTAAAATTCCCAAAGGTCGTTTGTAGAGAATGCGATGTACAAAAGCTTCATTTAGCTGATGACAAGCTGATTCTTCTACTCCTACTAACACTTCGATCCCAGCCGCACGTAAACGGGCAATACCACCTCCAGCTACCAGTGGATTGGGATCAACCATACCCACTACGACTTTTGCTACTCCAGCTTGGATCAATCCTTCCGAACAAGGGGGAGTCCGTCCGTAATGATTGCAAGGCTCAAGGTTGACATAGATTGTTGCACCACGAGCGCGATTCTCCTGGGGAGAGGCTGCGCCAACGCCTGCTGCTTGCAAAGCAAACACTTCTGCATGAGGCTCACCTGCACGCGGATGAAACCCTTCGCCGACAATCTCGCCATCCTTGACAATCACCGCTCCCACTAAAGGATTTGGGGAAGTCCGTCCTAAAGCGCGGCGAGCAAGTTCCAAACACCGCAGCATCATGCGAGAGTCAAAATCAGTTCCGATCTTTTCTTTTATAACTGCTGACTCCACTAGATGTATATTTTCCTGAGTGTAATTTGGTAAGGATGCATCTGTTTGAGCGACCACTGGGGAATTATCCATAATTTTAGGCGGCAACACTGTAAATATTCTGCACGCGATCGCGCAGCCTTTCCACAGGAGAATCGCGCTTTGCTGCTGATAATTAATTAAACAGAGTCAAATTCAGGCGCTGTTATTAGCTGTTTTAAATTGCACCAGTTTGTAATATTCATATTACAATTTTTATTACAGCCTTTTTTATCTATCAGAACCACAATCTCCTGTAGGGTAGCACAGCTAGCTGTACTACCCAACCATTTAAAGCGTTGCTACAAGTTCCTTTAAGCGATCGCTTGTATTGCGAAAGATGGAACTACTATCTCTTTGGTAGCAATTTTTGCTTAAGTAAGTGAGATTCTACTTTACGAAGATTTTTTATCTGTATGTACTAGTATATACTGAAACTATAATTAATAATTTTAAGCAATAATTTATACTTTTATTTTTTAAGTAGTAAGAGGAAACCGTAATGGCTTTAGACCCTATTAAGTTTTTTAATGCCTGTAATCCCAGCAAGACTCTAAAAATTGAGAATAAAGAAGACCAACAGTACTATATTGACTTCTCACCAGTTCGTGGAGGCAATGTAATTCAACGTTTACGGCGGACGATCGCTAATCAACCAGATGAGTCAACCTGCCAATTATTCACTGGACATATTGGCTGTGGTAAATCTACAGAACTATTTCGACTCAAAGATGAATTAGAAAAGCAAGGCTTTCATGTAGTTTACTTTGAGTCCAGTGCTGATTTAGATATGGCAGATGTGGATGTCAGCGATATTTTGTTAGCAATAACTCGTCAAGTTAGCGCCAGTTTAGAAAAGGTTAAAATCAAACTTAGACCAAGCTACTTTGTCGATTTGTTTAATGAAATTGCAGATTTTTTACAAACACCAGTAGTTCCAGAATTTGAATTTTCATTACCTTTGGGAATTGGTAAGGTCACTGCCAAGACTAAAGATAGTCCCAGACTCCGCAGCCAGTTGCGCCAATACCTAGAACCTCGGACTAGTAGCATATTAGAAGCTATTAATCAACAGGTATTAGAGCGTGCCAAAGAGCAACTGAAGCTACAAGGTTATCAGGGATTAGTGGTAATTATTGATAATCTCGATCGCGTCGATATCTCTCCTAAAGCCTCTGGCCGTTCTCAGCCAGAATATCTGTTCATTGATCGGGGTGAGCAGTTAAAAAAACTCAATTGTCATTTGGTTTATACCATTCCCCTAGTATTAATTTTCTCCAATGAATTAAGCACTCTTACTAACCGTTTCGGGATAAAACCTGTAGTATTACCAATGGTGACAGTCAAAAACCGTGAAGGAACCTACAACCTAGAAGGTATGAAGCTACTGCAACAAATGGTTTTAGCACGGGCGTTTCCCTGGCTAGGAGAAACACAACGTTTGAGTCACATTAATGAAGTTTTTGATTCAGATGAAACCTTAGATCGTCTTTGCCGAGTTAGTGGTGGACATGTGCGAAATCTGTTAGTTTTGCTTTACAGTTGTTTACAAGAAGATGACCCCCCTATTGGACGCGACTGTCTGGAAATGGTCATCCGTGAGTATCGGGATGATTTGGTATCAGCAATTAGTGATAGCGAGTGGGCGCTACTGCTACAAGTTTTGCAACAGAGGGATAATGTCAAAGGAGAGGACGAATACCAAACTCTTTTACGAAGTATGTTTTTATTTGAATACCGGGATGTTGACGGACGCTGGTTTGATATTAACCCGGCGATCGCAGAATCGAAAAAATTTAAGCTATGAGTGACTCTTATCAACCTGAAGATGTAGTTGTCTACAATGAACGCTCCCTGAAAAAACTAATCCGCTCAATTACAAATTCTCAGGGACACTTTGCGTTAATTTTGGCACGTTGTAACTATTGCAGTTTGCGAGACCAGATGGTGCAGCAGATCAAAGAAGAATGTCAAGTTGAGATTCGAGAGCTACATCTGTCAAAATCTATCAAAACACTTTACACGACAATTGAAGCTAACCTGGGAAATCAACTACCTCAAGCTTTGATGATATTTGATTTGGAATTAGTAGATGCAATTGACCAACTTTTAATTTCTACAAATCAGGTAAGAGAGGAATTTCGTAAGAATTTCCAGTTTCCGATAGTTATTTGGGTAAATGATCCAACCTTCCAAAAATTGATTCAATTGATGCCTGATTTTAAGAGTTGGACAGGTAACTCAATTAAGTTTAAAATTGCTACGAATCAGTTAATCAACAATCTGCACCAAATTGTTAATTCCCTATTTGCAGCAATTCTTAACGTCGGTGCTGGAAAGTTTCTCGATAATGCTTACCTCAATCTTGACCTTGGTATTCTCCATTTAGGGGAAATTGAATCTGCTGTTAGGGATTTACAAATATCTATAGAAAAATTAGAGCCTGAACTAGAGGCAAGCTTACAATTTTTGCTAGGTCGGGAAGCAGATGCTAATGGACATAAATCTGAAGCGAAAAATTATTATGAGCAAAGTATAACTGTTTGGGAAAAGAAAGTCAAAAATAAACAAAATGTGTCATCTGATGATTTGAAACGTTACGGATGTTTACTTTGGCATCTTGGTTTTTGGTGGGAACAGTATGCGATTTTGCATCGTTCTGAATATTACGAAGCTTGTCTAAAAGCTAAAGATTACTTTCAAAAATGTGTTGAGGGTTTTAGGCAGCACAAATACCCAAATTTAGCAGCAAAATTTATTAACGCTTGGGGTGAAGTTTTAACCAGATTAGAAGCGTGGGATGAGTTAGAAAAAGTTGCGTTAGTAGCTATTGAGCTACACCAAATTTACCCTGAACCAATCAGACTTGGCTACAGTTATGGATTAATGGCTGAGGTAGTGCTGAAAAAATCTCAATGGGTAGAGGCTAAAGAATATGCAGAACTAGCATTACAAACGAATGCCAATATTTCTTCAGAAGAAATAATTAATTGGGAGTGGGAACGCAAATCTTATAAAAATTTATACTTACTTTTATTGGCAGAAGCTGAACAAAATCTCAATCAGATTCCAGAGGCGATCGCTAATTTAGAAACCGCTCGTTCTGAAAGTAATCCTCAACACGATCCACTACTATATATTCGCATTTTGGCGAAACTGCGATCGCTCTACTTTGACCAAGGTAACTATTTAGAAGCATTCCAAGTTAAACTAGAGCAACGTTCAATTGAGCAACAGTATGGACTACGAGCTTTTGTAGGCGCAGGACGCTTACAATCTAAACTCCAAGTTATTAATCCTGGACTTGCAGTACCCGATCCAAAAGCAGCAGTAACCCAAGAGATTGCTGCTTCTGGAAGAATGCAAGATGTGAATCGATTAATTGAAAGAATTAGTCGTGATGACCACAAACTGACGGTCATTTATGGTCAATCAGGAGTAGGTAAAAGTTCCCTGGTTCAGGCAGGGCTATTACCAGCTTTAAAACAAAGAGCCATAGATGCTCGTGATGTCGTGCCTGTTCTGTTGCAAGTTTATACAGATTGGACAAAAGTTTTAGGAACTTGCTTCGTAGAATCATTAGAAGAAGTTAGAGGCTTAAGTTTTCCTCTGTTCTTAGACTCGATGGCAGGTTTTGTAGAAGAGTTGAACAAAAATATAGAGAAAGGTTTGTTAACTGTTCTGATTTTTGACCAGTTTGAAGAGTTCTTCTTTGCTTATAAAGACCAAGATAAAAGGAGACCTTTTTTTGAATTTATCCGAGATTGTCTTAATATTCCTTATGTAAAAATTATTCTCTCTCTTAGAGAAGATTATCTCCATTATTTACTAGAGTGTAATCGCCTAACTCATTTGGATGCAATTGATAACAACATATTAGATAAAAAAATTCTTTATTACTTAGGGAACTTTTCGCCTGAAGATGCTCGCTCTGTAATTCAAAGCTTAACAGAAAGTTCTCAGTTTTATCTAGAGCCACCGCTAATTGATGAGCTAGTACGAGATTTAGCTAGAGATTTCAACGAAATTCGCCCCATTGAATTACAAGTTGTAGGAGCACAACTACAAACTGAGAAAATTACAACTTTGATTCAGTACCAAGAACAAGGCCCTAAAGAAAAATTAGTAGGGCGATTCTTAGAAGAAGTAGTTAAAGACTGTGGTAACAATAACGAACAGTTCGCCAAGCTAGTTTTGTATTTGTTAACTGATGAAAATAATACTCGTCCTCTGAAAAATCGTGCTGAATTAGAAGCAGATTTAGCATTAGAGCCTGCAAGATTAGATTTAATTTTGAAAATCCTGGTGAAATCAGGCTTAGTATTTCAAGTACCAGGATTTCCGGCTGATAGATATCAATTAGTTCATGACTATTTAGTACCATTTGTTCGTGAACAACAATCAGCCCGATTAATTGCTGAGTTAGAGAAGGAGAAAGAACAACGAAAACTCACCGAAGCCAAACTTAATCAGGTTTTGACACAACAGCTAAGAACTGCACGCAAACAAACTGTTACATTAATAGGATTAATAACTGCAATAAGTGTAATTGCAGTAGGGGTTACAGCAGCTTACATCAACACTTCTCTGACATCAGATATTTCTTCAAAAGATGACATAGGGCTTGGAGAGCTAGTATCAGCTATTAAAGTAGGTAAAAAACTAAAGTTTTTATCAATAGGGGTGATACCTGAAACTCGGCTAAAGGTTATTTCAAATCTGAGTAATGCAATTCATAAAATTAAAGAAATCAACCGTATAGAAGGGTATGATAAAGCAATTACAGCCCTTAGCTTTAGCCAAGATAGCAAAATGTTAGCTACGGCAAGTGAAGATGGCAAAGTCAAAATATTGAATATTTCTGATGGTCAAGAAAGGATCTGGTCAGCTCACAAAAAAAGTGTAACATCTATTAGCTTCAACTCTGATGGAAAAATGTTAGCTACCGTCAGCGAAGATGGTAATGCAAAAATCTGGAATATTCCAGAACGTAAAAGCTGGAGTACTCCTAAATTTAAACCAATAAAAATTTTGAAAATCGATAAAGATGGTCTAGGCTTCATTACATTTAGTCCTAACGATAAACTACTAGCTACTACTACTAAGAATAAAACAGTTAAAATCTGGAGTTGGGAAGATGGTAAGCTTAAGAGCTTACCACAAAGATTTAATGACAAAAACATAATTGTAAATTTTAGTCCTGACAACAAGACAGTTGCTACAGGGGGACGGTATGACACTGTTAAACTTTGGAAACTGACACCAAAAAAACTTGAAAATAAGCCTACTGAGATTTATGATTCTGGCACATTTACCATGAATTTCAACAACAGTGGTGATGCTATTAGCTTGTTTAATAAACAGGGAAACCTAAGAGTTTGGTCTACTGATGATAAACCACACCTCATCAAAAGTGCTGAAAATGTTTGTAAGAATTCATTTGGATTGAAAGATTTTTTAAATAATAGTCTTGATAATCAATTAAGCATATTCCAGGATAGTGAAGATAAGAAAACTTTCTTTGAAACTATAATATTTCAAGGTCAATGTTCTAATTACAATATTTTTAAACATGATGATAGCATTACTTATACAAGCTTCAGTCCTGATAGCAAGCTACTTGCATCAGCTAGTAAAGATGGAGTTGTGAAGATTTGGGATATTGACGACAATAAATTACCTTCGTTCCAGAGAACCGATAGAGATGAAGATATAAATAGGAAAATAAGGTTTAGTTTTGATGGTCAAACAGTCGCTCTTGGCAGTTCTGACAATAGTATAGAACTTCAAAACCGTGATGGCACTCACATTAAAACTATCCGAGGAGATAGTTCAATTCTTAGCTTTAGTCCAGATAATCAAACACTTGCAACTGGAAGCCCTGACGATATCTTAAAGCTCTGGAAACTAGATACCAACAAGGAAATTACTTTAAAAGGTAGCACCAATAAGATCACAACCATTGACTTTAGCCCTGATGGTAATTTGGTTGCTGCTGCCAGTGCAGATAATTTTGTTAGACTCTGGCGCAGTAGTGACGGAACATTTATAGGACATTTAAAGGGAAACACAAAACAAGTTACCAATGTGAGCTTTAGCCCTAATAGTCAGATAATAGCTACTATCAGTGATGACAATAAAGTGCAACTTTGGAATAGCCGCGATCGCAGCTTAATTCAAGCCTTGAAAACAGATAGTGATAAAGTTACAACTGTTATATTTAGTCATGATAGCAAGATGCTTGCTATCTGTGATGACAATTTAGTTAAACTCTATAAAAGTGATGGTACTCCCGTTAAGCCATTGATTGGACATAATGCCAAGGTACAAAGCGTAGAGTTTAGTCCAGATGACAAAAAGCTCATGTCAGTTAGCGCTAATAGTGGTGAGATAAAAATTTGGGATATCAGCAATAGCGAACCGCTTCAATCTATTGATAACTATGGCATGATCAGCGCAAAATTTAATCCTAATGGCAAGTACATTACTTCTATTAACCAGAATTATACTGTCAAGCTATGGACTGTTGAAGGAGAACCACGCGCAACACTCAAAGGACATAATGACACAATCACAAAAGTAGATTTTAGCCATGATGGTACAAAAATTGTAACTAGCAGTGCTGATAATACTATAAAAATTTGGGATATAAATCAGCTTTTGCTTAAAAAATATAACTATGAACCTCTAACTTTACAAAAACACATTAAAGGTGTTAATGATGTTGCGTTTAGTTTTGATAATAAATATATTGCTTCTGCAAGTGCTGATAACACTGTGAACATCTATAACGGTAACGGTAATTTTATCAAACAACTTTCAGGATTTAGTAATGGAATAAATGATGATATTAGCATTGATAAGGTTAGCTTTAGTTCTGATGGAAAAATCATTGGTGCTACTAGCTGCAAAACTTATTGGTCGAATGAGATTTATCGCTCTAAGTATGTTATGAAGTTTTGGAGTATTGAAGATAGTGCCAAGTTTCAAGAGTTAAAATCTATTAAAGGTCACGCAAATTTTTCATGTAATAATATAGATTCTTTTATTAGGTTTAGTCTTAATAAAAAAACAGTTGCTTCCGTTAGTAAAGATGATAGTTTAAAACTTTGGGATTTAAAAGGCAAGCCGCTAGCAACCTTATGGGGTCATACTGATTGGGTTAATAGTGTTGCGTTCAGCCCTAATAAAAAAATCATCGCTTCTGCTAGTGACGACAAAACAGTAAGGTTTTGGAATAGAAATGGTAAATTGCTTAAACCGATTATAAAACACGGTGATAAAGTCAATAGTGTGAGTTTCACTCATGATGGGAAAATTATTGCTTCTGCTAGTGACGATCAAATTATAAGACTCTGGAATCTTGATGGTAAATTACAAAAACCAACCATCCGCGATCCTGATAAAATTACAAATATACGCTTCCAAGCTGATGATAAGAAAATTGCCTTTATTAGTGGTTCTTCTGCTAAATTGGGGAATTTAGATAATGGAAAAATTGAACCCTTAAAAACCGATTATAGCAGTAATACTTTAAGTTTTGATAATGACAACAAAATGCTAGCTGTTGGTTCTGATTATAATACAGGTCTATATTTTCTCAATAGTTGGTTTACGAAAGATCCTTACTTACTCTATCCCATCAGTTCTTTCTTAGGCGAGCGATTTAACCTTAATACCAATAAGACAATTGAGCTTAATAGCAATGAGGGAAAAATATATCTTAATAATAATTTAGATGATTTACTCAAGCGTGCCTGTAAATTGGCATCTGGTTATCTGAAAAATAACCCTAATATGAAAAACGATCGCACCCTCTGCGATGATATTAACACTCAGTAAAAATTGAGCGTAGGGCTAGCCCTGAACATAGGCATCGCCCCACCCATTTACAGCGTCGCTACAAGTTCCTCTAAGCGATCGCGTCCATCGCGGAAGACGGGCCAACCATCCCCCACCAACACTGCTTCAACTCGACTCAGTTCTGCTAACCTGCGAACAGAAGCAACAGCCTCCTCTCGATTCAGTAGCTTGTCATCTGGCAATATAGTTAAGCTACCTGCTTTACGTGCCCTGACTAAATCCCCTGTAATTAAAGTTGTCTCTTCCAGTAACAGAGCCAATTCACCGGGAGTTTTCGAGCCGTGGAGTTCAATCACCTCCAGCCCTGGTACAAATTCTTCACCATCAGACAGCCAGCGATCGCAAGGTATGGGAAAAGTGTCTTTTTCTGCCACTGGACCAGCTATCTTAGCATAAGTTTGATCGGCAATATCTTTACTTGCCCTGACATGCTCAGAATTCGTCAGCACAATCCAGACTACACCACCGAGGGATTTCAAATGATTCCAATCATGGTTTGATAGGGCTACTGGGTCAATCAAGATGTTTCCATCTGGGCGAATCCAGGCAATCCCATTGAAATCAATATTTCTTGCCGGATTGAAATTAGACCAGCTATAAAGATCGGGACGGTGCAAAGATTTCATGATAATTCTGGACTGGTACTTCAGTAATTGACTATTAATATCAATAATTAAGTATATAGATTATAAGGTTGCATTCCCTCTGAATCTCGAATTTGAGTATACTACGATAAAGCTATCGGTATTATGGGTTTTAGAAAAATTCCTGCATAACTGTAATCGAGATTAACGGAGGTAGGGGAGTGAGATTGGGCGTAAAAAAATATCAGCGAAGGCAGACCAGTTTAGAGAGTCGGTAATTAGGGAAATGACAAGGGTGGCACTGCAATATAGTGCAGTAAATCTGGCTCAAGGGTTCCCTGATTTTCCATGTCCCTTGGAGTTGAAACAGGCAGCAAATGAAGCAATAGAGGCAGATGTCAACCAGTATGCCATTACTTGGGGCGATGTCTGACGACAAGCCGCTTCACGTCTACGCGCATTTCGTCATGCGATCGCTAGCAAAGTTCGTTGGTATCTCGGCTTAGATATCGACCCTGAAACCCAAATCACCGTCACCTGTGGTTCCACAGAAGCAATGGCATCTGTAATGCTGGCGACAGTCGATCCTGGTGACGAAGTAATTGTATTTGAGCCTTATTACGAAAACTACGGCCCCGATGCGATTTTAGCTGGTGCTACACCCCGATACGTAACACTGCATCCTCCCCATTGGACATTTGATGAAGCACAGTTGCATCAAGCTTTCAATGCTAATACCAAAGCTATTATTATCAACACACCCCATAACCCCACCGGCAAAGTTTTTACCCGTGAAGAACTCACCTTAATTGCTGAACTTTGTCAAAAATGGGATGTGTTAGCCTTCACAGATGAAATCTACGAACATATTCTCTATGATGGCACTCAACATATTGCCCTAGCGACCCTTCCCGGTATGGAAGAACGCACCATTACCATTAACGGTCTATCCAAAACTTATAGTGTCACCGGATGGCGAGTTGGTTACATTTTGGCAAACCCCGCATTAACGGGAGCCATTCGCAAAGTCCATGATTTTCTTACCGTTGGCGCTCCTGCACCATTGCAACGAGCCGGAGTTACCGCGATGCAACTACCACCATCCTATTATGAAGAACTAGGCAAACTTTATCACCAGAAGCGAGACTCGATCTTACAGATACTTGATGGAGTTGGCATTCCTTACTTCCTTCCCCAAGGAGCCTATTATGTTCTTGCAGATATTTCTAAATTTGGCTACAAAACAGATATTGAATTCACTTACCATCTAATTAAAAATATTGGTGTTGCCGTAGTTCCTGGTTCCAGCTTTTTCAGCCAACCAGAAAAAGGCCATTCATTGATCAGATTCTGCTTTAGCAAGACACCTGAGACATTACAAGCAGCGAGCGATCGTTTACTCAAACTAAGTAAGTAGGCGTAAATAATTGTCGTTGGGATAAGGCAATAGAAAATAGGCAATAGGCAATAGGAAATATGAAATAAACCTCATCTATGTTGAAACCAAGAGTTTTTTAAAAGATATATTTATGTAAGATACAAGGCTGGGTGCAGCGATAGTGTAACCCAACATAAATAAGGTGGTAATGTTGGGTTGCGTTTCACTCCACCCAACCTACAAAACTACTAACAAAATCACATTGCTCTTGGAAATAGGTTAGATATAGGTTTACCGTACCCTCTGTGATTTACTTTACGCCACGCTTGAAGACTAGTGGTCTGTCCCATTAATTCTGAGGGATAAAAGAACGAACCGCAAAGGGCGCAAAGAGCGCAAAGTAGAAGAGGTAAAGAAGAGAAATTTAAAAGTGATTCACCTATCAAAACTTTTGGGACAGACTACTAGTTCCATATTATTCACGAAACTGGCGAAATAAGTGTCAAACTAACCACACAAGCAGTTGAACATGATTAGACAATCCCAATGAAAAGACCTGGATTTATTGAGCGTCATCACCTGTGGACAGAAATCCAAAAAGAAGCATCTGAAAAAATTAAGACTATTGTTAAAGAACAGGATTTATTGTTGATTCGTACCGCTTGGTCAGACCAGCATGGCATTGTTCGCAGTAAGTCACTCTTACCCCAAGCTTTTTTCAGCGCCCTGGAAAACGGTATGCAAATCAGCACAGGGACATTCCTGTTAGATACTGGTGGTGCAATAGTATTTAACCCATTTGTTCCCGGTGGTAGTTTAGATATGCCTTTGATGACAGGTGCGCCAAATCTTGTGGCTGTTCCTGATCCTGATACATTCAAAATTGTGCCTTGGGCAAAACGTACTGGCTTTATTCTCTGTGATGAGTACTTTCAGAATGGTCAGCCAATGCCCTTTTCTAGTCGCGGTATTTTGCGCCAATCATTGATAGATTTACATCAAAGAGGATTGGAGCATATTGTCGGCTTAGAAGTTGAGTGGTATCTAGCAAAGTTGGAAGATCCGATGTTAGCGATCGCTAATGTTGGTAGTTCTGGAAAACCCGGTGAACCTGCTAAAGTTAGCGCTGTAGACCATAGCTTCCAATACCTTTTAGAATCACACAATCCAGAGATTCAAGATTTGCTGGGCCTTCTGGCAGAGAATTTAGTTGAAATGAAATTGCCTTTAAGGAGTGTAGAAAACGAAGGGGGTGTTGGTCAATTTGAATTTACTTTTGACCCGATTCCTGCATTGCAAGCTGCCGATACAATGATGATATTTCGAATGGCAACCAAGCAAATCTGTCGTCAACAAGGTTACATCGCATCATTTATGTGTCGTCCAGGATTGCAAGGTTCTTCTTCTAATGGCTGGCATTTGCACCAATCCCTTGTAGACCTTACCACAGGCGAGAACGCTTTTATGTCTGCAAACTCCCAAACCCTCACGTCAGATTTAGCTAAACACTTCGTTGGTGGTCTTCTTAAACACGCCAATGCTGCTTCTGTATTCACAACCCCAACAATTAACGGCTACAAAAGATTTAGACCTTATTCCCTAGCCCCTGACCGTGCGGGGTGGGGATTGGAAAACCGAGGGGCAATGATTAGATTACAAGGCGGTTTTGATGACCCCAGTACCCACATTGAAAACCGAGTTGGAGAACCAGCAGCCAATCCCTATCTCTATATGGCATCGCAATTGATTTCTGGTTTAGATGGTGTAGATTGTAAACTTGATCCTGGCTCTCCAACAGAGGAACCTTATACTACAGAAAATCCGATCTTACCCAAAAGTTTGTCAGAGGCGATTTCATATTTGAGCCAAAGCGAACTTTTTCCTCAAAAAATGGGGCAGCAGTTCATAAACTTCATCATTAAGATGAAAGAGAGTGAAATTAATCGCTTTTTGCAGTCCGTCGCCGATCAGCCACCAGAAGAGTATTTAAAGCAGGTGACTAATTGGGAGCAAAGAGAATATTTTGAATTGTTTTAAGTTGAGTTGGGTTTATACCTCTTTTAATAAACCAGATTTACTAAGTAAGTGGACGTAAATAATTGTCGTTGGGATAAGGCAATAGGCAACAGTCAATAGGTATAAGGGTTTTAGCTAGTTCATTTCTCTTTACATAGTTTGATTTTATTGTGCCAACTTACTTACTCTTCCGCACTCTTAAAAACTCTTTTAAATCACGCTTACTTCATTATCTTTTGTTTCCTCACTCAGAATATTTGCTCCCACATCACAGTGAGTTTTTTAAGCTAGAAGCTGTTTCTTCTGGGTTTCCCGAAAATGGAAAAACTAAGATGCTTTTAATTTTTGGGTTATCAACTAATTCTTTTAACCGACCCAGTTGCCGATCTGTAATCGCAACTCCAGCATATTTTTGAGCATAATTTAACTCTTCAACAAAATTACTATCATTATAAGCTTGAATAAATATACGATCTGCACCCCATTTTTCCCAGTCAGCTGCAAAATATTTTTTAGCCCAATAGGGGTTATGATGGCAAATATCAAAACTTACTGATGGATTAGCTTTTTTCATAGAAGTTACCATTTGTTGTACAAATTTAGTTAAATTTGCAGTGCGGTCAACTTTTCCAGATAATTCAGCATAATAACCCAGATAATCATCCCATTGAACTGCATCAATATCAGGATATTTTTTGACAAACTCTACTAAGATATTTTGAAAAAGATTAGCAACTTCAGGAATTTCTACATCAAGTACATAATGATCGATTCCAGAGTAGGTTTTATCCACTCCTGGAACAATCCATTTCCGGAAAATTGCTAAATCAAAAATTGGGCTATTCTTATCTATTTTAATTCCCTTCTCGAAGTAAGCATGAACTTGCATTCCTTGCTTATGTGCTTCATCAATCAACCAATTTAACCATTGCTCTTGAAATTGATTTGGACAACTTTTATACCCGAAAGTTTGCTGCATTACTTCGCTATTGTACATAGTACAACCATTACCCCAAACGCCATGAATAATTGTATTAATTCCTTGAGAGTGATAGTAACGAACTCTTTCACGAATCGTTTGTTCGTTGGCATTATTGGTAATTTGGTAGCGAGTTAAATAAATTCCTCTAATTACTTTCTTCTCCCAAGCTGTTTGAAGCAATAGTATTTTTTTATCTGGGATTATTTTCGGATTATCAGTAAAAGTTGGAGTGCTTGCTAAAGAAGGAATTGGTGTTATATAAGGAGTTGTATTAATAGTTGAAAAACTAGTTTTAGTAGGCTTAGGAATATGTATGTTTATATTTTTGCTATTATCTAAAAACTTGCTAATTTCTGGATATCCTTTCTGGCTAAACCACCAATAACCACCTCCTAAGATAATTAGGATTATAGAAATCGGAATATTTGAGCATCCACATCCAATTGGTTCTTTCTTTTTACTCGACATATAAAACTCCGATTTTATTTTCGAAAATATAGAAAATATATTTAGAGACCATTTATAAAGTGGTAATCGCGCTCATCATCCTTTAAAGCTTCTGTTGCGCGAGGTTTACCACCACGGAATAAATCATCCGAGCGTCTTTAAATCGCTCGTGTCGCTTCCCTTTGAGGTCTGTTCGCGCAGCGCTGACGGGGAAACAATCACCCCATCAGCATATTTTTCCTATGATTTTTGAGAACGGCTAGTCATGTTGATGCGATCGCTCAGTTGGCGGAGAGTTTGTGCTAAAGTGCGATCGCCCTGGTGGAGTTGGGTAATTTTATCGCAACTATAGATTACCGTTGTATGGTCTTTACCACCAAACTCCTCGCCAATTCTCGGCAAACTCAGAGATGTGTGTTGACGCATGAGATACATTCCAATTTGACGCGCCCAGCTAATCTCTCTTCGTCGTGAGTTACCTTTGAGATCGTCTATTGAAACATCAAAATTATCCGCTACGACCTTTAAAATTGCTTCTGGGCTAGCTGCCATTTTTTCGTTAGGCGGTTCTAAAACAGGTGTAATATTTTCCACCGTCATCGGTAAGCCCCAAATAGAAATATAAGCCACCGCCCGAATTAAAGCTCCTTCTAATTCTCGAATATTAGAAGTATAGTTAGAAGCAATATATTCAATCACATCGCGGGGAAGACGAATATTTTCATCCTCGGCTTTTTTTTGCAAAATTGCCATCCTAGTTTCTAAATCTGGCTTTTGGATATCTGCGATTAACCCCATAGAAAACCGAGAACAAAGACGTTCTTGTAAGCTAGGAATCTGGTTAGGAGGACGATCGGAAGCAATCACAACTTGTTTCCCAGCTTCATGTAAAGTATTAAAAGTATAAAAAAATTCTTCTTGAGTGTATTCCTTACCTTCAAGAAACTGAATATCATCAACTAATAAAACATCAGCAGCTCGATAATGTTCTCGAAAACTTTGCATACTATCTTTACGAATCGCTGTAATTAAATCATTAGTAAACTGTTCAGTAGAAACATAAAATATTTTACAATCAGGACAAATTTTCCAGCGATAATGACCAATAGCTTGCATCAGATGAGTTTTCCCTAAACCTACCCCACCGCATAAAAATAAAGGATTAAATTCTTTACCGGGAGATTCTGCAACTGCCAAAGAAGCAGCGTGAGCCATCCGATTGTTGGCACCAACTACAAATCGTGAAAAGACATATTTAGAATTTAATTCAGTAGTTTTATGATTGTGATGAGGTAAGGATTCTGGAATACTGCTAGGATTTGTTGATTCCCAAGAAACCTCCCGTTCACTAAAATGAGAAACTTCATCACCTTGAGCAACAGTAATGTAAATTCCTACGGGATGACCGAGAATATCTTGTACTGCATGAGCAATGGTATTGATGTAATACTTCTGTAACCAATTACGAGCAAAAGGGTTAGGAGTGCGGATTACTAAGCAATTATTTTCTAATCGCTCCGCACTAGCAGTTTTTATCCAAGTTTCAAAGGTCGGTCGGGATAGTTCAACCTGTAGGCGCTCTAGTACCTGACTCCACAGACTTTCTATGGGAATTTCCATTATCCACCACCTTTGCTGCTAATCGTCACAATAGAAGATAAAGCATCAATTTAGCATCCAGACACGCTAGACCTAGAATAAGCTTTTAAGTTGTAATCATTTTGGGACATACCCAGTAGGCAAGATCCTAACACTCACCGACTGACACGGAGAAGCAACGATACAT